>JBNGCV010000007.1:0-54210 GCA_049975465.1 Kosmotogaceae bacterium | reverse complement strand
ATATTCCAGAAAAGTCTGCACTGTTGTAAAACAGAAGTATTCCTTCATCAGTTATTATTGGTGGTGGACCGGGTTCAACCAATCTACTATCAAAATTCATTGAGCGTGGACTCAATACAGGGCTGTAATTGACCTGCCAGTCTCTGAGGTTTTTTGATGTAGCCAGATAGATATTGCTGTCACCAAAATACATACAATATTTTCCATCTATTTTTTTGGGAATTATTGCTCCCGATTTTGACCATCTTCCTGTTTTAATAATTGGGCCAACCTTTACCCAGTTCTTAAAATCCTTCGAATATGCCAGGCATAATTTTGCGTTTGTTCCATCGTAGCCTGTGTATGTAAGAATATATGTGTCATCGATTTTTACAATTCTTGGGTCCTCACAACCACCGGGAATTTCGTAAACTTCTGTTGGCATCAATATGGGCGTTGCTTCTTTTTTAAATAATATTCCATCTTTACTTTCAGCAATTCCCAGGCTTGAAGTCCCGTTCCATTTATTTACACCAGCCCAATCTTCAGCTCTGTAAATAAGTTTAATCACATCATCAACAACAATGGTACCAGGATTGAAAACAGCCTTTGATTCAAAACCTATTCCTTCAGGAAGCAGGATCGGATAATCGGAAATCCTTTCTATTTCGTAAACCTTTTCAAAGTCGAAATTAAGGCTCAGAACGGTTATAGAAAAACAGATAATTATTATAGTGAAAAATGATTTCATTATTCCTCCTCCTCAACCCATTTGAGCACTTCCTGTTTTTTTATGGTGGCAAGAGCAATATGGTTGTCTGCAGCACCATAGTATATGTAGTACTTGTCCTCATGTTCTACCATGGCATCTGAGAAAACTACGTTAGGTACACCGCCAAAAATCTCCCAATTTTTTTCTGGCTCAAGTACTGGATATTTTGTTCTCTTAATTACTTTTGTCGGGTCGTTTTTGTCAAGCAGCATAAATCCAAGTCTGTATATAGGTTTTGGTTTGTTTTCCACACCGTGGTACAAAACCAACCAACCTTTTTCCAATTTTATGGGAGGAGCAGCTATACCTATTTTTAGGTTATCCCAGCTTTCCTTTCTGGGACTGGCTATTGAAATAAAGTTATCCCAGTGAATAAGATCTTTTGAATATGCAAGATACATATCTGGTTCTATTCTGTGAAACATAACGAACTGTCCGTTGATTTTTTCGGGAAAAAGAGCAGCATCTTTGTTATCTATCCCTGGAATAATCACACCAAAACGTTCCCACCTTATGAAATCATTGGTTGCGGACAGGGAAATTCTTACACCTTCAGGAGAATATGCGGTATAGGTCATATAGAATCTGTTATCAATCTTTGTAATTCTTGGATCCTCTACACCTAATAATTCTTCCTGACTGGATGGAGAAAACACTGGTTTTTCCATTCTATTAAAGTTAATACCATCCTCGCTTACGGCATAGCCTATTCTTGAAACCATGTCCTCACCCTGAGCACGATATAGCAAGTGGAACAATCCTTCATTTTTTACAACTGCACAATTGAATACATATCTTGATTCCCAGTGATGAAAAGAGATCGGTGATAACAATGGGTTTAAAGCATGCCTTTTAAGTTTAAGCTTCATGGGTCTTTTCCTCCTGTTATTTTAGAGACATTGATATTCCCTGTAAGAAATATTTTCTAAATATCAAAAATATCAGCACCATAGGTATAGTCTGGATCACAGAACCAGCAAGCAACGGCCCTACATAGCTTCCATATTCATGGCTGAAACTTGCTAAAAGAACAGATAAAGGCATTTTATCATAATCTCTTATTACAATTAACGGCCACATAAAATTATCCCAGATACCAATAAAGGTAAACAGACCCACAATTGAAGCGGTTGATCCAGTAAGAGGAACCATGATTTTAGTAATTATCCAGAATTCACGTGCTCCGTCGATTCTTGCGGCTTCAATGAATTCTTTTGGTATTGATTTATATGATTGAGCAAACATGAAAATTCCCCAGGCTGACATCAAACTTGGCAGGAAGACAGCAGACAGTGTATCTGTGAGGTTTAGGGCTCTGATTAATACATAGAGAGGCACGATAAATAAAAATCCAGGGAATAACATTTGAAATATTATAAAATTGAAAACGATGTTTCTACCTTTAAATCTTAAGCGGGAAATCGCATATCCTATTATAGCTGAGCTAACTAATACAGATACAGTAACGATTACAGATATTATGATGCTATTTCCTAGAGCTCTAACGAAAGGTCTGTGCATTTTTTCAGCTGTTTCTAAGATGAAACGGTAATGTTCTGTTGTAAAGCGCGAAGGCCAAAAAGTCGTGAAAATTTGATCTGATGGTTTAAATGAACCCATGAACATCCAGATGTATGGATATATCCAGACAAAAGAGGCGATAAATAGAATTACATATAAAATGATTTTGGGTATCTTTTTCATGCGTATTCAACCTCTCTTTCTATTAATTTCCGGGTCAAAATTACACAACCAAAACTCATAAGAGCGGCTACTATTGCAAGTGTGGAAGCGTAACCCGGATCTAGTTTCTGGAAAGCTGTTGTGTACACCATCATCTGGAAAGTAAATGTTCTCTTCATAGGACCACCACCAGTTATAAGATAGGGTTCTGTGAATATACCAAAAACCAGTGATATTGCAAGGACCAAAACCATTACGATAGAGGGATTGAGTAGCGGTAATGTAATTTTCCAGAATTTTTTCCATCCAGTTGCTCCGTCGAGTTCAGCGGCTTCATATAAGGATTTTGGAATAGAATTCAGACCAGAAAAGAGAATAAGCCCATAATATCCGATGAATTTCCAGGTAACCATCATGGCTATTGATAGAATTGCAAGCTGGGGTTCACTGAACCAGGGGATTGTTTTTCCAGTTAGCGCGTAGATAAATTTGTTCAGGGGGCCATTTATTGCAAATAACCTTTGAAAAATAATTGAATAAGCAACACCTGAGGATACATTTGCTACGAGAAAGGCCAGAACGAAGAACGTTTTAAAAAACTTGATTTTTGTTAATGCGACAGCAAAAAGAAGCGATAATCCAAGAACCATCGGGATGTAATAAAGCATAAAGTTGAAGGTGTTTAATACCACCCTCCAGAATAATTCATCTTGAAACATCTTTACAAAATTATTGAACCAAATGAACTTTCTTGGTGTTAGAAAATTCCATTTTGAGAGAGCCAGTATAAATAACCAGACAAATGGATAGCCCCAGAAAATTGCTGTATAGATAAAATATACAATGGATACTGACCAACCTTTGGTTGCTTCTATCCTGCGTAACGATTTTAAACCCATAAGGCTTTCCTCCTGGAAACTTCCAAATAACTATAAAGCAGGGAGAGATTCTCCCTGCTTTAATAAATTAAAACAATATTGTTCTTATTCTTCTAGCAATATCATTCAGAGCTTCTTCGGGTCCTGCCCTGTCATACATAAGGGGTTCAATTAGATATGTAGTCATATCATCCTGAATATCAACAGTTTTCGTGGTAAGAGCTGGCGGAACTGCATAAGGCACAAAACCAGCGTATTGTGCAAAAAAGTCGTTTTCAGCCATGTAATCAGTAAACATCTCATTGGTTAAAAGATCTCCTCTTGCTGGAGGCAAATTGGTCATTGTAACCCATCTGAGATCATTTTCTTCGTTAGAATACACCCATTTTAAGAATTCCCAGGCTTCTTCTTTGTATTTACAGGATTTGAATATTACTAAACCCTTTGTATCAGCGAATGTGTAAATAGGGTCTTCATCAGGATAATAATCAGGAACCAGTGGAGGACTTATAACTATATCATCAAAAACGTCAGGGAATTGTTCTTTAGCCCAATTAATTTCCCATGGACCTCTTATACCTCCAAGTACAACCCCGTTGTACAATGGATAATTTCCAAGATCAACAGCAGTCCAGTTATTTCTGAACATCTTATAAATGAATTCAGTAATACTTTTTCCATGCTCATCATTAAATGTCGCCCTAGCACGTTCCAGATCAAGATATGAATTTCCGCCACTAGCAGCATAATAGTAATTGATGAAATCGAACCATCTGTCCCACCAATTTCTTCCCAGAATAACCTGCATTCCAAATTTTTCGTTTGGCACTGAATACTTTTCACTAATCTCATAAATCTCAGAATATGTTCTTGGAGGGCTATCGTAACCAAGTTCCTGCAGAAGATCGCCTCTCCACCACATCAACATTGGGTTTGAATAAATCGGAAATACAAAATAATGACCATTGAATTTCCAGCCTTCAACAATTTGCTTCATTTTCCTTTGTTCGATTAGTTCCCAGTATCCAGGAAGCGTTTCTAACGGTACCAGCTGATCTGCTTCGATTAATTGTGCAGCAAAACCACTAAATATGTTTGTACAGATATCAGGGCTTCGTCCTGAAGCTATTGAAGTTAGTATTGCTTCTTCAGAACTACCAGCAGCTGGTATAGTTGACCAATTAATTTGAATATCTGGATTTTCTTCATTCCATTGTTGTACTAGTTCTTTCCAGAAACTTTCCTGCAGAGGATTTGGTGCTGTCCAGAAAACTATTTCTTTACCAAAAGCGCTAAAAACAACTAACATAATTAGTACGACAAATAATACTTTTTTCATTTTACCCCTCCTTAGATTGTGCTATCACGCTTTATGAAGTGCGTGAATAGCGACGTTTTTGTGGGATGTTCTTCTTCTCCCATTAATAGCGTGAATAACCGTCTAGCCGCAACTGAGCCAAGCTCATATTTAAATATTTTTAGAGTAGTTAATGATGGAGTTACAAATGATGCGCTTACAATATCATCGAAGCCCAAAATCGAAATGTCTTCCGGTACTTTAAATCTTCTGATTTGCAGTTCTTCCATTACTCTGATGGCTGCTTTATCATTGGTCCCAAAAATGGCATCTGGTTTACCATATGTTCTAAGCAATAAATCAATCAAAGCTGACATGTTATCGCCAATCTCATCGTATTCATAGGTTTTGGGTAACAGACCATGTTTTTCCATTGCTGCGACATAACCATCGTACCTATCTTTAAAACCAAAGTGACTTAGTGGTCCATGAAGTGCCACAATTTTTCTTAAACCTTTTTGGATTAAATATTCAACTCCGTAAATAGCTCCATCATATCCATCTGAAACAACACAATCGATTTTTAAACCCGGTATATACTGATCGACAAGAACAACTGGTTTCTGAGTAGTTTTAAGTTCTTTTATGTAATTATCTGTTATTTCTCCGCCTAACAGTAAGTAGCCATCATATATGTATTCAGCCTTTTCCATCTTCATGAAATGAGTATTAAGGCGATGTTTTTTTGCAAAATCAGTTATACCCTTCACTACAACTGTATAAAATTCATCTGGGTGGGAAGAGATTGAATCTAAAACTCTTTCTCCTGAAATAATTGCTATGTTATGTGTTTGGCCTTTTTTTGCAAGAAAACGAGCAGTTTTTGCGGGCAAATAATTTAATTCACTAATAGCTTTAATGACTTTTCTTTTGGTTTTCTTTGATATGTATCCTTTGTTGTTAATAACACGTGAAACTGTAGCTGTCGAAACACCCGCTAATTTCGCCACATCCTTTAAATTAGAGCTCAAAATCTTATCACTCCTTTATGAAACCGCTTACATTCATTATAGATATTAACTCATTTTTGTTCGATTACAATAACCAATTAAGTTCTATTAGTAATTATTACGACTGATTATGACTAATTACATTGAAGTATTTATTCACTACTATACGAATGTTTTTCTTCTTCTATTATGTTTTGTGTGAAATAATGCATTTTTAAGAGATTATCGATTGTAATCAGTTTTATGCAGTGTAAATCGCTTATGTTTGTTTGTAAGAGAAGTTAATACATTTGAACAATATATGTATAATTTAAAATGTGTAACCGCTTACATAAAAAGGAGGGAAAATGATGAGACGTATTTTGATCGTTTTGTTATGTGTTTTTGTTGCTACATTTGCTTTTTCTGAAACAGTGGAAATTCCTATTGAGGTTTCCAAAACTACCGATGTTTCTGTGCCAATTGCTGTCAGCATGAACGAGATACTGACGCTTGTTGGTTTAGATTTTGATGCAAACTGGGATTCTATAAGAGTTGTGGATACTGATGGAGAGGAAATTCCTTTTCAAGTTGAAGATATTGATTTGAATGGCAAGTTGTCATCAGGAGATTTATTAATTGCTCTAGTAAATGGCCCATCTAAAATAACTGTTAGTGACGATTTTTCCATTGAGAAGCCTGAATATAATACTTCCATCATCGTTAAGGAAGAGGAAGGGGTTAAAATAATCGAAACCCCCGTAATGAATGCGAAAGTTTCAATGAACGGACTTATTAGAGTTGAAGCATTTGGTGAGGTTGAAGGTACTGTTGTAGATGAAATCGGTATTGGTAGAGTTTCTGGATGGGTAGGCTCAACATATTATGTTGATGGTAATCTTGGCAAGCATGAAGAAAAAACATCAGGAGATTTTCGTATTTTAGAAACGAGTATTATTGAACCTGGTCCTGTAGGAATAACGGTTGTTACAAAACTACAGTCAGAAACATTTGTTGGTCTTGATCAAAATATCGTAACTACAATTTTCAACACTGGTGATATTAGACTGGATAATACTTTTGTTTTTAATAATTATCTTGATATGATGAAAGTTCAGTCAATGATAACAAGACCACTTACAGATATTTCTGATGGTGCTGTTCACATGCTCCCAGTTTTCAGAAGACTGTTGTGGGCAGATCAACTTAACATTACTCCTTTAGAATACTGGTTTGATAGAAATGCAATAATGTATGTTAATCGATTGCCTTACATAGTCTTCCCAGCAATTGATTCGATGAAACCGTTATGGTGGGGTGCGACGTATATATTTGCTTCCCAGGAATCCTGGAGATCCAATTATTCTCCATCACTTGGAATAGGTGTAGCTGAAATATTGCCAGAAAAACCTGTAGTCTACGCTGACTACAACAAGTGGGTAGATGGTAACACATGGATCTATGAGAGTAGAGAATTTCGTGATGGTGTTTTCAAATGGTTACCAGGTGAATTTGAACTGTATGAATCTACAAAGGATATGGTTTCACTTGAAACTGCTGATCTTCCAAATCACTATGTTGCTGGTGATGAGTTAAACTTTGTTAGATTTTACAGACTTTATGAATGCAGTACAATTGGCAACGCAATAAATCATATTGTTAATAGAACCATTGAGATTCAATCAATTAAGATTGGTAATGAATAGTTAATAGCATGATTAAAGGGCGCCTTAAGGCGCCCTTTTTTCTATTTGAAAGGAGTGATTTAATGAAGAAAGCTTCGTTAATGCTCATTATTCTATTATTCTTTTCAGTGGTTTCTGTTCTTGGACAGGAACTGATAACCACTCATCTGGAATTTCTAAGAGATGAATTTGAGATCAATGATAACCCTTATTGGGCATACTGGATCTACGCTGACAGGTTGCCTGATGGCTCTTATAGACATGTTGAAGCAGTTGGTGAAGGTGTAACCTGTGTAGATGATGTGGCGAGAGCGGGGATTTTTTATTTGCGTAACATTGAGATTGGCATTAATACAGAATTATCAATTGAAAGAAGTAAGGAAATCTTTGAGTTTCTATTTGCCATGCAAAGAAGTGATGGTTCTTTTTATAACTTCATAACAGCAGACGGAGAATACAACAGGTATGGGCCAACATCCAGACCAGGGCCTAATTGGTGGTCAGTTCGCGCT
This sequence comes from Kosmotogaceae bacterium, assembly GCA_049975465.1. Taxonomy (GTDB): domain Bacteria; phylum Thermotogota; class Thermotogae; order Petrotogales; family Kosmotogaceae; genus JASMTM01. Next base: position 46,415 of record JBNGCV010000007.1, on the reverse strand, counting down.
TTATGGACACTAGCAAAGGGAGCAAATGTATTTTATGAAATTGATGAAAAATTATCATTAGAGCTTCGTGAAAGAGCAAAAAGAACGTTTACTCTATTAAATAAAAATCTTGAAAACGAATTGCTTGATGAATACACTGATATCAGTTCAGTGATGCTTCTTGGTGTATGTGAATTGGCCAAGTATGAAAATAACGCTGAATATATAGCTGTCATTAATGGAATAGCCAAAGCCATAGTAAAAAAAGCTGACAACAATTACTGGGAAGATTTCGGATTATTTGATGAAGGAAAGGATAACTTTAACTGGCACGGATGGGGATCAAGGCATATTGAGGCTTTGGTAGAGTCTTATTTGTTAACGGGAAACGAGGATTATTTAAAATATGCTGAACGTTCTGCCAGGTGTTTATTCCCCTTTATCATCACATTTGGCCCCGTATATTCAGTTGGAGAAAATCTAGTTGAATTTCCAAAAATTGCATATGCTGCTGAGTGCATGGTTAATTCTGCAGTAAGATTGTACGAAGCCACAGGTATAGAAAATTATGGAATATTTGCAGCTCTTATGGCTTCGTGGTTTAAAGGTTTCAATGAACTTGGAAGACCAATGTTTGGTGAAAATGGAGAGGGCTTTGACGGGCTTGAACCAACGCATAGAAATCTCAACTCAGGCGCGGAATCAACAATAAGCGCTTTGCTGACGATTCAATCAACTCATTTACTACCTGAAGATTTTCTCAAGCATTTTAATGGTCAAATGGTTCAGCTTACCCCTGGAAAAGTAATAGAAGCAGAAAAATTGAATCTTGGGCTTTCAGATGCTGACGTTGTTTCTTTCAGTAAAGCATCAGGGGGATACTACATTGACTGCAAAGGAACTACTGTACTAAGGGGCGAGATCGCTTTATCAGAAACTAATTACGAAGTTTTTGCCAGTTTTCTGGAGTCCATAGTAATTGAAAATGTGGAGATAACAACGAAAATCGATCAAAACAAATCATCTACTAAAATTACTGTAAGTAAAGGCATAACAAAAGCTGGAACAATAAAAGGAACGGGAGAAAAAGAACGATTTTCCTTTGGGCTAAAATTTGCAGGTGGAAGAATTTTCATTGATCAGATCATTTTTTATCCGAAACTCATAGCCATCTACAACCCTTTAAATAATGATTATCTATTTTTTAATAGGACAGACGAAAAAATACTGCAAGTCGAACCCTTTACTTTTTTGGAAACGAAGGAACCGTTAATACCTTATTCTGGTGATGGAGAAAGTGCTCAGGAATCCTTAGAGATAGAAAAGATTGATGTGAATGGATATACACTGCTTGAAATAGATCCAGTATTTGATAATAACGGAATAATTGATTCTTTATCAAGAAAAGAGGGTAACTTCGATAACTATACTGGAGTTATTGGTGCAGCTTACCCTGAAGAAGAAATCAAGAGATTAACTGAAAATGGATATATTTATATCGAAAACGTTCCTTATTTGATGAATACAGAAGGAAATGACAATCTAAGAACTACGGGGCAGAAATTTAGTATCGGTTTAAGCGCAAAAAGGTTACACGTACTTGGTTCAAGTGAACATGGAGACTATACTGATACCATTACTATATTTTATGAAGACGGGACAAAGGAATACTTCGATTTATCTTTTTCAGATTGGTGTGGAAGTAGTCAGTTCGAAGAAGAAACGATTGAATTTCCTTACCGGTATGATATTGCTGGAAATATCGAAAGGATTAAATGTAAATTATATGTTCAAAATTTTGAGTTGAAAGATAAAGTAATTGAAGCAATCCGGCTTCCTGATACAATAACCATGCATATTTTTGCGATAACCTTTGAATATTGAAATACGAATATCATTTAACAGATCAAATAATATTTTCAAAAAAAATGACCCGCAGTTGAAATGTATTGCGGGTCTTTTTAATAATTAATTTCTCTTTTAAAGGTCATGTATTCCTTGTATAGTTCACCACCTGCTCCAACAGCGTCCTGGAAACTCTTTCGGTTTTCAAAACCTACAATGCCTCCTTCGGCTTCAACATAACCTTTTTTCTTTGCGTTTTTACCAATATAATAATGCATTGCAAAGGATACCCCTTTGCCCTGATACGCTTTGTCCACAAAAACGGTGATTGATCTGAATGTTTTTACTTTTTTCTTGCCCAATAAAAAGACCAACCATCCAAAAGGTAAGATTTTACCTTTCATTTTCTTAAATAAAGGATTGTAGTTTGGTATGGCAACCGAAAAACCTATAGGACGGTCTTCTTTATAGGCTATGGCTGCAAGATCTGGATCAGCGAAGCGTTTCATTTCCTTTACTATGTCAAGCATCTGTTCCTGTGTAGGTGGCCGTACTCCAACCCATTCATCCGGAATTGAATTCTCCATTACTATTCGCATATCATGCGCAGCTTTGTCAAGTTTTTTCACATCTGGCGAAGTTACGTGAATATTGTATCTTTCCATTGCTTTTTCAATTAGTTGTACCTTTTTTTCCGGGAACTTACCTCTCAGATCGAATTTGAAACATGCCAGATGAGTGTTTGGTACAAAACCAGCGTTTTTGATTAGATTTTCGTAATAAGGAGGGTTATAGTTTAAATATATGTAGGGTGGGCTTTCAAAGTTCTTTATGAGCATACCTTTATAATCATCACCATTTGTGGGAGATTCTGGACCAATATAGGCACAAATTTTCCTTTTTGCGAACCATTTATCAGCTCTATCAATGAGTAAGTCCACGGCTTTTTGATTATTAAAGGATTCAAAAAGAGTAAAGAACCCAACATTGTTTCCATGAGCTAGCACGTTCTTATTTATGTAAACTCCCATTCTTGCTATAGGCTTTCCATTGTCGAATGCCAAATAGAACTCCCTTCCGGAGTTCATTACAGTTGATCCTTTCTTAATCACCCTTTTTACCATTGAATTTAGCGGTGGTACCCAGTGAGGATCGTTCTTATAGATGACGAAAGGAAAATCTATAAATTTTGTTATAAGCTTGTCGCTTTCTACTTTAACCAGATTCATTATCTTTTTCCTTCCCTTTAAGCATATTCTTCTGGAAATTCCTATCTATAGGATATGGAATCATAAGTATTATACCTATAATAAATTATACAGCAGGAAAAACACCGAATAACATCCTTATGGTTAAGATTACATGAGGTTCTTGCTGAAGATTAGGGATATATCCTGAAATTTCCAATGTAACACCTACAATAAATAGCATTAATGAAGTACCAAGCTTCTGAAAAAATGTGGATAAACCGTAATACATTCCCTCACGCTTTTCTCCAAAGATAACACGATCATATTCCACAGCATCCGGAAGAATCGAGAATGGTAATATATGCGCAGCTGAAACGCCAAAACCGGTGATTATAATTGTTATGTAAAGCCATATATCATTAAGAACATCACCGAAAAATGCTATAAATAAGAGGCAACAAATAAGTTCAAGCATACCAGCCTGATATGCTCTACGCTTTTCCAGCTTTCCGGAAATTTTTACCCAGACGGGCAAGAAAACTATGGAAGATAAAAATAGAACACCTATAAGAATGCCTATTTCATCTTCTCTGCCCATTACATATGTTGCGAAATAAATTATTGTAGCAGAAACAACGTTTACACCGGTCCAGGTGAAGAAAAACATAAAAACAGCATAGACAAAGGGTTTATTTTGTATGACATCTTTCAGTGCTTCAAATAATTTTTTCTTTGAAACGTGCTTTTCTCTCGGTTCTTTAGTAAAGAAAAAGACTATAATAGGACTTGTCGTTATGAATAAACCAAAGAAGAGCCCCATTACTGCATAACCCCTTGATTCATTTCCGATCATTTGAACAATAAAAGCCGGTACCGCTCCAGCTATCAAACCACCCAGTATGGAGAAGAACATTCTGTATGCGTTTAGACTGGTTCTTTCGTCGTAGGTCCTTGCAAGTTCAGGCGTTAATGCAGTGTATGGAACACTGTATGCTGTACTCGCTGTAGTATGAAATAAGAAGAAAAATACCACATAAAGGAATTTAACAGCTGGCGTTGTATCGGGAACCAACCACAATAAAAAGAATGTTAGTCCGTAAGGAATAGCAGCGCCAAGGATAAAGGGTCTTCTTCTACCGAATCGTGTCGATGTCTGGTCAGAAAATCTACCAAATATCGGGTCACTGAAAGCATCCCAAAGTCTGCCTAACAGTATTGCAGCACCAACCCATGCAGGATTTATCAATGCCACATCTGTAAGATAATACATGAAGTAGAATCCAACGATAGTCCATGAAATACTTAAACCTAGATCGCCATAACCGTATGCGATTTTATTTAGCTTTCTCATATGTGCCCCCGCTATTCATTTATGAATGTAATTTTAGTATAACTCATTTTGATTTATGGAGACGTTTTATGTAAGGATTAAAATATCTCGCTGTTTAAACTACAAATTGATTCAACCGTTATCATAAAATACGGTTAGTTTTAATTATTATGTATTTAATAAACGCTTTTGGAAAAACATATCTAATTACAAACGATTGCATTTATTTAGTATTATTCTTTTTTATTGTGCTCAATCAAGTGTAAAAATGAATAACGATATTAGAAAATCATACATCAATAATGATTTAATAAGATGGAGGTGAAGGCATATGATGAAAAAAGACCTTTTATTCTTTTATAGTCACGAAAAATGTCCCGCTCGAGCAACAGCGTTACCAGTAATTGCCTGGCTCTCAGAGAAACATGGTTACGATTATGAAGGTTATTTTTCAGTTAAACCAAGCCTGGCTGATATTGGCGATTACCTTCCATCTACCGGAAATAATCATATGGAGCAATTTTATTTCATCTCTTCTTTTTATGAAAATATTCATTTATTTTCTTTGACAGAAGATAATGAAATACCTTTTGAACGTTTCATATTAAAAAATGGGGGAAAAACAGTAAAACACAGTTCAAAACAATTATTTGACTTTTACAAAGAGCTTTTTGATTTCTTTAATGAAGAATATCCAGAAGAAGCAGTAGTTTTTCCTTCAAAAGAATTTGAATTTCCAGAAGAAGAAATAGAGATTGGAGATTTTAGAATATCAGGTAAATCAAGAATAGATACATTTATTTATCCAGAAATTTTCTTTAGAAAATCACTGGGTTTTTATTACGAGATGAATGATGATATATTTACTCAAATAAGAAATACTGGTGTTAACAAATTACTCTTGATAGCATGTCCGGAAAATGCAAAAGAAAGATTTAAAAGGCTTGGTTATGACGTAGAAATAATAGATACACTTAATCCTAATGACACTTACCTATCTTTCACTAAAAGAATATCAAAACGCTGGATACACAAAGGCAAAGGACTGGCACTTGGGAATGATCCTATAACGCTCAGATGGACCCCCAAATATCTGAGAGATAGAATTCTTCCAATAGCTGCTGTAGGAACATTGAAAAAGGCTGTTAAAGTTCTTGATGAATTAACGAAAAAAGTAGGGAACAAACATATTTGGGGCAGTCAGGTTTTTGACGACACAGTGATTTCTGATCTTTCGAAAAAGGATTTAATAATTACTCTTGCTCATGATATCGAGGTGGGTTTTACAGTAAGAGAGAAACTATCTCTTCCATCTATTCAGTTAAAAAAAGCAAAAAATCCCGTTGAAGAAGAATACAATGATAACTATCTTAACGGAAAAATTGCGAAAGGGGATATACCAGTTTGCTTTTTGCATTACGCTGCAGATCTCGGTCATCTACCTGTACTATCAAGATATCTTGATCTTCATTCGATAAAAGGAATTAAAGATGGAATTGCATTTCCTTCGTCATGGTGGGATTTCTCTGATGATATGCTTGAGAGATTCTATTTAACACATGAACATGGAGGAGTATTCCCTTCGGCAGAACCCCTTGTTTGTAGTGCTGGAACAGGTGTTGCTACAGAAGCAACAGGATACTTATCTGAGAAGGTTTTACTTGAAAATCTTCTAGAAGCGAAACAGAAGATCAAAAATTATGTTGGGGAAAGCAATATTCCAGCCGGTTACTATTCATTTCAGGATGCTTGCCCCTCTTATATTCATCAAAGTGGAGAGCCTCAGTACAACGTAATTGAAAAAGCCGGATTTGAGTATGCAATAACATATAAACATGAAAATGAGTTTCCAAGGATTGTGTATGAAAGTGATAAATTTGTCGTTCTAAATCAACAAACGGAGCACTGGAGTTTTGATCCCATGACAGATCTTAAAAAATGGGAAGAAAAGCTTGTTAACTCAAATGGAAAAGGTTGGATAATTCTTGGACTTGATTCACCGTTTTGGGGAATGGTTCCCTGTTATTTTGGACTTGCATCGAAGGGTTTGAGTCTTGAAAAAGTACAAAAGGCAATGATATACGCCAAAAATGGTGGGACATCCGGAAGGTTGTTTTTAGTCAAACCCCATGAAATAGTAAGATATGCAAAATTACTAAAAAATTACTGAGGTGTTTGGTATATGGCAAGAAAAAAATCAGAGAAAATTGTCAATTATCCCGAGAGACTGGAAGCTGTTAATGAGATTTACCTGCATGATAAGATGAAACTATTTGCAGGATACAAAGAGATTGTGAAAAAGATTCAAAAAAACCTGGAACATATTGATTCACCAATAATTGCCTTTGATGGATTTCCTACGACTAACTGGCGTTTGATTAATCAAAATTTCTCCAATTATTTTGGTGAAAAAGAAAAAGGAATTAAATTTTTTGATATTAGAAATTATATGAAAGACGATAAAGAATTGAGTATGCTCTTTGATGAATATCTTACCGATGATCCGGTTTTTGGCAAAATATACAAAGGTGAACTGATCTCATTTTTTGATAAGAATGAAATTAGAAAATTGAAGCAGCATTTGAAAAACAATGAAAAGGAAATCATTGTTGTGTATGGAACAGGTTCAGGGTTGAGTGAGCTCATAGATTTTTACGATATGGTGATTTATTTTGATTTAACAAGGGAAGAAATGTTAAAACGTCAAAAATCACAGGGTAGTGATTTCAAAACGCAGAGCATTGGGCCTAAAAAGTCATATTATATAGATTTCCCCGTCAATGACAAACACAGGAAACAAGTTTTAGATTGTGCTGATTTCTATGTTGATTCAAATGATGAGGTTTTTCCTGTAATGATTGAAAAATCTAAATTTGAAAGCTTGCTTGAGCGACTTACGAAGCAACCATTCAAATTAAAGCCAATATATGAACCAGGACCCTGGGGAGGGCAATGGTTAAAAGAAGTTCGGAAGCTACCTGCTGAATGGAAAAACTGCGCCTGGAGTTATGAAGTGATTGCTCCAGAAATGAGCTTTTTTCTTTCTAACCCGGATAATCCGATAGTACTTGAAATACCCTGGAAGACTTTTATTACTATGTTTTATTCGCAGATTGTTGGAAATATCTCCCCTGAAAAATTTTGCGGAGAATTTCCCGTTCGATTTGACTACCTGGATACATATGAAGGAGGGGATTTATCTGTTCAGGTACATCCTACTACTGAATATATAAAGGAAAACTTTAATGAATGCTACCACCAGGGAGAAATGTACTATATTGTAGAGTCAAAGGAAGGAAGAAAAGTCAACCTTGGATTAAATGAAAAAGTTAATATCTCTGATTTTAAAGAAGTAGCTGAAAAAGCACAAAAAGAACATGAACCATTCGATTACAGAGAATTTGTTAATGGTATAGATGTAAATAAGCACGACATCGTTATGATACCTCCAGGCACAGTTCATGGTTCAAGAGAGGGTTTGGTTGTACTTGAGATTAGTTCAACAACATACAGATATACATTTAAGATTTATGACCATCTACGACCTGATCTTAGTGGTTCAATGAGACCCATACACCTTGAACATGCATTTAATGTTATCGACCCTGATAGAAGAACAAACTGGGTAAAAAACAATTTAAAGATTGAACCGGTAATGTTAAGAAAAGAAAGCGATGTTGAAGAATATCTGATAGCAGATAGGGAAGAATTTTTCCACAAAGTACACAGGATTGATTTTAACAAAGAATATACTGATTATACGTATGGTAGTTTTCATGTACTCACACTGGTAGAAGGTAACAAAATTTCTATCAATGTTTCTGATAAAGAATTCATGGGTATTGACCTGAATTACTCAGAAACAGTTATTATCCCTGCTTCTGTAGAAAAATATGAAGTAGTTAATAAAGGTGATGAACCGTGCAGGATAGTAAAAGCTCTGCTGAAAGAGTAAAATGTGCCCTCGCTGTTGATGTAGGAGGGACTTCTATAAAATATTCTTTGATTAATCTACAAGGCCAGATAATAGATGGATTTCCAAGAAGAAAGCACATAAATTCAAAAGGTAACCGTGAAGAGATACTGGAAGGTTTTGAATTGATATTGAGAGAAATGTTTGAAAGTGCGGATAAAAGATCATTAGAAACAATTGGAATTTCCTGTGGTGTTCCAGGCCCTTTTGACTACAATAGAGGAATAAGCTTGATTAAAGGATTGGATAAGTATAATGCGATTTATGGCGTAAACCTTAAAGACGAGTTCAGAAGAAGACTTGTTCTTTCTGATAATTTTCCAATTTTGTGTGAGGAAGATTCCTCGGTTTTTCTTAGAGGTGAAGCATGGTCTGGAGCAGCAATAAATTACAAAAACATTATTGGAATCACTTTAGGGACAGGTTTTGGATCAGCCTTTATGAAAAATGGAAAGATTGTTAAGGAAGGTCCCGGAGTTCCGCCGCTGGCCTGGATAGGTGGATTACCCTATGGTGATGGTTTGTTTGACGATTATGCTTCAAAAAGAGGATTTGAAAAAGCCTACGAAGAAATGTGTGATGGAAAGATTTCTGTCAGAGATATTGCCATGAAAGCCAGAGAGGGGAATATTTGTGCAAGGAGAGTTTTTGAAAAAATTGGTAGATTAATAGGTTCATTCATTAAACCCATTGTTTACGAATTCCGTGCTGATTGTGTTGTTATGGGAGGGCAGATTTCAAATGCTTTTGATCTTTTAGAATATTCATTAAAGAATGAGCTGTGCAATAATAAAATAGAACTTGCAGTTATTAAAGCTAAAAATATTGATACGAGCCCTCTAGTGGGAGCGGCAAAACATCTTTTTAAAGTCATCTTCAGATGATTGGAGGTTTAGATATTGAGTTTTGGTGTGTTTATAGAACGGGGATTGCAAGACTGGCAAATATTTCAACAACACGAAGGTTCATCAGAAATAGGGCTTCAAGGTAAATGGGCTGATCCTGAAAAAAATGATAAAATCTCAGTTATTGCAAAAGTGGTGAAAGAAGAGACAAATGAAACTGTTGTACCCTGGACTACTTGTAATATGCTGCCAAATAATCAGTGGAAGGTAACTTTAGAGGTTCCTGAAGGAGGATTATATCGTGTAGAGACTGGTCTAAAGACGGGTAACAGTGATATAGATCACGTAATAAGAGGAGATATGAGGCATCATGTTGGGATTGGTGATTTGTTTGTCATTGCAGGGCAAAGTAATTCGGCTGGTTATGGCAAAGACACAATTTATGACCCTCCTGAACTTGGAGTTCATGTACTAAAAAACGATGGGGACTGGGGGCTGGCATCGCATCCATTGAACGATACCACTAATACAATACATGAAGTTAATATGGAATCCATAAATCCCGGACATTCTCCATATCTTAGTTTTGCAAGAAAGATAAAAAGAGAGTGTGGCATTCCGATTGGTCTTTTACAATGTTCTCTGGGAGGTTCATCATTAAGTCAATGGAATCCTATGGAAAATGGAGAGTTATATGAGAACATGCTTGAGACAATAAAAATGCAGGGAGGCTGTATAAGAGGTGTTTTATGGTACCAGGGATGTTCGGATGTTGTAAAAGATTTGAGTGTAAGTTATCTAAGAAGGTTTAAGGATTTTGTGTACGCCTTGAGGAAAGACCTGGGATACGAACAGTTACCTTTTTTTACTGTTCAGCTTAATCGCTTTGTGGCTGAGATGGAACCCTGGGGTATGGATGATGAAGGCTGGGCGATTGTTAGGAACGCACAGCGAGTTGCAGCTAAAGAGATTCCTGGTGTTTATGTAGTACCATCTATTGATGCAACTCTGTCAGATAATATTCATAATAGTTCTGCCGGGAATATCGTAATCGGTGAACGGCTTGCTCGAACGGCTCTGGAAAAAATCTATAAGAAAAATAATTATGCAGGATCACCAGATATAAGAAGAATTGTTAAAGTGGGAGAAAGAAAAGTGTTGCTTGAATTCGAAGGTGTGAGAGGGTCATTGTATACCTTTGATCTCCCCCCGGAGCGTTTACCAATTGAAGTGACCGATAAATGCGGGACAAATAATATCTTAGAATACAGTATTAAAGGTAACAAAATCATAGTTGATTTAGAGAGAAATATTGCCGGGCGTGGAGAGGTGAATTGTTGTCATGAGGCTAACCCAACAACTACTCCACCTATAGATCTTGAGGGTCATATACCCATATTGTCATTCTACAAAGTAAAAATCGAAGGGGCAGATTAAGTGTCAAAAATTCTATTGGACGTTCATTATGGGTCCAAGCTTGTCTCACTAAAAGTTAAAAAAGGCATGGATATTTTCACTGCTTTGAATGAAGCAAAAACACTCCCTCCGACTCCCTGTGGAGGAAAAGGCAAATGCGGGAAATGTATTGTTTATTGTTATCCTGCTAAATCCTTTTCAAGTTTAACCAAAAGTGAAAATGAACAGCTTTCCAGTGAAAAAATAAAAAACGGAGCACGATTAGCCTGTCAGGCCAGAATAATTGAAGATGGGGAAGTTCATATTGTTACACAAAAAGAATATGGAATCGTTGAAATTGGTAAAAATTTTACAATAGATAAATTTGATCCCTTTGTGAGAACAGAACATATAAGTCTTTCTGGAAAAATTACTGAAACTGATCTCGAAACTGAAATTAAAAAAGCATTAAAATTTAATGAAATTGATTTTTCTCGTGTTTCCTGTGGCTCAGGTTCACTGAAGAAAGAAATTGCTGTTAAGTTAAAAGGAAAAGCTGTTATTTCAGTTTTAAATGATAATTATAGAAGTAGCATAGGGGTAACAGTTGATCTTGGAACAACAACAATAGTAGTAGCTTTGCTTGATCTGGAAACCGGGAAAATTATTAGTTCACGTTCATGCTTGAATCCTCAACAGAGTTTTGGAGCTGATGTAATAAGCAGAATAAGTCACATAATCAGTGATGAAAAAGGTTTGAGCGAGTTAAACAGAAGAGTGATTGATTGTATAAACGATCTGGTAGAAAAATCAATTGAGGAGTCAAAAATTGGAGAATATTCTATTGATCAGTACATTATTTCAGGCAATACAACAATGATACATATTCTTTTTTCATTACCTGTTAAAACAATAGCCCAGTCTCCCTATGTGCCATTTACTAATTCAGGCCTTAAGAGACTAGCTCCAAGCATAGGTTTGGTAGGAGAATCATACACTGAAGTTTATTCTGTTCCTTCAATATCTGCATTTGTCGGAGGTGACATAGTTTCAGGTATTCTTGCTTCAAGGCTTAGTGAAATACCATACTCTATGCTTGTAGATTTGGGAACCAATGGAGAATTAGTTTACGCCTGTAAGGACAAAATATTTTGTTGTTCTACTGCAGCTGGCCCGGCTTTTGAAGGGGCTAATATTTCTTGCGGGACCGGTAATGTTAGTGGAGCAATATATGAAGTGCACATTCGTAAAAATGATATTAAACTTCATACAATAAATAACTCAAAGCCTTCTGGAATATGTGGGACAGGAATTATTTCATTAGTTGCAGAACTTATTAGAAATCATATTATAGACAGAACAGGAAGTTTTAGCATAGAGAGTTGTAATTCCGACAATATCAAAGACAAGTTTGATCCCACTAAAAAAAGACTGTATCTAACAAATGATATTTTCATATCTCAAAAGGATATCAGAAACTTCCAACTAGCAAAAGCGGCTATAAGAACCGGTTATAACAGGCTTGTTAAACTGGCAAAGAATATTAATCCACATTTAGTACTTATTGCTGGGGGATTCGGTGCGAATCTGAACTCTGAAGATGTTTTTACAACAGGAATGATTCCTGAACAAGCTGAGAATAAACTAATACCCGCCGGCAATACTTCTTTAGAGGGTGCTATAAAATTGATGTTTGATCGGAACTATCTTCGTGCGACTCATGACATTATAAGGAATTCTGCGCATTTTTATCTTTCTTCAATGAAGAATTTTCAAAAAGAATATATAGATAATCTTAATTTCTAAAAATTATCCCTTTTTGAAACGGTTGTAATATTGAAAAACACCGTTTATATAAGAAAATAAAAAAATATCATTCAGTTTTTGCAAACGTTTGTATTTTTTGCTAATAATTCTTATTCATCATTTATAACCGTATTTCTTCACTGCTTACTGAATTATGATAAAAGTAAAAAAAATGATTGAATATTAGTGTTTTAAAAAAGGGTCTTTTTGGACCCTAAGTTGGGAGGGGTTTTTGTGAAACGAAAAATTTTTATGATCCTACTTTTTGTTGCACTGGCAGCTTTAATGTTTGCTGCTCCAGTAAAAATTCGTTTCTGGCATATGTATCAAAGTGGGCCTTCTAAGGAAGTCATGGAAGAAATTATTGCTGAATTCAATGAAAAATATGAAGGCACAATCGTTGTAGAAGATCTGGGAATATCATTCTGGGATTACTGGGATAAAATCAGAGTAGCTATGGCTTCTGGCAGTGAACCAGATGTGTTCCTGCATGATATGGGAAATGTTGGAATGAGAGCATCTCAAGGTATATTGCTAAATCTCAAACCATATCTTGATGCCTATGGTATGACACCAGAAAAGATTTTCTTTGATGGACCTCTGGAAATGTGTAGTTACGAAGGAGGAGTATACGCGTTTCCATTAGAAACAGATGTTAGGCTTTTGTTTTACAACAAGGGGTTATTTGAAGAGGCCGGAATTGATCCAGATGAACCTCCTGAAACATGGACAGAGTTATGGAAATATGCTGATGAGATCACCACTGTTGATGAAAAAGGTCATTACGATGTAATTGGCTTCAATCCCATTTATGGTCAGTCATATTTTTGGATGTATGTTTGGGGTAAAGGACACAGTTTTGTAGATGATGAAGGCAATATAAAGGTTAACAGTCCAGGTATAATCGAGGATCTTACAGAATGGGTTGCCATGGTTGAAAAGCTTGGTAATGAAGAGCTGCAGGCCTTTGGTTCAAGTTATGGTTGGGGCGCTGCTGATGGTTTCATTGCAGGAAAATTGGGCATGGTAATTCAAGTTGGTAATTTCATTGCCAATCTAAAACAGTACAATCCAGATCTTGATTATGGTATAATCCACATTCCTTACCCTGAAGAAAGAGCTACATGGTCTAATGGCTTTTCTTTGGAAGTTTCTTCAAGAACAAATAATAAAACCGAAGCAATGGAATTTGTAATGTACTTAATAAGTGAAGAAGTTCAGCTTAAATTGGCAGAAAACTTATCTTCTCTGATTGGTAATAGAGAAGCCGCATATAATAACGAATTGATGGAAGATCCTACATGGAAGCTTCAAATTCAGGCTCTTGAGTACACCAAATTCAGACCCTTTGTTCTTGAAGCTCCATTATGGTATGAACATCTTCAGGTTGCTGTAGAAGAAGCGCAATATGGTAACAAGACACCGGAAGATGCATTGAATCATGCTCAAAAAATGATTGATATGGAGATTCAAAAATATCGTTTAACTCATTAATACAGCCCTCCTGTTAAGGGCAGGTTATTTAACCTGCCCTTTATTTCATAATGACATTTAATGGAGAGATTTTAATGCGAAAGAAAAGACTCAGTTACTTCAGAAGAAAAAATCTTGTCGGTTATTTATTTGCTGCACCATGGCTTATTGGTTTGCCGTTGTTTATTCTCGGTCCCATTATTGCCACTTTTTATTTGAGTTTCACGTCTTATGACATGATTAACCCACCCAGATGGATAGGGCTAATCAACTACAGGATCCTTTTCACTCTTGATCCGGGCTTTTGGAAAGCTCTGGGTAACACATTTTATTATATGTTCGGATCTGTATTTCTAAAAGTCTTTATAGGTTTAATTTTTGCTGTCTTGCTTAGCAGGGCTATGAGAGGTATGAGAATATTTAGAACGATTTACTTTCTTCCGGTTGTTCTACCGGCCGTACCCGTGATGTTTTTATGGATGATGATGTTTAATCCAAGATCGGGGCTTATAAATCAATTTTTAGGTTTATTTGGTATTGATGGGCCTTTATGGCTAAATTCACCTGTCTGGTCCAAACCTTCTCTTATACTTATGAGCTTGTGGGGAATAGGTGGAATTATTGTAATCTTTCTTGCGGGATTGCAGGACATTCCGGAATATTTGTATGAAGCTGCCGACCTTGATGGTGCCTCAAGATTACAAAAATTCTGGAAAATTACTGTACCGTTACTTTCACCAGTGATTTTTTTCAATGTAGTTACTGGTTTAATTGCAGCATCTCAGGTATTTACAGAAGCTTATATTATGACAGGCGGGGGTCCTCTTGAATCAACAACTTTCGTTAACCTCAAAATATACCTTCTGGCTTTCAAGGACGTAAAAATGGGGTATGCATCTGCAATGGCATGGGTTATGTTCCTAATTTTAGTACCCATGACTCTTTTGTTATTTAAAATAAGCAAACGCTGGATGAATTATTAGTTGAGGTGTATAAAATGAAAACTAATAGAAGTTATAACAAAGTGAAAATGATAAGAAAAACTACAATATATGGTGTGCTTGGTTTTTTTGGTATAGCTTATCTTATACCTTTATTTTGGATGATAACTACTTCTTTAAAACCCGATAGTCAAATTATGACGATACCAATGCAATGGTTTCCAAAACCACCACAATGGAAAAACTACATTGAGGCAGTTAAAGCATTTCCTTTTTTTAGGTATCTTGGGAATACAGTGTTTTTAACTACTGTAAATATTTTAGGGAATATTTTCACCGCTTCTCTTGTGGCATACAGTTTCTCAAAATTGAAATGGAAAGGTAGAGATATTCTTTTTTACATTACAATAGCTACTATGTTTATTCCGGGTCAGGTGCTTATAATACCTGTATATATTGTTTTTTCAAAGTTAGGCTGGGTTAATACATATTTACCGCTAATAGCACCAGCTTTACTGGGTGGAGGAGCCTTTAACATTTTTCTGTTACGCCAGTTCTTTGTCTCTATACCCGATGAATTACTGGAATGTGCGCGTATTGATGGCGCTTCTGAGTTTAAGATTTTTTTAAAGATTGTTTTGCCAATGTCAAAACCGGCACTGTTTACTGTTGCACTATTCACGATTGTATTTACCTGGAATGACTTCTTTGGCCCGTTAATCTATCTACACGATCCGTCAAAATGGACTCTTGCTATTGGCTTAAGAAGTTTTCAACAGCAGTATCACACAAACTGGAACCTTTTGATGGCAGCTTCCACGCTAACAGCTCTACCCTTGATAATTTTATATTTTGTTGCTCAGAATAAAGTCATGAGAGGATTCAGTATGAGAGCCGGAATAAAATAGCCTGAGGTGAATGTATGAAGATATTTTTTGTTTTATTGTGGCTTTTAATTATTGTTTCAGGTTTTTGTATCATAGAAAACGTTTTTATAATTCCTTTTAGTCATCAGGACATAGGATTTACAGCAACTCAGGAAAAAGTTGCTGATAAATATGTTGAGGTTTACAATGATCTCCTATCGATTATGGAAAGCTTTCCTGATTTTAAATTTACCGTTGAAACCTTCTGGCAGTTTGAACAATGGCTGTCAGTTAATAAAGACAAGGCAAAAATAAGAAAATTTATCGAACTTGCAAAAGAAGGAAGGTTTGAATTTTGTGCAGCATATGGATCAATGCATTCAGGATTTAGTAACTGCTTTATTTTAGAAAATTCCATGAAAGATTCTCTAGCATTTGCTGATGAACATGGATTTAATATAGAAACCTGTATGATGAACGATGTTCCTGGTTTTTGTGCAGATTTACCGGATATTCTTGCAAGAAATGGAATATCGTATTTTGTTAGTGGAATCAATGATAAATATGGCAGGGTTTTGGACCTCCCTTACCCTGCCAATATTTTTTTCTGGGAAGGACCAGAGGGTGAAAAGGTATTAACCTGGGTTACGAAGAATAGTTACATGGAAGGAGTACTTTTTAAAAACATTTTCTTTTTACTTTCATATTTAGAAGAGCTAGAAAAGTTAGGTTATCCATACGATGCAGTTGGAATAATGGTAGCGTCAGATAATGGAGGTTACGAACCGGGAGTAATTGCATATCTTGAAATGGTCAAAGATATGAAGTTGCAAGATATTGATATTAAAATCTCTACTCCCACCGAATTTATGAAATACATGGATGCACATTACGCAGATTCTTTACCTGTTTATTCTGGTGATTGGTCAGGTTGGTGGGAAATTGTCAAAACAGGGGGCCCATATTCAGCTTCGGTTGCAAGATGGGCCCAAGAATTTTCATCACTTTACCTCGAGAATTTTGGTGATCCAGGAAACAATAAACTTGATGATATCGTAAATAATCTTGTACTTTATGGGGAACACACTGCTTCCTGCGGAGCAGGTTGGCCAGGCAATTACACTTTTGATGAAACAATGATTTTCAACGATACGGTTGTTAACTTCGCAAATAATGCTTACTGCGAATTAAATAAACTGCTGCAAGAAAAAATTACAGAAGTAACAACAGATGAAATTCTGGTTATTAATTTACTAAGTGATAGAACAACTAAAATCAGGTTTGGAACCGATAATTGGGATCCAACCGTAAGTCTTATTCTGTCAGATGGTGATGGGGAATATATTTCTACACCATTTACCCTTGATGCTACCGATGCATGGAATCCGATAAAAAAGGGATATGAGTGTTTTGTTCCATTAAGTAAAGGAGTAAATAGATTCGAAATCTTAAGGAAAGTGAGTTATAAAGAGAATCATTCAACCACAAATATCATTGAAAATGATTATTATATTGTTACTGTATTTTCAGACGGTACTTTTTCATTATTTGATAAGCAACAGGGTAAATATCTCGGAAAAAATCTTGGTTATTTCGAAATATCTTTTACTCCAAACACAACAATGATAGAAAGAATAAGAAAAACTGGAGTGATAATGAAATCTCAAAAAATCTTTGAAGAAACGATAAAAGTGATGTTTGACGAAGATTCTTATATAAGATCATTTGAAATTATATTGCCAAAAAAAGAAAAATCAATAAATATTAAATATACGATAAACAGAAGTAAATTACCATATGTGAATTACAATAAACATTCTTTGAATCTTTATGTATGTTTTCCCTTCGATGGTGATTATTCCATGAGCTATTCAGGTCCATGCAGTGTTGTAAATGATTACCATAAATTCCCGACTATTAGGCCGGAGTTTATTTCTTTGAGAGATTTTGTCAGCCTTACTGAAGAAGATTTCAATATTATAGTGGGAACAAGACAGGCGTTCATGTTTTCATATAACAACGAAACATTAAGGTTTCAACTACTGAGACATTACAGCGAAGCGGCTACTAAGGATAAAGGCATTACAGAACTTCCTGTAACTGAACCAGGTACCCCTGACAAAATAATATTCGATTTTCGCATTTGTTCAGGTTCAAATAATGAAAAGCAATTGATAAAAGAGTTTATGGCAGTTCCTATTTGTAGTTTTGTGGATATCTCGGAGTCAATGGAGGATGAATAGGATGGATGTAAATTTAAAGTATATTGCAAAACTCGCAAATGTTTCTGTATCTACTGTTTCCAGAGCATTAAGAAATGACCCAAAGGTAAAAGATGACACCAAACAAAGGATTAACATGATCGCTGAAAAACTAAATTATGTTCCCAATCAGGCTGCTAAGAGTCTTATTACAAGACAGACAAAAACTTTAGGATTGGTTCTACCAAATCTAAGAACTTTCATGCATGACATATTTGATGGAATTGAACGAATTTGTGCAAAAAATGATTACAATATTTTGCTTGGAATTTCTGATGGCAATCCTTATAAGGAAATGAAAGAGCTTAAACTATTGCTTGAAAAGAGGGTGGATGGTCTAATACTTTTTTACGTTGGAGGAGTATACAACAGAGAATCACTTGAGTTCTTAAGTAATCTAACCTTGCCTGTTGTCCTTATTGACAGATATCTGCCAAATTCAAGTTTTGATTTTGTTGTTAGTAATAATAAAGGTGGCTCAAAAATGCTGGTTGATTATCTTGTCAAAAAAGGTCACGAGAATATTGGTTTCATTTATCAAGTAGAGGATTCAACAACAATAAAAGAAAGACTCGATGGATTCACTCACTCTTTTTTGGATAAACCAATTAGTTTGCACCCGGAATATATCGTATCAGACGAAACGACAGGCATTGAAAACGGTTATCGATGTACGAGCAAACTTCTATCTCTGAAACAGCCCCCCAGCGCTATTGTAGGTAGCACAGGAGATATTACGCTGGGAATAGTTAAGTACCTAATTGAAAATCCCGAAATGTCAGAGAAGGTTACTGTTTGCGGATTTGATGATTTTGAATTTATATCTTTTTTAAAAATTCCTGTTACTACCGTAACACAACAAACCAGGAAAATGGGTGAAAAAGCTGCGGAAATAATACTTAAAAGAATCAGTGGTGAAGTATTGGACCAGCAGAAGCTCTTTTTAAACGCTAATCTTTGTGAAAGATAGAGGTGTTTTTGTGCACTCCATAGAGATTGAACTAAATAAAGTAAAGGTCAAATTACTCCCAACAAATTTAACCAAGAATGAGAAAAGAATGATTCGAATTATAAAGGAAGGAGAGCAATCAACGTTTCTTTCGTTGCACGGTGAAAACAAACACAAACAAAAAATAGCCTTATTATCTGAATGGACAGATTTATTTGTCCCCTGTAAAAATTTATTGAAATTTGAACTTGAAGTAGAAAATAGCAGCAAAGTATTTGATGTTGAATTACCTCCTGTTAGGAAAATGAGATTCCATGTTTTGATGTTTTCACATGTAGATTACGGTTATACATCTCCTGTAAGTGAAGTCTGGAAGAAACAAGCTCAGTACACGAAACAGGCTATCCAATTTTATAAACGAAGTAAAGATCTGAATTCTAAATCACTCTTCAGATGGAATGTAGAAACTATATGGGCCCTTCAGGCTTTTCTTAACAATTCCACCGTTAATGAAAAAACCCAGCTACTCGATCTCGTTAGAAAAGGAATTTTTGATGTTGGTTCTATCTATTTGCATCATTACACTGATCTTACTGAATATGAGGAATTGTATAGAACTTTTGAAAAAATGAGAAAACTAAGAAACTATGATATAAATCCAAAAAGCTGTATGTTGAGTGATGTACCGGGAGTAAGTGAAGGTTTCTTAGATATTCTCGCTTCCAATGGTATAAAATATCTTTTGCTTTCTATAAACAATTTCATGGCACCATTTCTTTCATACACCAATCTAAAAACTCCGTTTGTATGGAAAACTGATAATGGCAAAGAAATACTGGTATGGTTCACAGAAGATCCAAAGTATGCATATATTGAAGGGTACAAATTAATTGGTGAGGATTTTGAAAAGCTGAAAACTGAAATTATTGAAAAAATGAATTATATTGATGAAACAAAATTCAGTTTGGACAACTACGCTATACCGATGGCTATAGATAATGTCCCACCAATTTACAAACCTATTGAGCTTATAGAACGCTGGAACAAAGAATTTGATAATCCTGTAATTGAGACTTCTACTGTGACATCATTCTTTGAGCAACTTGAAGCGAATCGAGATAAACTAGAAAAAATTTCAGGAAACTTTAATGGATGGTGGACATCAAATATATTAAGTTATCCAAGAGAAAACAATTTGGCGAAAAAGACCTTTTCTAATCTGCATGAGTCAGCAATGCTTGATAGTTACAACAGCAATTTCCTATCCAAAGAAATTCAGACAGAATTTGAAAGACTGGCATCTTTTGATGAGCATTCTGGTGGTGGTGGAGTATATAAATCTGAAGATACCTTTGAAATATTAGAAGCGGTAAAAGAGGGGTTTGGAAGGATTCATAAAGCCTATCATAATTCTGAAAAATTAATTGAAGCTGAAAGGAATCGCATTTTTTGTGAAGGAGATGATCTTGTAATAATTAACCCTCTTTCTTTTTCAAGAAATTCAATTGTTTACTATGAAAGTAATGAACTTAAGAATAAAAAAGTCTCTATAACAGATAACGAAAACGGAAAAAATGTACCTGCTGGTGTTTTTGGAAATACTGTTTATTTTGGTCCTGTGATGATTGAACCGTTCAGTTACAGAACTTTTTCGTTAGATTATCGAGAAAATGATAATAGAAAGCCGGAGCTAAAAGAAGGTCAAATAAAGATTGAAAATGATTTTTACAGGATTAAACTGGATGAATTTGGGAATATTATTTCAGTGGTCGATCTGGAGCTCAATTGTGAGTTGGTTGAGAAAAATAAGAACTTTGGAAAGATTTTAATTACCAGACAAAAGGTGAATCCCATAGACAACCTTGATAATGCTCCGTTACATGATGAACTGTATACGGGGAAGAGCAGCGAAATGTTTATTGAAGATTTTTTGCCAGGTTCAGCCAAATATATTATTAGGAAAGAAGAAGTAGGCCAGTTTGTTGAGATTGAAATAGAAGGAAAATATCACTCACCAATGAAAAAAACATTATTTCTTCCAGATAAGAGTAAAGAATTATACTTGACATTAAAAATTGACTATCTTTACGACATTGGTCCTTCTGATTTCCTTTTTTACGAATGGTGTATAAACAGTGTGAAACCTGAAGTCAACTATACTACTCCAGGGAAGATTCAAAACCTGAAGAATTTGATTTCAGGCAGTGGCAAGGATGCGCTTACAGTTCTTGATGCTATCCAAATTGCAGATGATGAAAAATCAGTAAATTTAGCATTTAAGGGAATAAACCTTTTTGATGTTGCCAGTCCATCACCATTTAAATTTCGAAAAACGTTGACTGAAACATCAAATATTTACTTTCGACTACTTAATGGAAACATGCAAAATCGATTTGCAAGTCCATATTTAAATGGTAAACCTTACATATTCTCCGTAAAATTGTCTTCAGGCAAGAAAAGTGATGAGTTATTTTCTTATGGAAAGGATTACAGATTTCAAATGAACGCTTTCAAAGGTAAAAGTGCGAATTCTAGCGGAAGGTTTCATGATTTTGAAAGCACAAAAAATATTGAAGTAAACTTTTTGGATGGCTGTATGGATGAAAATGCGCAATTACTTTTAAAGGAAAATGAAGGAAAAAGGGGTAGCTTGAAATTAACAGGTTCAAGAAACACAATTGTTTCGATTTGCGAAGACATAAATAAGAAGGTATTTTTTAAAGGGAGTTGTAGAAAAGTTGCACTGAAACCTTTTCAAAATCTCATCGTATCTATAAGTGAAGAGGTGGATCAATGAGAGGGGATTTTGATCAATTAAGAAAGGTTTTAATGCTGGAAGGTGAACCTAGATACGTTCCAAAAGCTGAACTATGGATAGATAGAAAAATTATGTCTGATTTTTTAAAAAGAGAAGTTAAGGATGCCATTGTTGATACTGAAAATGTCGTTGAGTTCTGGTATAGAGCAGGCTACGATTATGCTCATATAGTTCCATCCTATACCCTTCATGAAAGAGTTGAATGGGTAAATGAGCACACTGGAGCTATTACTTCATGGGATGAATTCAAAACATTTCCCTGGCCAACAATTGATGAAGTAGACTTCACTCCAGTGGAAAATGCTGTAAGGGTTCTCCCTAAAAAAATGAAGGTTATCTCCGGTACATTATCAGGTGTTTTTGAAGAAAGCTGGATGTTAATGGGATTTGAAACATTCGCATTAAAGTTGATTGAAGATTATTCTCTCGTAAAGGCAGTTGTTGATCGTGTCGGGGCTTTAATGTATGAAATTATCGATAAGGTTACACAAATAGATGGAGTTGGGGCAATATGGCATTCAGATGACATTGCATATAAAACATCAACATTGCTATCACCTGAACACTATCGAAAGCTAATATTTCCATGGTACAGACACTTCGGAAGTCTTGTTCATGCAAGAGAGTTACCTTTTATGTACCATTCGGATGGATGTCTCTGGAATGTTCTGGATGATTTGGTTGATTGTGGATTCAATTCGATTCATCCTGTTGAACCATTGAGTATGGATATTTTTGAGTTGAAAAACAGATATGGAGATTCGTTGTGTATTATTGGGAACATCGAAGTGGATAGTTTTCTTACCAGAGGAACACCTCAGATGATAGAAAGAGAAGTTAAAAGGAAGATTGAAGGGCTTGCCCCGGGTGGCGGTTATTGTTGTGGTTCAAGCAATACAATACCAGAATGGGTTCCGTACGAAAATTATGTCTCGATGATAAACGCCATAGAAAAATATGGCAGTTATTAGTTAGAAGGGGGATTAATTATATATGACTTCAAGAGAAAGGGTATTAACCACACTGAATCATAAAGAGCCTGACAGGGTTCCTATAGATTTGGGCGGGATGCGTTCCACTGGAATACATGCAATTGCCTATAAAAATCTGAAGGAGTTTCTTAATTGCATGAACAAAGAAATAAAGATATATGATATCTATCAACAATTAGCTTTGGTTGAAAATGATATAAGAGAAAGAGTTCATGGAGATGTTGTTGAGTTAAAAAGGCTAGATGGTGGTTTTGGTACTAAAATAAATGGTTGGAAAAGATTTCAAATGTTTCCTGATGGTGGGGAATATTATGTACCAAAAGACTTTTATCCAGAAGTAGAAAGTGACGGCTCTCTGATAATTAAAAATAATGATAATAAAGTGGTCGCAATTATGCCAAAGGGTGGTTATTATTTTGACGGTTGTTATTTTCCACTGTCAGGAGTTACAGAAAAGGCTGAAATAGATAAAACTTTAGATGAATATATTAACGATGAAGAGCTTGATTTTTTAGAAGTACAAGCTAAAGAGATTAGAGAAAACACTGATTGTGCTATCATGGGTTCTTTTGGCGGGAATTTTTTAGAGGCCGGACATGGTTACTTTGGTTATCAGGAATTTATGGAGCGAATAATCACTGATAAAACGTTAATTGAGTATTTTCTCAATAAACTGGAAGAAAAATACTTGCACGATCTTGAGAAATATCTAAGCAGAGTAGGTAAATATCTCGACATAATTGTTTTGGGTGATGATTACGGTACTCAAGAAAATTCTCAAATATCTCCAAAGATGTTCAGAGAAATGTTTAAACCCCACATGAAGACATTATGCGATTTTATCAAACACAAGAACAAAAATGTTCGAATTTTTTTGCATTCCTGTGGCTCTGTAATAAAACTCATTCCTGATTTTATCGATGCGGGAATTGAAATATTAAATCCCGTTCAAACAAATGCCAGAGGGATGGACCCCGAGGTTCTGAAAAAGAAATTTGGTGAAGATCTTACATTTTGGGGTGGAGGATGCGACACACAGCATATTCTCCCCTTTGGAACCCTTGATGAACTTAAAGATGATATTAGAAAACGTGAGGATATTTTTGCTCCTGGTGGTGGCTTCGTATTTTCAGCAATACATAATGTTCAAAAAGAAGTTACTCCACAAAAAATAGTGCTGCTATATGACAGTGCTTATGATTTTGGCTTTTATAGAAAGTGAGGTACATTGATGGAGCGTAAAAAGGGGAAAGTTTTTGTTATATCCCATACACACTGGGATAGAGAGTGGTACCAGCCATTTCAAAAATTCAGATTCAGATTGGTGGAGATGATAAACGAACTCATCGATGTATTGCAGAGTAATAAAGAATTTACCTGTTTTAACCTTGATGGTCAAACAGTGATGCTTGAAGATTATCTAGAGATTATCCCGGAAAATAAGGAGAAATTAATTAACCTTGTGAAGTCGGATAAATTAGGAATTGGTCCCTGGTATGTGCAGATGGATGAATTTCTTGTAGATGGTGAATCAATAATAAGAAATCTAATGTATGGCAAAGCTCTTGCGAAAGAATTTGGAGGCATTCAATCTCTTGGTTATTTGCCTGATAGCTTTGGACACAATTCACAAATACCACAGATACTTAGAGGTTTTGATATAGAAACATGTCTTTTATGGCGAGGCATTTCCGGTGACGATTTACCCTGGGAATTTATTTGGGTAGGCGCAGATGGTTCAAAACTGATGTCATACAGATTGCCTGAGCCCATAGGATATTGCAACGCTTCTGTAACCCCTGAAGGCAGAAAAGTTGACAAAGAAATGCTCCTGGAGTTAAAAAAGGAATTCTCGGAGAACACAAAAACAGGATTGGTTTTATTGATGGATGGATGTGACCATAAGAAGTTGAATGTTTCAACACCAGACATTATTGCTTATATGCAAAATAATGACATCGAAAATAGCTATGAACAGGTTTTGTTGAATAGGCTTTCAGATGAAATAAAAGCAAGATATGTTAAAAACATGAAAATGCTTCCAGTAATCAAGGGCGAGTTAAGATCTGTAAATAAATCAAAGAGAGGGGCTATGAATTTCATATTACCAAATGTTTTGTCATCACGATACAATAACAAAAAGGCAAACTGGAAGGCGATGAATGAAATTGAAAAGGTGACTGAACCTTTGGCTGTTCTCAGCTGGTTGAAGGGACAGCCATATCCGGAAGCGTTCCTGGATAAATCGTGGAAACTGATCTTAAAGAACCATGCACATGACAGTATAGGTGGTTGCAGTACTGATGAGGTACACAGAGATGTTCAGTCTCGTTTTGAATGGGCATCTCAGATAAACGACAGTATAGTGAAACGCTCTTTAGTAAATTTGTCAGGAAATTCAGCAAATGAACCTCAGGATCATTTGTTCATTTACAATCCTGGTTTTGTCGATACTGATGAATATATTCATTTCACAGCAGATGTTTTAGCAAGCATGTTTAATCAGCAGAAAAAAGGTTTGGTTTTTGAAGATGAAAATGGAGAAATACTTGACAGTAAATTGATTGCAATGAAAAAAAGAACAAAGGCACTTGATCATTTTGGTAGCTCAGCACCTATTTTTGATGTATACGAAATAGAAGCAGTTGTTCGAAAGAAATTATCAGGAATGGGATTCACCAAATTAAAATTGAAAGCTTCTAACGTAATGGAAGAAGCCTCTTATGTGAAAGAAACAGATAAGCTTCAGAATGAATATTTAACAATTGAGCTCCTGAAAAGCGGAGAAATAAAAGTAACCAATAAGGAAACATCGAAATCAGTAATAACAAATCATTTTGTTGATAGTGGGGACAACGGAGATGGTTATGTAAGTTCAATACCCAAAAAAAATGTTGAAATTAGTAGTCTAGATAAACTTATAGAATTTAAAATTGAAAAGAGTTATTTGTTAGATACAATGAAGTTTAAATATGTATTCAAAATACCAAAAAAACTTGACAATAATGGACAGGCACGAAGTAAAGAAACTGATAAAATTGAAATCGATACAAGAATAATGCTAAAAAAAGATTCAAAAAGAATTGAGTTTAAAACCAGAATTTTGAATCGTTGTGACAACCATAGAGTTTTTGTTAGATTTATTCCTGAAAATTTTACAGGTGATTTTTTTTATACAACACCTTTCGATCTTGTAAAGAAGAATAACAAAGAGTTCTTTGATGAAAAGAAACCTGACCACTGGATAGAAAATCCACCAGCAGCTTTCCCTAATCAAGGGTTGTTTGGAGAGTTATATGAAGGAAAAAGTTGTGAAGGTTACGCGATAGCAAATAGAGGTATATACGAGTTTGTGAAAACCAAAGAAAGTTTAGACCTCACATTGCTTAGATCTGTTGGACATATTGGGTCTCCATATGAACTTTCATGTATGAAACGAAATGCTGGACCTTCAATAGAAACACCGGAAGGACAGATGCACGGTACTTATTCCTTTGACTATTCTTTGTTTTTCTTTTCTTCTATGGAAGAACTGATAAAGGAAAACGAACGATATCAGAGTATACCTGTAGCCATATCTTCCAGTGGAAACCAGGATTATATTATTGAACCTTTTTCTATAGAAACAAAAACAACAAAACTAACAGCTTTAAAAAGATCAAATGATGGGGAAGGAATAATATGTCGATTTGTAAATCTTGGATCTGAAACAGATTATGTGAAGATTAGAAGCAGCTTTAAAATAAAATCTGCGTATGAATGCAAATTGGATGAAACAGTTACTGGCAATTTGGTTGTGAATGATGGCATTTCAACAAGATTAAAGTCGAAAGAAATAAAAACATTAAAACTTGTACTAAAGGAGGGCGCTAAATGAGCCTACTAGAAAAACTCAAAGATTCAATTGTAAATACCAATCCTGGAGCAGCAAAAGAACTGACAGAACAAGCACTGTCTGAAGGTTATGATGCAAAGACAATACTTGATGATTCACTAATCCCCGGAATGGATGAAGTTGGCAGGTTATTTAAGGAAGGTGACTATTTTGTTCCTGAAGTTCTTGTTGCTGCCAAGGCAATGCATGCTTCAATGGATATTATTGAGCCATTGTTAGTTAAGGGCGGTGTAAAAAAAGCAGGAAAAGTTATTGCAGGAACCATCGATGGTGACCTTCATGATATAGGGAAAAATCTTGTATGCATGATGTTAAAAGGAGCAGGATTTGAAGTCGTCGATCTTGGTGTAGATGTAAAACCAGAAGCTTTTGTGAAAGCGGTAAAAGAAGAGAAACCAGGGTTTCTACTCATTTCAGCACTTCTTACGAGTACTATGATTAATATGCCCAATGTAATAAAAGCACTTGAAAATGAAGGTTTGAGAGACAAAGTTAAGGTTATTATTGGAGGAGCTCCTGTTAGTGAAAGCTATGCAAAAGAAATTGATGCAGATGGATATTCTGAAGATAGTACTGGCGCAGTAGATTTGTTAAGAAAATTGGTCAAAAAGTGACGTAAAATATATGTAGCTAACCCCTCAAAAAAGAATTGGAAAAGTTTTTCTTGACATCCCCGAAAGGCAGGAAGCCGAAAGGATAGCATGGTTCTTTTTCCTGGTGCTCTTACAAATAATTTACTAAATTACAATAAAAAAGAGATAATGGATGATATTGCCAATTTCTCAAAACGTTTTGAAAAATTAGCAGAGTGCCGAGACGAATGAAATGACAGTTATTTTTGACCTTCTTTGGCATTTACATGAATAAATAGTCCTGTGTTTTCATTGTTTTCAGTTTCACAAAATTTCTTTTAATACTCCTTAATCAGCCTGTGTTATTATCGGTTAGGAAAACTAAGTAAGTTTTTGTGTGGAGGTAAATGGATGAAAAAGCGTCTCCCGCTTCTTATTACTGCATTGCTTAGATTCACTGCGGTATTAAGTTTTGGAATGCTTTTACAATTAAGGCTTAGAGAGCTTGGAGCTTCTGTTTTTATAATAAGTCTATTGACCACAGTCAGAGGCGGAGTAATGACCTTTGGTTCTCCTATATGGGGAGCACTTGCTGATGAAAGGCAATACAGAAAAACATTGTTAATTTTTCTTATTGTATTTCCTGGGTTCTTATACTTGCTGTATGCCTTTTTACAGGTTCCTTACCATTTTATTTTACTTGCTGGTGCAATTGCCTTCTTTTCTTCTGGCTTCAGACCGGTTGTTCTTGCTGTTAGTACAGTCAGTGCAGGCAATTCAGTGGCAAATCTTCTCGTGAAATTTCCTTCATTAATGCAGCGAGTTCCTTAGGTATGTTTCTCGGAAGAATGCTTGTTTCTTTGTTGCTGATAACATTAAGTGTCCAAAACACTCTGTTTTTGTTTGCTCTACTTGTTTTTGCAGCAGCAGTCCCTGCTTTGACAATAAAGGAAACTGAGAGAACGAACATCAGAGAAAGATACAGTAATCTGTTACACAGAATGTTTCCTATTACAGTAGATCCCACTCCACTTAAACAAAATGGTCTATGGGCTATATATCTTGGTAGTTTTATGAGACAACTTGGAATAGCTGGAATTATGTCACTTATAGCAATTTTCATGACAGAAGCTGTTGGCCTTTCTGAATCTCTTGCTGTTTTACTTTCTGGAATTAATCCAGCGCTTCAGTTTTTTCTCATTTGCTTTTTGGTAGACTAATATCAAGCATCGGACCAAAGGTAAGCACTGTGATGGGGATATTTCTATCGTCCATGACTGCTGTTTTTCTGGCCATGGCAAATGGATGGATCATGATAGCTTTAGCATACGGATGTCTTGGACTTGCATTTGGAGCATTTATTAATGGTGCTTCTACCTTTATTACACTTAATTCTCCAGATGACAGAAGAGCAGAATTTCTCGGGTTGCTAAGGTCTTCTCGTTCGCTGGGATTTATGGTGGGTCCGGTTACAGCTGGTCTTATTGCTGAAAGCACTTATATTGGTATGTTTACATTTATGGCATCAATTATGGCTATTAGTGGACTGATAGTTGTTGTTTTTAGTAAAGAAGACCGTTCGCATGTGAATGAGAGGTTCAAAAGTTGACAAATTTCACCAGAAGAATCCTTAACATTGCTATACCGATAACGATACAAAACTTCATATCTGTTGGTCTGAATCTGGTTGATAATATCATGATAGGACAGCTTGGGGCCGTTTCGATAGCTTCTGTAGGTATTGTAAACCAGGTAGTTTTTATTCTTATGCTCATAACATTAGGTGCAGCAAGCGGTTCAGGTGTTTTTGTTTCCCAATATTGGGGTATAAAAGATACAGCGAACATTGAAAAAACTGTGGGACATATATTGAAGATAACCATTTCAGCTGCAGTGTTGTTTTTTATTTTGTTGTTTGTTTTTCCTGAACGTTTACTGTCACTGTTCACCGATGATTTTGCTGTGATTCAACTGGGCGCTGAATACTCCAGAATAGTATCATTTACAACCTTTTTCACATCTTTCAGCTTTATCATGACTATGGTCTTACGAACTGTTGAAAAAGCGAAAATACCAATGTATATCAGCCTGGTTGCACTTGCTTTTAATACATTAAGCAACTACTTACTAATTTTTGGAATAGGGTTCTTTCCAGAACTGGGCGTAAAAGGTGCAGCAATCGCCACATTGATATCCAGAATTATAGAATTCTTATTATATATGTATGCTTTAAGAAAGGATTGGACCCCGATCAAGTTAAACATAAAAAGCTTATTCAGCTTTGACGTAATTTTCTTTAAAAGACTCATGAAAATTGCTTCCCCTGTAATAGCCAATGAGTTCTTGTGGAGTCTGGGGATAACTATGTATTCTGTTGTACTTGCAAGAATGAGTACAGAAGCAATAGCTGTGCGAAATATTGAACATACAATTGGTAGTTTTGGTTTGATTTTCTTTGGGGGCGTCTCAGCAGCGACCGTTGTTCTTGTTGGTTCCGAGTTGGGTAAAAATAATTATGAAGGTGCCATAAAGAATGCTCACACGCTCCTGAAAATTACACTGCTACTGGCAATAATTTCTGGATTAGGTGTTATTGCACTTTCATGGGGAATTATTGATTTTTATAATGTCAGTGAAGACATGAAAAGCACATTGCTCGTTGTAATGGTTATAATGGGTCTATCACAACCATTAAGAATGTTTAATAACGTAAATCTCGTAGGTGTTTTACGTAGTGGCGGAGATACAAAGATGGTTCTCTTTCTTGAAATCTTTAGTTTGTGGGCAATTGGGATACCACTTGTTGCAATTGGGGGGTTGGTATTGAAGTTGTCTATACCATTAGTTTATTTGATGATGTTACCTGAACAGGGATTTAAAGGTTTTTTTGGATTTATGCGCTTAAAATCGGGGAGATGGGCTAGAAGAGTAATTGATTAGTAAACTGAAAAAAGGAAGGATAGCAAATGGCTATTAAAAAGGACAAGCAATTTTATAAATTTGCTTCTTACGGCTTTCTAAAGAATCTGAGATTTTTTGAACCGTTTATTATCCTTTTTTTCAGACAGATGGGTTTTTCTTTTTTACAAATAGGGATTCTTTTTTCTGTCAGAGAAATATCTACAAATCTCCTTGAATTGCCAACAGGGTTTGTTGCAGATCTTTACGGTCGAAAGATTTCCATGGTTTTTGCAATGATTTCTTATATCTTTTCCTTTTTAATGTTCTTCTTTTTCCCCCAATTTTTCGTTTATGCAGTTGCAATGGTACTTTTTGGTCTGGGAGAAGCTTTAAGATCTGGCACTCACAAGGCAATGATTCTGGAGTATTTGAGGTTAAATAAAATGCTGGATACCAGAGCAGAATACTACGGTGCAACACGGGCTGCCTCTCAGTTGGGTTCAGCACTCAACGCTTTAATAGCTGCGGGAATAGTTTTCTGGAGCGGGGATTACAGAGTCGTTTTTCTTGCTGCTTTAATTCCATACATTGGTAATCTGCTAAATTTGGCTACATATCCAGGTGAACTTGACGGTGAAATAAAGAAAAAAAGCAAAAAAGAAACATTCAAAATCTTCTTTTCAATATTTAAGGATAAGTATTCTCTTAAGGCTATGTTTAACAGTACAGTTTTCGATGCTTTTTTTAAGACTATTTCTGCTTATCTTCAACCAGTTTTGCAGGGGCTTGCTCTTTCACTTCCACTTTTGCTAAATTTTGAAAACGAAAAGAGAACAGCGGTAATAGTTGGAGTTGCATACTTTTTCATATACCTAGCCACAAGTTATGCTTCTAAAAATGCTGATAAAATCAGTAAAAAGATTGGCAAAATCGAGACAGCAATTAATGTTACATTTTTAATTGGGGCAATTATGATAGTTTTATCTGGAATGTTCCAGTATCTGGACTTAAGAATAGTGACCGTTTTAATGTTTATGGGTTTGTATATTCTGCAGAATTTGAGAAGACCGCTAAACATATCTTATATTAGTGAAAAGATCTCTCATAAAACGATGGCGTCTGGTCTTTCTGCAGAATCCCAGTTAAAAACAATTCTTATGGCAGTACTTGCTCCCATCATAGGTTTTTTGGCAGATAGTATAGGTATAGCTTTTGCACTGGTTCTTGGTGGCTTAATTATGTCAGGACTATATTTTTTGGTACGATTGAGAGTAAACGAGAAAGGGTGATACATATGAAATGGATAGACATTCGAAGCGATACCGTTACAACACCTACACCGGAAATGAGAAAAGCAATGTTTGAAGCTGAAGTTGGAGACGATGTTTATGGAGATGACCCAACCGTAAACAAACTTGAAAAGCTAGCTGCCAATATTTTGGGAAAGGAAGATGCTCTTTTTGTTCCATCTGGAACCTTTGGAAATCAACTGGCAATTATGACTCATACCAATATGGGAGATGAAATAATACTGGCTGATTCAAATCACATATTTGTACACGAAGTTGGTGCTTCTTCTGTAATTGCTTCAGTTCAGTTGAGAACACTTGAATGTGATAATGGTCAACCAGAAATTTCTAAAATTGAGAATTCAATAAGAGAAAAGGATATTCATTTTCCAAAAACTGGTCTTATATGTATGGAAAATGCCCATTCATCCGGCAGGGTTGTTAAGCTTGATTATTTAAAGAAAGTGAGAAAATTGGCCAATAAATACAGTATCCCCGTGCATCTGGATGGCGCGAGAATATTCAATGCATCCATTGCTCAGAATGTTGAACCAGAGGAAATTGCTGAAACTGCTGATTCAGTAATGTTCTGTTTGTCCAAAGGTCTTGCAGCTCCCATTGGTTCAATTTTGGCTGGAGATAGAGAATTCATAAAAAAAGCCAGAAAAGGAAGAAAGCTTATGGGTGGGGGCATGCGCCAGGCAGGAATCATTGCAGCAGCTGGTATTGTTTCACTGGAACAGATGATCGATAGATTATCAGAAGATCACGTAAATGCCAAAATTCTCGCAGAAAAAATCTCTGATATCAAAGGAGTAAATGTTTTACAGGATCAACTGGATATCAATATGGTTTTCTTTACACTTAACAATAATGAAAAGTTGAATCTGATTGAATTGATGAAGGAAAAAGGAATAAAGATTAATCCTCCAGAAAATGGAGTATATAGATTTGTTACAAACAAAGATGTTACTGAGGAAGATATAATGGAAGTTTCAGCTGCCATGAAAGAAATACTGGAGTAAGAAGTAACGATCGCTCATTAAATATGCTTATTGAACATTTCATTCTTATTCTGTTTAGATTAATTAACGATAATACGTTAAAATTAACAAATGGTTTGTTGAAAAATAGTTTCTAGATGATTTTCGACTTGGATATAGGGCATTGAAACATTATAATGTGATTATAGCAAATTATATATGTGAGCTGAGGGGTGAAAAAAATTGGCTAAAGTACTTGTTACAGCAGCGAGAACAATGTATGGATTGAACACAATTAGAATTTTAAGTGCTGAGAATCATGAAATTTATGCAGCAGATAGCGTGAAACTTAATGGTGGAGCCTTTTCAAAACATGTAAAAAAGAGTTTTGTATATCCTGAGGTTAGTAAGAATGCAAGAGCGTTTGTTAAGAAGGTTCTTGGTTTTGTTGAAAAAGAAAGAATTGAATATATTATTCCCTGTTTTGAGGAAGGATATGTTATTTCTTTTTACAAAGAATTATTTCAAGGTAAAGTTAAGTTGATGGTTGAAGATTATGAAAAGCTGATGCTTTTGCATGATAAATATTTAATGACAAAATTTTCAAAAAAACTTGGACTTCATACACCAAATACTGTAATCTTTGAGGATTTTAAACCAGACGAATGGAATTTTCCAGTTGTATTAAAACCAAGGAAGAATCGTGGCGCAATGGGTATTAAAAAAATAGATAATGCAGTTCAGTTGGGAAAGGCTTTAAGGAAAATCAACAGAAAAAATTATATGGTCCAGGAATATATTGAACACAGACAATACTGCACAACAGGCATAGCATATAATGGTAAATTAATGGGTAATGTGGTTTATAAGAATTTGAGGGAATTTCCTGAATCAGGTGGATTTGGAACATATAGAGTTAGTTGTGATATTCCAGAGATTAATGAGAATGTTAAAAAAATAGTGTCCGAGTTAGATTACACTGGATTAATTTGCGTTGATCATCTATATGACCCAAAGACAGGAATCTATTATATAACGGATGTTAATCCCCGTATGAGTCCCGGATTGTACACTGCTTATATGGCTGGATTAAATATACCTAAAATGTACATTGATTTAATTGAAGATCCTCAAAGTGTAAAACAACAATTTGCTCCTGCTGGACATGTTTCTTACACGAGTTTTCTCGAAATAGGCTGGTTTTTATCAGTGCTATTTAAGGGTAAGTTTAGAAGTATAACTGAGTATTTTAGACAGAAGAAAATTCGAGGTGGGGATGATGTGTGGGATAAAAACGATATTGTACCTGCCTTTATTACATTTTCTACCATGCTTTATTCTGCAATTCTTGGACCTTTTTATAAGTGGGGAGACGAAGAGATTTTCCTTAAGAAAACATTCTATGAAGATGAATATTTTCAAAAAACGAGCAAATTAATAGAACTAGAGAAAAAATATTGTGAAGTTCCTTCAAGTAAAAAAGATCATGTTGTCTCAAAATTGTGATTTTAATGTATTGAAACCTCTGTACTGATAGTATATCTTTTGTTACGTGTTATTATTAAGCAGAGGTGAAGTCAATGGCTTCTCATAGCAGAATACTTTGGTTACATGAACGAATAATCAGAGGTCAATTTCCTTCGCTAAAGGAATTTGGCGGGCATTTTAATATATCGCGAAGACAGGCTTCACGAGAAATAAGCTATATAAGAAATAAATTAAGAGCACCTTTACTTTACTCCAGAGCTAACAGAGGTTACTACTATAGTAAAGAATTTTCAATTCCTTCGTTGTTTCCTTCAATAAATTCTAATGAAGATAATGAAAGATTATTAATAGAAAGAGTTAATCCAACCCTTTATAACGTTTTGGAAAAATCTCTGGCAGTTAAAGTTAATGATATGGATAAGACTGTTGTACCAATTTATGTTGATATTAGAAAAGAAACTGTATATTCATATATTCCTGAAGAGAAAAAGATAGAAGGGATTTTACTTGAAAAATTTGATTCTCTCATATTAACGGGGAAAAAATTTAATTTTGTTTATGCATTTAGCTTAGACAAATATCGTGAAAATTCATCGAAGCAAACCCTCAGATGCGCGAAAGTAAAAATTGAAGATACGGAGAAAATTCTCCTGTATACCAGTGAAGCGGAAGTGTTGGAATGGCTTTCAAAAAATGCTTCTAAAAATCCTCAACTTATTAATAAACAAATAAAAGAAAAACTACGAAAAAAACTTACCTTGCTGAACAAACTACTTGATTAACCGAAAATGGTTCTATCCGCTCCGCTAGTGAGATTATATCATATGTATAAGTCTATTGACAACTTTTCGATTCTTTCATCCATTGTTACTATTATTTGGAAAAGATTATATGGTAAATTAAACTGGGATATAATATAAAATAGAGGGATTCTTTTATGAATGGAAACACATCGCAAATTTTATCATTAAGTGAAATTTTCTTTGTTTTCATAATTATGTTCTTTATTGTAATAGCCGGTATATTTGCTATCTGGCTATTTAGGCGTTATAGATGGGCAAAAGCGGGATTGAAGGAGGTTAAGAAAATGTCCCGAAAAGAGTTCATCAACTTTGTTAATTTTCATTTTATGCGGCTTGGTTATAGCACAGAAAAAACTCACCAGGCAGGAGAAACTTCCGCTGATTTCATTATAAAGAAAAACAACAGAAAATCTGCAGTCCTTGTTGTTAGAAGTAACAGAAAAATTGGTGTCAGAATCGTTGAAAGTGTTCTGAGTGCTTACAGGTTTCTCGATTGTTCAAACTTTGTCGTGGTAACTGATAATTTCTTTTCTGATGAAGTTAAGGAATTTGCAGAGGAGAATAATATTGAACTCTGGGATAGAAACAAGCTTGCATCATCTATAATTGCTACAAAAAAAGGTAAGACTTTCTGGTCTACGCTGAAAAATCTGTTTACTTTTAACAGGTATGTAAGCAGGTATTTTGGTAGTTCAACCAGTAATGATTTAGGTGGGAACGTTGATCCAATATGTGTTGTCTGCGGCACCGAAGTTTCTGAAGAAACGAAAAATTATTGTCTGCAACATAAAGAAATATTCTTTGGTAAGGTTTATTGTGAAAAGCATCAGGAACCTTTAATAGATGACTTTCTTGAAAAGAAGAGGAGACTCACAAAATAAATATGATTACAATGGAGGAATATTATGAATAAACCAAGAATAGCTTTAATAGCTCATGACAAGAAAAAGATTGATCTAATTATGTTTGTTAAAGAACATGTCAATATTTTCAGAAAAAGTGAAATTTATGCCACTGGGAATACAGGAACGCTGATTGAAGAAAAGGTCAAGTTAAAAGTTAACAAGGTTAGGTCAGGACCTCGTGGTGGAGATCTACAAATTGGGGGCATGTTAGCAAGCGAAAGAATAGATTTTGTTATATTTCTACGTGATCCTCTTACAGCTCAACCTCATGAGCCTGATGTTTCTGCGCTTTTGAGGGTTTGTGATGTTCACAATATTCCACTGGCTACCAATCTTGCTTCAGCAGAAGCACTGGTAGCAGAGATTGAAAAACAGTTAAAAAATGGGTCAAATACTGGCGACGGAGAGGATGGAAGCGGGAAATAGTGCATATTTTCCAAAATGGTCCTGGAGTTTGATAACAACCTCGGTTGTATCCTTTTCTTTTTTGAATAGCTTTTCTTGATAGATATTTTTGTTTACAGATTTGAGTTTATAAAGGGAGACACCTATCGCCCTTATAGGTTCACCGTTCCAAATTTCTCTGGATAACCAGTAAAGTACATCGTTAAGGTGCTCTGTTCGCGAAATGTAAAAGGAAAGCCTTCTTGTAGTTCGGATTACATGAAAATCATCATTTTTCAAGTACAGACTTATTCCTCTTGCTTTGAATCCGTATTTTCGCATTCTATAAACGACCTTTGCTCCCAAAAAACTTGCCACTCTTTCTATTAACTCTATATTATCTATATCATGATTCAGTGTCATTGAGTGTCCAACAGATTTTGGAGGTTCTTTTTTGAAAAAGAGCTCTTTTTGATAGTTCTTTACTTTCAGTGATTTTATTAAACCCAGAAAAGAATTACCAAAATTATTGTAAAGGTAAAAATCATCAGCTTCCAGCAGTTCCGAAGTTTTTACATAACCCCGGTTTTTAAGTTTAACCAATGTGTGAGGCCCTATTCCAGGCACATCAGATATGTCGACTTTCTTTAGGAATTCCTTCTCCGATCCACTTTCAACAACGACAAAACCTCGGGGTTTTTTAAAATCACTTGCAATCTTTGCAATTAGTGGGTTAACTGCCACGCCAATGGAAAAGGAAATTCCAAAATCCTTCTCGACGGCTTTTTTAAAAAGCCTTAAAGTCTTCAATGAATCAGAAAGAGTGTTATAAACGGACAGATCAATAAATGCTTCGTCTATGCTGGCCACAGAATATCTTGGAGAAATGAATTCCAGACGTTTCATGATTTCTTCCGATACATATGTGTATTTGCTTCCATCAACAGGAACAGTTATTGCATCGGGGCATAACTGGAGAGCTCTAAAAGCAGGCATTCCCGCTTTTATTCCATGTTTTTTGGCTTCATAGCTTGCAGAAGTAACCACAGAATGCCTGGTATCCTTTCCCGTTACAATAACCGGCTTATTTTTAAGATAAGGATTGGCAGCCTGTTCGACACTTGCGAAGAAAGCATCCATATCTATATGGGCAATATATGAAATGCTTTTTCGTGTTTTACCAGTATTGACTTTCGTGGTAATACCATTGTTTGTCAAATTCTTTATATTCGAGAACGTGGATATCCCTCGAAGTTCTAACTGAGAATCTATAGACAAGATAATCCCCCCTGTACTCTTTCCATACATACACAATCTTATGAATCCGGACACTTTTTTCATTGAGCACAAAACGAACAGGAAAGAAAAAACCTTTCTCGAAACAGACGGTAACTTTTATTGGTCTCCCATTGGAATACATAATTTCACCTGCTTCAACGATAAGGTATAAATAAGTATATCATATTCAGTTTGAGCTTACAAAGTTCAATATAATAGTTTTATGTAGCGCATTGACAAAGTATGTGTGCCAATATTTAACAGGATGGCAAAAAGAACTTAAATTATGATAGATTATATATAGAATACATTTTAATACCATAAATAAGGAGGACGCAATGAAGATCAGAGAAATACGTGAAGAAATGGGTATTACACAAAAAGAGCTGGCTAATGTAGCCGGTATAAGTAGAACGACACTATCAAAAATTGAAAGAGGAAGGACGAAGGTCACTGATTTCTTTCTTGCAGATGCCATGGCAGCTTATCTTGATATACCTGTTGAAGAAGCCTTTCCGGAGTTCAAAAAAAACAGAAAATCACCACCGGTGATTGGGGATGACGTTAAATGAATCTTATTAGAAGTACACGTACATCCTGCAAATATACACAGAAACAATTGGCTCTAGCAATAGGTAAGAATCAAAAGTATATTTCGGCGGTTGAGAATGAAAGAATTGTTCCTCCTTTTATTATTGCAGACAATATTTCCAGGGTGCTGGATGCACCAATAGAACTGCTTTTTCCGAAATATGTTAGAACTTCTCCATTTCCCAGATGGGTAGACCTCATGTATTTGAAAACCCTTGGGCTTGATATGTGTATTTATTTTGAGTTAATAAAGCACCATGATTAAGAAATTCATTCTGTATACACTTTATGATAGTCTTACAACGTTATTTAAGGAATCAGAAAGAAGAAAGGATGATTATCCCGGGAGCAACAATGATTCCGATTTCCATGGGAATGCTTTTAATTCTTACAGTAGTTTTTGGAATGTGGTTAAGCAGTATAGGAACACCAATTAATTCTGGTTTTTTTAATGTTCATAGATTAATTGCAATAGGTTTTGTAATCTTTGGCTTTTTTGGATTTCGGTATTTATTAAAAAATTCTACGGATGTAGAAAGTATCATAACTCTTTTCATTATTATAGCTGTGGTTTCTGTTGTTATATTGTTTGTTACAGGTGGGTTATTGAGTTTTGATAAATTTACCAATAAGCTAACACTGACCATTCATGCCTTAACTCCTATAGTAACAGCTTTCTCAACAATAATGGCTTTATATCTTTTGATCCGGCAGCGATAATAGGTATTACTCATTTTGCTGGTTATATAGTTTATTATTGCACTGATACTTTTCTAATAAAACCTGTGTAGCTTCCGCCAATAGTCCATCTGTCACCAGTTGGAATATTATCAATAATTAAACCAGTTCCTGTAACGATGGTAGCAAGAAAGATTTCACCTGTATTTTCATCTTCTATCAGGTGAACTGCAGTTGGTTGATTTGGATAAAGAAGTTCTGCTATCTTTTCACGTGATGAAGTAAGAAATAATGATACGCGTTTTTGTAGTGGCTCCGCAGCCGCTATGTATGAGCTGTTTACTGCCACATCAAGGCTCATTGTGTTTGTTAATTTTAGTTCGTGGAACAGTTTGTTTGCACTGACGCGCATAAGATGAATGCCATCTTCCGCTGCCACATAGATTGTTCTACCATGTGTTCTTATACTGAGTGTCATTAATGGCTGTTCCAGAGGATCATCATAGGTTCGCCCGAAGTAATCAAGCATAATAAAATGACCTGAACATTCACTTAGTAGGTAAATTCCATCGTATAAAGATGACAGAATGATGTAATCACCAAAAAGCTCGACCTGACTTATCCACCCTCTTAAATGAATTGTACCTCTATTCCAAACCTTTGAAGGACTTTCTAAAAAGAAAACGCTCAGTCCAATTCCATCAGCTATGTAGAATTTCAATTTGTTAATGTCAAATGTAATGTCTTCTGCATGAAAAGTGTCAATTTGCTCGAGTATAACCATGTTTGCTTTATCGACAATACAAAAACCAAGGTCACGTAGATTTACAAATAGATATCTTGTTGTTTCTACACCTGAACTACTTAGCGGTGGACAATAATATTGATTCTTGATCCATCTTTCACCATCATAAGTGATTTCAGATATTTCGTTATAACCGGTTCCAAGATAAATAACCGATGAAAATACAACAGAGGTAACGATTAAGATAATTATAACAATTACAATATTTCTTATTGTACTCACCTCCTTTTTTAAGATATTAGACCTGATTGAAAGAAATTTAGGTTGCAGCATGAAGTATTTTTAACGGATTTTCAGTAATATTTAATCAGATAATAACAGGCATTGTTTTTCGCAATCTAAAAATACAGCGTTTGGAAAAATAAAAATCCAGCACCCAGGTAAATGATTATGTTCTAATACCAGAATGTTCCAAACGATAACTCTTTCCAGTGAAAATAACTAAATGACAGTGGTGAATAAGTCTGTCAATTATGGCTCCAGTAATTTTGTCATCATAAAATATTCCTTTCCATTTACTGAATTCGATGTTTGTTGTTATTATTACACTTCTTCTCTCATAACGTTCTGCGATTACCTGAAACAAAAGCTGTGTTCCTTCCCTGTCAAGGGGAATGTAACCCCATTCGTCACATATGAGTAAATCTGTCTTTCTCAGAGTTTCCAGGAATTTATTCAATCTTCCCTCTTCTTTCTCCTGGACAAGTTGATTCACCAATGTGGCTGTTCTGTAAAACTTGACTCGCTTCTCCTGATTACACGCATTAACACCTATCGCTGTTGCCATGTGTGTTTTTCCTGTTCCTACAGGACCATACAATATTAGGTTTTCTCTTCTGTGTATAAACCTCCCTTCTTTTAGTTCGTTAAGGGTTATACTTTCAGGTATCTGGATATTGTCAAAGCTGTAGTTTTCAAAGGTCTTCATTACTTCAAAATTAGCCTGTTTCAAATACCGATTTTTCCTTGTCAAATGTCTGTTTTGCACTGCCAGTTCCAGTAATTTGACCAGGAATTCTTCGTTTGTTGTTGCTTCTATATCCTGGTAGTTTTCTACTATTGCCCTGCCCAATCTCAATTCTTTGCAGTATTTTGCTATGATGTCTTTCAATTCCCATCACCTACCAGGGAATCATATTCTTCGAAGTTGGTTGTGTATGGTGTTAATTTCGGCATGTTTTCTTTTTGTGGTAGCGGTGATGGTTCCTTCTGGATAAGTCTTCTGTATGACATATACAGGGCTTGTGCATTGCAATTTTCAAAGTATTCTTTCCATATACTGGGCAGTTCCTGGTAAAATCCTGTGTATTTCAATGAACGAGGTTTTTTCATTATGGTTTCTAAATACGGATTCCAGTTTAATGATTGGAGGTTTTTACCATACAGTCTGTGATGTTATGATCTTCATCCAGGATTTCTATTGTGTGAGCCTTTATTTTCAACCACACCTGTGTTTCTATGTGTCAGAGTATCTGTTGGTCTCGAATTTGAGTATTCCATATTTGTTTGTTTTTGCCTTTTTCAGTTTGCATATGTCGAATGTTTGTAGATTGCATGGTTTCATCTCTTTCTTTTCCTGTAAAAACAGTTCTTTTATCTTTATTTTCTTTCGGTAATGGATTCTCTCCATATCTTTATCTGAACGTTTTAGTAATTCTTTGTTGTATTGCTCTATACTCTCTATTCTGGGTATGGGTACAAAGAAGTTCCTTCTTATGTATTTTACTTTTCCTTCTACGTTACCTTTTTCGTTTCCTTTCCCGGGATTACAAAACACCGGTTCTATTCCATAATGAAGACAGAATCTGGTGAATCTTTCTGTGATTGTCCTCTTTCCTCTTTTGAATATTTCTTTGACTACGGGTGTAAGGTTATCCAGCCATATGCGATCCGGTACTTTTTCCATGTAATGAAATATTTTGGATAATCCTTCTAACAGACATTCCAGGTTCTCTCCTCTGAATACCTGTACGTAACCTCCATTACTGTATGGAAAACTGAGATTGAGATAATGCAAGGTTACTTCTTTTCCTTTTTCAATGAACTGTGCCTGTCCAAAATCTACCTGCGCTTCTTTTCCCTGATGGTTAAGAGGTAAATATCCTTCTAGTGAGTAAAGCTGTTCTTTTTTCTTTTTTACATATCCACTGACGGTTCGTTCACTGAGATTGAATTCAGGATATTCTTCTTTTAATCTTTTGTATATCCTTGTGGCTGTATGCCTTTGCTTTGTCTTCATCCTTTTGTCCTTTTCCAACCATTGGTCTATCTTTGCCTTGTAGGGATCCAGTTTCGATTTCCTTTTCCTCTTTTTCGGATGATCGTTGAAATCTTCCTTTTCCACGTATTTCTTCACTGTCCTGAAATCGTGCCCTGTCTCTTTTGCTATACCTCTTAGTGTCATACCTTTAAATTGCCTTAGGAATTTGATATTATGTATCTGGATCATTGTCAGCACTCCTTTTCACCCCTTTAACTGTATTTGCTCACAATTAAAGGGTAATTGTTTTCCCGGATGCTGGCAATGGTCCTTTTCTATTTTTCCCGTTTCTTCTGCTGTATTTTTACACTTCTATTTGCTTTATGTTTATTTTGCCAGAAACAAGTCATTAAACATTGCAGTAATAAGTAATTAAGAAATGCTGGAGAGATATTTTCTGAGAATATTAAGAGCGTGGAACGTTGTGAGTGTTCTAATTCTATTTCGATCACCTTTAAAATGAAAATGGAAAACTTCTACCTTACTGTCATAACTCAACCCTATATAAACCGTTCCAATGGGTTTTTCTGGGGTACCTCCTGTAGGGCCTGCAATTCCTGTTGTAGATATCCCTATATCACTGTCGAAGGATTTTCTGATATCTCTAGCCATTTCCTTTGCTGTTTCTTCGCTTACCGCGCCATATTTCCTTAAGGTTTTCTTTTGAGTGTTGAGCTCACGAATTTTGATCTCATTGCTGTAGGCGATTACTGATCCAATAAATGCCCTGGAGGCTCCTGGAACACTTACGATTCTTGATGAAATCATTCCGCCAGTACACGATTCTGCAAAAGCGACTGTTTTGTTTTTACTAGCAAGAACGTCCAATACCACACTTTCAAGTGTTTCGTAGTCTCTTCCATAAATGTACTCATCCAATCTTTTTTGTATCTTTTCTTCTATTATATTTATCAGTGAAATGGCATCAGTTTTATCTTTTGCACGTGCTGTGATTCTTAACGACACCTGATAACCATCAGCATAAGGCGCGATTGTTGGATTGTCCTGCTCTTCAATAAGGTCTTCAATTAGTTTTACGACATCACTTTCACCGATTCCAAATAACCTGAGAAATCTGGAGTGGATAATCTGTTTGCTCTTTTTATTGAGGTAATCGAACACGGTTTTTTCGAACATTTCTTTCATTTCATTAGGTGGTCCTGGAAGAAGGATAATCGTCTTTCCTTTGCTCTCAACAATACATCCTGGTGCGGTTCCTACGGTATTTTCAAGAATTATAGAATCCTCAGGAAAATAAGCCTGTTTTCTGTTATATTCATTCATATTTTTATTACGACTAATAAAAAAGTTTTCGATTTGCTGCATTGATTCATTATCAAGAACCAGCTTTTTGTTTAGACATTTTGCTACCGCTTCTTTTGTAATGTCATCCTGAGTTGGACCCAGCCCCCCTGTGGTAATTATGATATCTACACTATTCAGGGCATCGCTCAATGAAGTCATAAGTCTTTCCATATTGTCTCCTACCACTGTCTGTTTGTAAAGATTAATACCAAGTTCAGCCAGCTTCCTTGATAGATAAGCACTGTTTGTGTTGATAATATTTCCTAAAAGGATCTCGGTTCCAACATTTATTATTTCAGCTCTCATTTTATCCCTCCATTACCATTATATGCCAGTAGAAAGGATTATAATATAAATTTAATAAGATACCTGTAAAATATACGGTTGATAAGAGGTGTTTATTTGAAATCAGCATCTGTTGTTGTTCCACTGGTTTTATTAAATGGAGAATAACACATTATTTTTACAAGGCGATCAAGAAAACTAAGGTTTCATCCTGGACAAATAAGCTTTCCTGGTGGTTTTATAGAAAAGGGAGAAACTCCTGTTGACGCTGCTAAAAGAGAACTAAAAGAGGAAATAGGTGCAAATGTAGAGTATGTGAATTCATTAATTCCTTTGATAGAAAAACAGACGATAACTTCATCAATAAAAGTTTTTCCTTTTGCTGCTAGAATTCTATCAACTTCCTTTCTTTTGAACTCAGATGAAATTGAGGACATATTTTTTGTTTCTTATGAATACTTAAAAAAGTCAAGGCCAGAGAAAATCAAAATTGCAGGTAGACATACGCTGCGATATCGGTTGCCAGAACTGGTTATCTGGGGAATGACTGCAAGAATAATTGATTCATCATTCGATGTTATTGATAATTTGATTTGTTATAAAGGTACACAATAGTTATTTTCTTTTGTCTTAAACATTTTAAAACATTAGGTTTTTAAAGGCAAAACACGTTAAAATATTCGTTGAGGATGGATATTAACAATTTTTAATAGGAGGTGTTATTTAATGAAAAAAGCATTAGTATTTCTTGTTTTAATCTTTATGTTTGCAACCTTTAGTTTTGCAGCAAATGGAGCAGGTATTGGAGAAAGTAAACTTACCTGGGCAGGCTGGGATACGATAGTGTATGGCTGGCCAAAGCTCAATGAAGCAGGTCAAATTACAAGTGTTCAGGGAATATCACTCGTAGGATACGCCTGGAGAAATTACTTCAATCCCATGGAACCAGAAAAAGTTAACTTTTACTGGGAAGCCGGAGTAAACGCAGCTTTTCTTGGTGTTCAGGGTGGTGTAGGTCTAACGTATCCTTTACCATTAAAAGATGGACAATTTGACCATCTTTATCTTACAGGAGGACTGGAAGTTTCAATATCCGCGTGGAGCTTATTAGATTTCGATTTCACTGACATTCTATATGACATTATTTTTCCCTACCCATGGATTGGTGTAGCCGTTACGTTTTAGTTAGAATTTATGACTGCTATCTTTGACTGAATTGATTTTCTTTAAGCTATATCATTTTAACGAAAATAACAGTATTAAAACAGTAAGAAGCTCTTGGTTTTTTGATCAAAGTAGTTTAAAATCTTAAATTGATGAAATTGTAGTTCTTTGATTTTTAATTATAGGGGAGGTGCAAATATGAAAAAGGTGCTTTTAGCAATTCTTGTTTTATCAATTCTAGTAACATTTGCTTTTTCTGCTGAAGCAAATACTGTCGGTGAAAGCAAGATAACATGGGTAGGATTAGATACTA
The DNA here is from genome assembly GCA_049975465.1 of Kosmotogaceae bacterium. GTDB lineage: Bacteria > Thermotogota > Thermotogae > Petrotogales > Kosmotogaceae > JASMTM01. The sequence goes on along the minus strand of JBNGCV010000007.1, from coordinate 1,853 downwards.
TTGCCTATGGTTGGCCTGAACTTAATGCAACAGGACAAATTACTAGCGTTCAAGGCATAGCTTTGTACATTGGATATACATGGAGAAATTATTTTGAACCCATGTCTCCAGAAAAAACAAACTTGTTTTGGGAAGCAGGATTAGGTTTGTCTGGGCTCCATGGAGGCGTTGGTATGACTTATCCTGTAACATTAAATAGTGGACAATTTGATTATCTTTATATTTCTGGTGGAATAGGTGTAAACCTATCACCTTGGGGTTTACTAACTGGTAGAATACTTTACGGATTTATCAATCCATACCCATGGATAGGAGCAGGAGTTACATTTTAACCAATTTTATTAAATTTTAAACGGTACCTTGAGAGAGGTACCGTTTTTAAATTATTGAGGGGGAGATGTATGTGAAGAAGTTCGTCGTAATTTTGTTAATTATTGGTCTTGCTTCTATGCTCTGTGCAAGCTCAATAAGTGCTTCCAAGGTAAGAACACTGGCAAAGGAACATGCTAGGCAGGATGTCAGAAAACTGGGCACATTGTTTTTGGGTGTTCTTTTTCCGGTGTTGACACCGGTAGTTTCATTTGTGAGAAATTATTCTGTTCCTAATGAAAGGTTGATTTATATAGAATCGCTTGTTGATGAACCAGGACTTATTTCAACCTATATTGAATCCTACAAAAGAGCCAGAAAAGGCTCAGCAGCCCTCTGGGGTCTTGGAGGAACATTGATAAACATTGGTTTGATAATTGCAGGCTACACTGTTCAGTAGTGTGAAATGTCAGTAAATAATCTAGCAGATAATTTATAAGAAAAACGTTGCCTTCAAATGCAACGTTTTTGTTTTTTTATTTTTAAAATGATACAATTAAGTTACTATATATTTGGGGGTGTGAATAATGAAGGGTATTAAGGTTATAGTTGTTATTTTTCTAATACTTGGTCTTATAACAATGACCTATGCAGGTTCACTTACAATGACTAAAGCAACAATGTTAGCTGAAAACCATGCAAAAGAAGATGTTAACAAAGCAGGAACATTTATACTTGGTGTATTGTTTCCAATATTAACACCGATTATTTCGTTTGTTAGATCATATAGTATACCTAGTCACAGACTGTATTATGTTGAATCACTTACAGATGATCCAGCTATTATGTCAGCGTATATTCAGACATACAAATCAACAAGAAGAACTACAGCTGGTCTATGGGGTTTGGGAGGAACTGTAGCTAATATTTTCTTAACATTGTTTTTGACTGCTGCTAGTGGTTATTAAAGCTTTTGAAAAACTTGATTTAGTACAAAAATAATAATCTAAAAAGGGGGGGTTGATAATATCCCAAAAAGAATTTGGATATTGCTAACAATTTTGGCTCTGTTAGTATTTTCATTTAGCGGATGTTTTATTATAGGCCCAATAACCCCAACCTATGAAGTCACTATTTATAATAATGTTGTTTATGGTTCATATGAATATGATACTGAAGCAGATGTATATGTTGGAGGATCTTATAAAGGATCTATTGAAACAGGTGAAAGTTTAACCTTATCGTTGGAACAAGGGAACTATTATATTACGGTTGACAAATATTATTACTATTATGGTTGGAATTATTATGCTACAGTATCTAAATATGCAAATATAAATAGTGACAAGTACTATTATCTATACCAAGATTTTAATTCTCCTGAGTTTTCATCTGGTCATTGATTTTTTCTATATTTTAATAAAAACGGTGCCTTCAAGGCACCGTTTTGTTTAAGCAGGGTTCAGTTTATAATATTTTTTCAGATATGGATTTTGCCTGCTGGAATAACAACAGGTAGTCCCTTCCACCGGCTTTAGAGTCGG
>JBNGCV010000006.1:0-61518 GCA_049975465.1 Kosmotogaceae bacterium | reverse complement strand
ATTCATGTTAATTATCAAAAAACAAACCTGTAATTATTAATTTTTACTCAAAATGCTTTAATTTTATAAATATTCTTCAATTTTTTTATTTGTTCTATAATTCTTATCTTCCTTCCATAATTGTTTTTTAATGGCATTTACAGACGCTTATTCTCGTTCTGTTGTCATTCTTTTCTTGAATATTTTCAATTATTTTATAACTTTCTTCACTTTTTACTTGACATTATTAAATTAAAAGTGTATATTATAAATAGAAATCAACGAAATGTTTAGGAGGAATTGAAATGTTCAAAAGAAAATTTAGAAATTACAGCAACATCGAAAGAATTATTGAGTCCCAGAAGGAAAAAGTTTATTCGGATCTCCTCATCAATGTTAGAGCTTCAGTGTAACGAACCTTTTATAAAGGGGGGTTGCAATATGAAAGAAAGAGAAAAGAAGATCCATTTCAAGGAAGTAGATAATATTTTGGAAACAACTAGAATTGATACGCTTAAAAGAATTCACATTTATAGGTAAAAGGTAAAACTTTAAAGGAGGATGATAATGATGAAAAGATTATATAGAAATGCCAGAGATATGGAAAGAATGATTGAACAGCAGAAACTTAAAGCACTGAAGGATCTCTTTTGGAGAAGCTGAACGGTACCACCAAAACTTTTGGCACCCAACACGGGTGCCTTTTTTGTTGGTTTTTTTAGAGTGAGAAGTTTTTTATCCTGATTAGATTAAAGAAGGTTGTTTTTACTGATGTAGTCATTGTTAACCCAAAAGAAATTTAATGTGATAAAACAATCACAGATTAAGTGTATAATTTGTGGAATACGTAATGAAAGGATTTGTGTATGAGTAGAACATTTAAAGAAATGGGGTTATCTCTAAAAACCCTGAAAGCCATCGAAAAGATGGGATTTGTAGAAACAACTCCTATTCAGGAGAGAGCCATTCCAGTAATGCTGGATGGAAAAGATGTAATAGGACAGGCACACACCGGAACAGGTAAGACAGCTGCATTTGGAATACCTCTTGTTGAGTCACTAAATTTTAGTGACAATAATGTACAGGGTCTTATTTTATGTCCAACAAGGGAGCTTGCAGTACAGGTTACTGAAGAACTTAAAATGTTATCTTATGGAAGTAAGTTAAACATAACTTCAGTATATGGCGGCGCTTCAATGGAACGCCAGATTAAGGCTTTAAAAGACGGTACTCAAATTGTGGTTGGTACACCGGGTAGAATCATGGATCATATGAGAAGGAAAACGTTGAAACTGGAAAATGTCAAAACTGTCGTTCTCGATGAGGCTGACAGAATGTTAGATATGGGATTCCAGGAAGATATTAAATTTATTCTTTCACATATAGAAAAAGAAAGACAAATGGTAATGTTTTCCGCTACAATGCCGCATCAGATAATTTCATTAGCCAGAGAGTTTCAGAATGAACCGGAGATAATTAAGGTTATCGAAGGTGAAATGACTGTCGCTGCAATTGAGCAATATTATCTGGAAGTGGGTGAATCAAGAAAACTGGATTCATTGGCTCGATTAATTGAGTATTATGATCCCAATCTTTCTCTTGTTTTCTGTAATACAAAGAAAAAGGTTGATAAACTGGTCCCTTTACTGCAAAAGAAAGGGTTCCCCGCAGATGGATTACATGGTGATATGACTCAATCAATGAGAGATCGGGTCATGAATGCTTTTAGAAGAGGTTCTCTCAGAATTCTTGTAGCTACTGATGTAGCAGCAAGAGGAATTGACGTTAACGACATTGAAGCAGTTTTTAATTATGATGTTCCTCAGGATTCTGAATACTATGTACATCGTATCGGAAGAACGGGAAGAGCAGGTAAATCAGGAAAAGCCTTCACCTTTGCCTATGGTAGATCAGTTCGCAGACTGAGAGATATTCAACGATACACCAGGATAAAGATGAAGAAAATTCATGTTCCTTCAAATGAAGAAATCAATAGCCGATTCCAAGAAAAGTTTTTGAACAATGTTAGAGAAGTACTTGAAAAGGGAAATTTGGAGAAGTATGAAACATTGATTACTAAACTTATGGAAGAGGATTATTCACCAATAAAAATTGCATCTGCTCTGTTAAAAATCACGATGAATGACCATTCAGTTGAAGAAAATTCTGAAGAAATTCCTTCTACTGGTGTTATGACAAAATTGTTTGTAAATGTAGGGAAAAAACACAGTGTCAGAGTTGGTGATTTAGTTGGAGCAGTAACAGGTGAAACCGGCCTTCCTGGAAAAGTTCTTGGAGATATCAAAATGCTAAAAAAACACAGCTACATAGAAGTTGAAAGCACCCAGGCAAATTCAGTATTGCAAGCTTTAAACAGGTGCAATATAAAAGGAAATAAAATAACAGCTGAGCTTTCAAGAGCTCAATAAAAATCTCATCAATAAATTCTGTGCAAAATCGACTTTTATACTTTAATGTATAAAAGTCTTTTTCATTTTAATTTTTAATGTGACTTAGAGTGATTGATTTGCTATGTTATCATTATTTTGAAAATCTCTTATAACTTCCTTTGGAATCTAAAGAGGTGAGAAACTCAACTGGATTTTGAGAAACTGTATAAAACAATATTTATGAGAAAATCTGTACGAAAATTTAGTGAGCAATCATTAAATGATAATACACTCTATTCTATTAAAAATGTTTTTAACGAAACAAAGCCCCTGTTTCCATCGATCAATCTTGACTTAAGAATCGTTCCAGGCGATTCTGTGAAGGGGTTACTAATTGTAAAAGCACCCCATTATCTGTTGTTATTTTCAGAAAACAAACCCGGTTATTTGCTGAATGCCGGTTTTGTATTAGAACAGATTGATCTATTCCTTTCATCCAGTGATTTGGGATCATGCTGGCTTGGTTTAACCAAACCCAAAAAAGACCTCCCTGAAATTTCATACCTTGAATTTGTTATAGCGCTTGCTACGGGTAACCCTGAAGAAAATTTGCACAGAAAGAATATCTCGGAATTCATTAGAAAGCCTCTGGGTCAAATAAGCATAGGAGATAAATTCCTTGATATTATCGAGGCCGCAAGGTTGGCTCCCTCTGCTACCAACAGTCAACCATGGTTTTTTATTACAGAGGATTACAGTATTCATTGTTATTGTATTAAACCGGGCTTATTTAAACGAATTTTATATAAAAAAATGAACAGAATAGATATGGGTATCTCACTGTGCCATCTATGGTTAGCTGCATTAAACAAGCATTTCGGAATCAGCTTTTACACTGATCCCGACGCTGAAGCCAATCCGCCTTATGGATACCACTATATAAAATCAGTCATGTTGAAACACTAGATGTTTTTTCTGGTTCATATTATCAGTAAAATCACCATTCAGTAAGTATCTTATAAAAAAGATTTGCGTAAATCTTTGTAAGCAACATCAAATCATCAATAAGGATTCTTTCATCGGGTTTATGTTCTGTTTCTTCTCTTCCAGGGAATAATGCTCCGAAGGCAACCGCATTTTTTACAGCTCTGGCATAGGTGCCTCCACCGGTTGTTAGTAATTCAGCTTTGCTTCCTGTGGTTTTTTCATATATCTCTGTAAGGAGTTTTACCAGCTCACTATCTGGAGAAACATAATGAGGTTCGAGATGGTGCCCTGCAACCACCTTCAACCCCTTCAATGCTTCCTTCAATTGCGACTGAATTCTGGATTCATTGAAAAACACAGGATATCTAATGTTTATTACTGCACTAATAAAGCTTCCCCTAAGCTCGACTGTTCCCAGATTCACCGTTAATACACCTGACATATCGTCGCTTCCTGAAATACCAAGGCTTTTTCCATCTGTTTCATAGCCTATTCTCTGGCTAAGTTTTTTTATAAATTCTTCCAGTTCAACATTGTTTATTTCTAATTTGGAAAGTACTTCAATAAGTGGAGCTATGGCATTTTCTCCTCGATCAGGAGTTGATCCATGCGCCGACAGACCTTCAACATTAATTACGAGTTCACTATTGTTTTTTTCCAATGTGAGCTTAGCTTTATTTTCAGGCGTGTAGTTTTTGATAATTTCTACTGCCCTATCATCAACTCCCTCAAGAACAGCTTTGGCCTTTGAAGGAACCATATTTGAAGCGTTACCTCCTGAAAGCTCTTTTATTTTTATTCCTTCTTTGCTGTTAGCGCATTCGGCACTAATTTCATAATTCACTATACCTTTTTCTGCATATATCAGAGGAAATGCCGCGTCAGGTGTCACTGCCATCTGTGGTTTTTCTTCATGTTTAAAGTATTCTGTTATTCCACACCAACCACTTTCTTCATTTGTTCCCAGGATTATCCTTATTTTGTTTTTTGGATCAACACCAAGCTCCTTTATGGCTTTTAAGGCATATATGGAGGCAATAGTCGGGCCTTTGTCATCTATTACTCCACGTCCAAATATATATCCATCTTTGACAGTTCCATCAAAGGGATCGACACTCCATCCATCGCCAGCAGGAACAACATCCAGATGACCAAGAACACCGAAAAGCTTACCCTTATTTCCAAACTGAATGTGTCCAGCATAACCATCAACACGATCTGTTTCAAAATTCATTTCATTTGCCAGTTTTAATGTGTAATCCAGTGCCATATTCACTTCCTTACCAAAAGGGGCATTATCCTCTGCTTTTCCTCTAACAGATGGTATTTTGACTAATTCTTTTATCGATGCCAGTAATTTTTCCTTATTAAAACGCAAAATCTTTTCTAATTCTTCATTCACGTCTATACCTCCCTTTCTAAATTCATTATATTATCTCACAATTTATCGGCTATCTTCTAAATACAACGGTAATATTATAAGTGATTTGTATATATTTAATTATATTTGTTATAATATTATTACTTTGTTTTATATTTTAATCAATTGAATTAATCTTTGATTTTATGTGGTATTATATATTTGGAGGCAGTTTGAGATGAGCAAAAAGGGATATTTCTTTTTAAATATTGTTCTGGGAATTATATCTATCTTACTCGCAATTGGGTTGTTGTTAACAACCCAAAGTTTATCCTTTCCTGTTGCAATAGTTCCTTTATTAGCCTTCTTTTTGTTGGCTGACTTTATTCCTATAAAAACCAAAGATTTTTCTGTAATTAGCAATTTTGCAGGTATAATACCATTAATAATATTCTGGAACCCACATCTTGCACCATTTGCAAGTCTATTGCTATTTTTAAAGCCTGTTACAGGAGAAAAACTAAAAGTTCCGAGAAAAATATATCGTGTACTAAATTATTTCCTAATGTACGGACTTGCAGCATATTTTGTTGATTGGTCGGGGAATTTCTATATTTCACTTATTCTTTTTGTGCTAATCGCAAGGGTAATTAGCATTGTAACAGCAGATATCCTTTACAGCATAGTTCTAGGAAGAACGAAACTTAACAGAAAAGTTGTCCTGACTGACCTTATTGAATTTGCTTATTTCATCTTTTTGGCGGTTTATGGCGGAATGATGTGGAATCTTTATGAAATGGGTAGAAATCTGGAAACAGCACTCGTCTTTCTTCTACTTCCCGCTACAACACTTGGTCTATGGGGATTTGTTCAGTTTATAAATTTATCCGATGAAAAAGAGGAAACCCTAAAACGAATTGGTTCTTTAAGGAATAAATTATCGAAGACGCTGGAAATGATTTCGCTTGTTCGATCCGATTCCAATTTTCAAAGTGTATTGAATCAAATAGCTTCGATCATCCGCGATTCAATAGGTTACAAATACGTTTTGATTAATCTTTTTGATAGAGAAAACAACAAAGTTGAGAGGGTTGCACAGGCAGGTCTTGAATCTGACGAATTCACAAAATTGAAGGACAGACCTCCCGAAATAGACGACATAAAGCAATTTTTTGACGAAAATTTCAGAGTTAGCAGATCGTTTTTCATACCTGAAGGTGCAAAGGAACTTGATACTACATACACATATCAGGGTGATTATGATGAGCTTATAGCAGGTAAGGGAGAGTGGCGCGCCAACGATCTTTTAATAATACCCATCGTTAATAAATCTGATACCATTGGATACATATCTGTAGATGCTCCACTTGATGGTCGTAGGCCACGTTATGAGGATATTGAAATACTGGAAATCGTTGCAGACATTGTGCTTCGCGTTCTTGAAGAAGGTCAGAAGTATAGAAGACTGGTTATGGCAAGCAAGATTGATTCAGCCACCGGTTTATACAATCACACAGAATTTTTTGTCATTCTTGAAAAGCTTCTGGAAACCTCTGATGAACAGTTCTCTTTGATCATGATGGATCTGGACAATTTCAAATTACTGAATGATTCCTATGGTCACATCATTGGAGATAAAATAATTGAACAGGTAGCAAATGTTATCAAGAAGAATCTCAGAAAAATCGACATAGGAGCACGCTACGGTGGTGATGAATTCTGCATTATCGCTGTGGGTTCAGATAAAGGAGAAGCCATAAAGGTTGCTTCTAGAATAGCTGAAAAAATCAGACACATCGAAGTTGATGGTATAAAAGCACAGATTTCATTCAGTATAGGCATTTCATCATATCCTGCTGATGGTCAAATATCAACGGAACTTGTAGAAAAAGCAGACAAGGCACTATACACCGCAAAACAAACTGGAAAAGACAAAATTTACGTTATTTAGCTGTTACCAATTGTTACCAATACCTTTTCAAATGCTTTCACTACAACCGGATCGAATTTTCTCCCTTTTTCTTTACGTATCTTTTCCAATGCTTTTTCCATACTGTTGCCTTCACCACAGGGTTCTGGCAGCACATAAGTCATATAACTGGAAATTAAGGATACAATCTTGGATCTTAAAGACAATTTTTCCCCCTTAAGCCCATCAGGAAAACCTTTTCCATCATAGCGTTCATGATGATGCCTAATAATATCACACACCAGTTCAAAATCACCGATTCTTTTGAACATTTCTTCTCCATAAATAGGGTGCTTAAGATAAGTTTCATCATTATTATCTCGTTCTTTACTTTCAGAATTACTTACATGAACCATTCCCAGATCAACTGCCAACAAACCGAGCTCAATAGACTCCAACTCTTCTTTAGAAGCAATTCCCAGTTCCTGAGCAGTTAGAATTGCCAGCTCAGTAAAATCTCCAATATCTATTTCATAATCAAATATTCTTTTATAAATACTTGAGGAAAATTCCATCATCAGGCTTTTAACCTTTAAATAACTCTTTTCCTTTAGTGTAGAAATTTCCAGTTTCAATTTCTCGATATTTTCCTTTAGGGAACGAATATTATCTTCATTTTTGCTTTTTGCGTAGCGCAATTCATCGACAAATTTGTTAAGTGAATCTATTTCCTGTATATTACTTGAAAAACTTTCTCTATGTCTTTTAACCATACCAATGCCCTTTAAAACTTCTTCCAATGTCGATGAAATTTTGTCCAAAAAGCTCTCAGCATACCAAAAGCTAAAAAATAAAGCCAGTGTTCCTATAAAAACAATCAAGAAGAACTCTACGGGAAAGATATATCCTACACCAAGCGTCAGATCACCGGTAAGGTTGTATTTATAGTAATAAACCAGTCTGTTTTTAGCAAAATCAAGAGCGCGTGGTTCTTTTGATACATTTCCCTGAATCGATGTATTCAAAACATTTCCATTAGGATCTGCAAGATACCATAAAACATCCTTTGAGTCTGAAAAAATTGGCGTAATCATTCTTAAAGGAACTTCAACCAGAACTTTCCCATCCTCGGTATCAATGACTTTTTTGAATGTATTATCGTATATAAACAATCCCTTACCAAAAGCTATTTGTTCTCCGGAAAAAAGCTTTTCTAAAACTATTCCTGAAACCTTTCCGTCTTCTACAGGATTGGCGATAACTTTTTTATCTAAAATGTTATTGAATGCATTATTTAATCGTTGAACAAACTCTTCTTTGTACCGCAAAGAGTATGTCTTTGAAAAATTCATAAATGTAAAAACCATTGCAACCAATAAACCAGCAATCAAAAATGCAACGATAATTCTAATTAATGTTTTTGTTTTGTTAATGCTATGAAGGCTTTTCTTTAAACTTATTCTTCCCAAATCCCTGTATCCTCCAATTCTACAATCTGATAGTCTTTGACACTAAAGAAAGATTCTGAAATACTAAATTCTCCATCATAGCCTTCAAAATAATCTTCTTTAACTTCATTGAATGCTCTTTCAAGATCATAACCATAATTGGATGTTATATAGTTGGCAACAACAAGAGCATTGTATGTTCCAACAAAATTTACCGATCTTGCTTTCTTTCCAGCTACAGGAGCAATCGGTATATAAAGTTTCAAATCTTTTATCACTTCTCTATCAAATAATTTTAGATCTTCATTAAAAGCGTATTCAGTAGCGTAAAAGTTACCGTCATAACCTTCCTTACGTAGCTTGGACATTAAAATTCCTGTTGATATGGCATCACTGAATGAAACAATTCCATCACAATTTTTCATGACTTCATTTGTCCTGATATCACTTCTATTGCCAATCTTCAACACACCTTTAATTTTTCCATTGTATTCAAGTTTGAAGTGATCAAAAATTTCATTACAGTAAGTCTCGTTGATTGTATCTACAAGAACATAAACGCTCCAGATATTAGCCCTTTCTATGGTTCTAGCCAATCTATTTGCTTTTAAGCTATTTGGGAGACTCATTGTAATAAATCTTCCATTGAAGCCCACAATTGATCCTGATGTAACTGTTGGAGAAATTACAAAAATATTTTCATTATTTCTCATGTAGGGTAAAAGCTGATTTGCATCTTCACTGGTTCTAGGTCCAATAATCAATAAAGGTTTTTCATCAGATAATTCTTCTGTTATATTTTCAATATTGCCCCTTTCGTAATAATAAACAGGTATATTACCACCAACTGAGGTTTTTTCACTGTACTCATCAAGTGCATCTTCCATTTCTTTGCTTCCATCACTCATTATTATTATGTTAGGTTCATTTAGAAAAAACACAACGGAAATCACCGAAAGAAGTAAAATAAAAACAATAATTAATATAAATAGGCGGTTTTTGCTAAAAAACTTCATCTTAATCGCCTACTGGTTTGGGATTGAAGAAACGTACACTTTTATTTGAAGAACCGTCTGCTTTAAAACCAATAATATCAGCGTATCCTTCAAATGAATATTCATCTGGCGAAGAGAAAAACTCTTCAGGATTTATGTTATTTTCATATATCCCTTCTACCACTTTGAAGGCTTCGTATCCACCTATATAATTCGGATCCATTTCTTCTACCGAAATTCCGGGAGATACTGCCAACCCAACTTTTACTTTACTCACATATTGTCCACCATATTCATAGAAATCAGTGCCCACTGAATAATCAACAGCATAGTATTTTAAAGCTAACATATGTTTCTCCAGTCTTTTCAGGATCACACCTGATTTTTTAGGGTCCATGATCATAAGGGCTGCATCCGCCTCGGTAGCCATTTCAAGAGGAATTTCCGTATTAAAGGGATCATCTACGGATATTACTTCAAGTACTTCCCCTATAAATTTCTCGCTGAAAAATTCAGCAAAGTAGTCATTGTAAAGCTTATTAACCGTCCCTTTAAATATTATCACCTTGGTAATGCCATCTCCAGCTACTTCTTTGGCAAAAGCCTTAACTATTAGGTCATCAGAAATACCAAGTGTACAAAAATGCTTACTTATACCAATAACCTTTGGAGATGTTACCGCAGTTGCTATTGCATATAAATCATATTTCTCCAGAAGCGGAATCAAGGATGAAGCCTGTGTACTGGTTTTTGGTCCAATAATTATTTTAATTCCATTGCTTACAAATTTTTTTAGGGTTGCTTCAAGATCTCCATTATTTATTGTTTGCGTCACTATTTCGATATTAGAATCGCTATCACTTTTTGCATCTTCAACACCCTGAAGTGTTCTTGAACCAACTTCATATAAAACACCTATTACAGAGCGTTGAAAGCCGATGTAAACAAACACAAATGAGATAATGGTAACTATTATAAGAAGACTTATTATTAACTTTTTACTAACCATTATATTCTAATCCTTTATCTGACATAGTATTTGTATTATATAATAAATTTAATCATTTAATTAAATAAAAAACTGACCAGCACAAGCCGGTCAGTTGATTGATTGTTTATTCAAACCTAGATTTTATGTTCTTTAATAAAGGATTCGAGTATCTGATCAAGTGTCGGTTCTCCAATTTCCTGAAGTTCATATCTAACTCTGACTGCAGGTTTATCAATATCTATAATCCTTCTGAGATCTATTGGAGTCCCAATGATAACAAGCTCTGCATCTGATTTATTAATAGTATCCTCTAATTCTTTCATCTGCTTATCCCCGTAACCCATGGCTGGAAGAATTTCACTAAGATGGTTATATTTCTTGTATGTATCCACTATTGAACCTACAGCATAGGGTCTTGGATCGATTATCTCTCTGGCTCCATATTTTCTTGCCGCAACCCATCCTGCACCATATTCCATTCCTCCATGCGTTAACGTGGGACCATCTTCAACAACAAGCACTTTTTTACCCTTTATTGATTTGCTGTTTTCAACTACAAGAGGAGAAGCTCCGTCTACAACCGTTGCATCAGGATTGTATTTAGAAATATTTTCCCTTACCTCGTCTATACCTTCTGCGCTGGCTGTTTCTTCTTTGTTAATAACAACAACATCTGCCATCATAAGGTTTGCCATTCCCGGATAGTAACTTAACTCATGTCCAGGTCTGTGTGGGTCAGCAACTGTTATATACAGATCAGTATGGTAGAAAGAGAAATCATTGTTTCCACCATCCCAGAGAATTACATCGGCATCTTCTTTTTCTGCTTCTCTCAAAATAGCTTCATAATCAACACCAGCATAGATTATTGAACCTCTATCGATATGTGGTTCGTATTCTTCACGTTCTTCTATGGTACATTCATGCTTGTCGAGATCTGAGTAATCTGCAAATCTCTGGACCTTCTGTTTTACCAGGTCACCATAGGGCATGGGATGTCTTATAGATACAACCTTTTTGCCTTTTTCTCTAAGGATATCAAGAACTCTTCGTGTAGTCTGACTTTTTCCACATCCGGTTCTTACAGCACAAACAGAAATAACAGGCTTTGTAGATTTCACCATTGTCTTGTCGGGACCCAATAATACAAAGTTTGCTCCGTTTGCCAGAACTATCTCGGCTCTCTCCATTACATACTGATGTGGTAAGTCACTGTAGGAAAGAACAACATCATCAACTTTTAACTCTTTTATCAATTCGGGAAGCCTGCTTTCAGATAAAATGGGAATTCCATCAGGATAATTTTTGCCCGCTAGCTCTGCAGGGTATTTTTTATCATCGATTCCTGGAATCTGCGTTGCTGTAAATGCTACAACTTCGTACTCATCGTTGTCACGATAATAAGTGTTGAAATTGTGAAAGTCTCTACCTGCTGCACCAAGTATCAATACTCTTTTCTTTGACACTTAATTCACCTCCATATATTTTATTACTGAATTGATTCTAACAATAATAACAATAATGAGTAAAAAGGAATCTTTACGAATCTATGGCCTCTATTAAAAATAATCAGCGCCTAACGTCGTTATGCATAACTATACAGAACTATACGAAAAACGTTATCCACCACGCACATTTTCTATGATAAGTACTGAGGAATATTTTGAAATATTATCGGTTTCATTCATTTTTTTACCATCAGCCAGAACAGTAACCCGTTCCTTTTCTAATTTCAATTTATTCAAAAGCTCATCAACAGATAATTCCTTATCAAAAGTCCATATTTTTTTGTCATACAAGACTCTCATTGGTACCTCCTGGACCGGGTGTATCTGACCATGATAATTTCAATTTTCTTTGGAAACTATTCTGTAAATTAATTACAGACATTTTCCTGTTAATTCTATCATAGTAGTTTGAATTAGTCTTCTCACGTTGTTCATTGAAAGAGGGCAACCACTGTGCTAAAATTAATTTTGCGGGGAGTAGCGCAGATGGAAGCGTGTCTGCATGGGGCGCAGAAGGTCGCTGGTTCAAGTCCAGTCTCCCCGACCAAAAGCGGAGGAATTTTTCCTCCGCTTTTTTATTTTTATTTACAGTCTAACTTATTCGATCTCTATGAGTATATCGTCCATTATATAAGGATCTTCTTTAGTACCGCCACCGAAATGATAGGCTTTGGGTTCTGGATACAGATCACGATACTTCGCCTCGATTCCGTCGAAGTCCCAGGTTGTTATATAAAAATTATAATCTTCCAGGTTGTCTGGTCTATCAAGAAGCTCTCCCGAGATTATCAAGGTCACTTCATTTTTCATTTTATCTGTTTTTACAAGTGGTGTAGGCGAAATTGGAGTTCCAAAATTCTCCGGACCACTTCCATCAGATGAATAGGCAACTATGGACCATCCATTTGCAAATATGAAGTAATCCCAATCATAGTCTTCGGGCATTTTTGCATTCAATTTTGGAAGTTCCGTGGCGCCTGTCTTTTTGGGATCATCTATAAAAATCTGGAATGTGACATGATCAAATCCGTTTTGTGGACTCCAGGAGGTAGTAAGATTAGCGGTTTCCATGGAAATGTTTATGCTTGAACCAATCTTTTTTACGGTAACACCTAAAAGATCCATCTGTTCATTGAAGGTTACATCCGAAGGATATTTGTAATCCCCTCTTGGTCCATGATCGTCACCTTCAGGATCTTCAACCTGTGCAATTATCTCTTCTGGAATATCCAGAACTATTCTGTAATCTTCCGAATATTTTGAGTTTGTCCTTTTTTCTCCATACACTTTAAAAAGAACTGTATGTACTCCTGGATCAAATTTGGAAATATCCCATTCATATGACCATTTATTATCCTTTACGGGAATCTCAACAGCCTGGTCTATACGTCTGTCGAAGATTAATCTTATTCTTTCTGCATCTTTTGATGTTCCTGTTATTACATAGTTAGAGTCTATCTTCATCCCATCCTCAAGATCCGGATATATTTCCACCGTATTCCTGTCAATTTCATCTTTCTCAGCAGTTGCCATTCCTACATATACACAGCGAGGATTCAAAACAAGGTCTATCTCTCCGTCAGCGTCGGTCGAATAGCTTTTTGCCAGTGTAGCTTCGGTAAATAAAGGTTTTACAACACTGCCAGGTTCCAATCCTGTTTCAAGATTTGCCAGGATACGCCTTTCCTGTGATGTGTTAAAAAGCACAAATGCAGTTTTTTCCCCATTATCGATCCTATAAGCAAAGACTCCAGGTCCATTTGGATTTTCTTTCAATACTTCCACTGAACCATATCGGAAAACAGGGTTGTTTCTTCTCAGTACTATTAATTCCTGAATGAAATTATATAACTCAAAGTTTCTGTCATAGTGATCTTCACCGCCTGAAGCGTATCCTTCTTTAAACATTGCCGCTCTCGTTTCGGAAAATCCCTGTTCAGTTCCGTAGTAAACCGCAGGAATGCCTGGAATGGTAAAAATAAACGACAATGCCTGTTTCAGATTTATCAGACCAGCACCTTGAAGGAACCTTTCCATGTCATGGTTGTCGACAAAAGTAACCATTCTTTCGGGATTCTCGTAAATCTGTTGTCTTTGTTCGAGTCTGTAACCAAGATTTGAAGTAGATTTCCCTTCCTTGAAAACCTGTCTTAGAGCAATATTCAGAGGAAAATCGAGCATCGCATTCATTCCGTCGTTGAAGTATTCTTTTATCTTCTTTTCGGCTGTATTATCAAAGGCTTCTGTGCTCACCCAGGCTTCACCAAAGGTTATGAAGGTATCATTGCTTTTTCCTGTTTCTATTGCTGCCTCATATATTCCATCTTCTCCATTAAGGAACTCTTTCCAAAATTCATGAGGTACATAGATTACTGTGTCTATTCTGAATCCATCTATATTTACTTCCTTTATCCAGTGTGTATATGAGTCTTTCAACGCTTCTACAACCTCAGGACTTTCTGTATTGAGATCATCCAGTCCTGACATCTGGTAACTGAGACGCTGTTCATCACTTTCAAAATTCGTGATATCCGGTGTCCAGTGATAAATATTTTGATCCTCATCTTCATTGTAGTTGTTTAACGAAAAGGGATATTGAGTGGGCGAATTTGAAGGAACACTTCCTTCATTCAACTGAAACTCTCCATCGACAAATCGGAAGTAATCACCCACGTGATTTGTCACAATATCCTGAATAACATATATACCGCGTTTATGTGCTTCTTCAACCAATTTTTTATAGAGCTCTATATCACCAAAATGCTCCTCTACTTTCTTAAAATCACGTGCCCAGTATCCGTGATAACCTCCGTAATTAACCCAGGGATTCCACCACTGATTTGCAACCGGAGGGGTTATCCATATCGCAGTTATTCCAAGATCTTTAAGGTAATCCAGCTTATCTATCAAGCCCTGTAGATCTCCACCATTGTAATGTGCGTTGTCAATACCATATTCACCTTCATTGAAATTGTCATTGGATGGGTCTCCATTGGCAAAACGATCCAGCATGAGCATGTATATTACCTGATCTTCCCACTGTGGTTCCGCAGCATGGACAGAAATTGCAACAGAAACGAAAATAATAGTAATCAAAAAGATTTTTTTATACATATTTCAACACCCCTTACACCAAAATATTGTTGAAAAACTCCCCTAGACTCTTAACTCTCAACCTGTGCTTTATATCACGATTATATGGCCAGTCGAGAATGTATGTATTTATTCCGTGCTCAATCAAGTTTGTAATATGATGTGGTGCATCATCCACAGCTGCTTCAACTCCCAAAACTCTGCACAATTCACCTTTATTTGAAGAAACAATTACAGAACCCGAAACACCCAGATGTTTCTCAAGCCATTTCTGGGATTGAGCCTGTACCGATCGTCCCTTTATGGGAAATCGGGATGTAATAAAATAGATTTCGTGTTTTCCTTCCTTTAAAATAACTGAAAGTCTTTCAAGATCTTCATTGGAAGCATATAAAGGAAGCGTTTCATAGAAGTTTTCAGTGTTTGTTATCCTCTCCCATACTTTTTCTTCCTTCTCAAGTGTCAACTCAGGGATATTCTTCCAGAAATCCCATTCATTAACTTCTACCTCTACAGGTGTTCCATACATTTCATGTGCTACTTCAAGGAATGCTTTATTGAAATCTGTCAAAACATCATCCATATCGATCATTATTCTCATTCAATCACCTCATATTTTTCAAGTTAACGATACCATTGTTAAAATCATAAAAAATTATAACCTAAATGATTTTCACTGTGTAAAGTAGTTTTTCAAAGGCTTTATGTATCAAACCTTTTCGAAAACCGTTTAAATAGAATCCTGATTTAACTCCAGCAAATTGTTCTTTGTTCTTATCTTAAAATGGTAAGCTCAGTCAGGAGGTGATTAGATGAAAAAAATCTTTATTATTTTACTGATCTGTTTTTCACTATTTGCTTATGCCAATGGAGTTGATGTGGAAACATTAAAGCAAAGTGTCGAAAATGACCCGGGTGATTATGAGTCACTCTCAAAGTTACTTGAAATTTATGAAGATGAAGAAGATTATTATGCCTATATTGATACAGTTATATCTGTAATCAATAGAGTTGAAGAACCAGAAGCTAGATTGCTGCCATTTGTCCTACAGGCTGCACGTTATGCTTCTGAACAATATCTGGATCAGGAAGAACTTGACCTTTACACATATTTCCTTGTTCATAACCCCAATTTAGGAATTGTCCACGAATTTTTTTCAGAACTGTATTATTTGTACTTAAGCGATGAGGTTAAAAAGGAAGCCATTCTAAACATTGCAGGAGCCTTTGAGGACGTGGATAACTTCCTGGAAGAACGGTATGCTGAGTATGAAGGCACACATTACACCGATGTCACCAAACTGCTGGGAGAGTTGTTGTATGAAAGAGGTAATACCGAGTATCTCATACCGTATATAACCTCTGTTTTAAAAGATGAAAATTTTGATGAAGTCAAAAGATTACTCAATGAATACAAAGACTCACTACAGGAAAGCCCTGATTATTATTTCATGCTCGGGATAATCAATACATATAACAAAGATCTGGAATCGGCTTTAAAGAACTTTAAATATGGTCAGTCAATTGCATCTTCTAACAAATTTGCTGAATATCTTGATGTAATGTACTATGTTGAAGTACCAGTATATCTTATTGACATTTTCGGTGCAGTTGTAACCTCTGATTCTACTCAAACACTTCAATACAATCTTCAGGACTTTGTTCGAAAGCATCCAGACATTTACTGGATCTCTACATATCTCGAAGACTTGCCTGAACCTGTGCCAATTAATGAACTTATATCCAGTTATGATGAATTATTCCTGCTAACTGAGTTTAATACTACAAGCGAAAAGATACAGCTTGTTTTAATGAACAGGAACGGAGAACAAATTTCTCGATTTTCCAATGTCATATATGGGAATTTCTTTAGTGATGGAATTATTTATTCATCTGGTTTTGAACAAGAAATGATCATTTTTGAAGGCGAAACCAAAGAAACCTGGACAAACTATTCATTTTTCATTACTTCACCTTTTAAAGACGCTTTGATATTAGTGAATGATTATGATGGAATCCTTACCTGTCTAAATGAAGATCTTTCGATTAGATGGGAACTGAAGATAGATTATTACGATTACAACACCTCATGGTCTGCTAACGGAAAATACTTTGCATTCTGTGATTACGATTACAACTTTTACATTCTAGATACAGAAATAGGCACAATAACTGAAACCTTTTCATCTGACCTTTATTACGAGCAGGTATTCGTTAGAAATAACGGAGAAATTTATGTAATTAACAGCGAAGGAAACATAGAAGGTATAAAACCCAATAAACCTTTATTAACATCTAACACAGCAGTTTCAGCAACTTTTATAGACGATGACACTTTGATGTATCTTGAATCAAATGAAGAGCTTTTTCAGGACATTATGAAGGTAAGGGTACATATATACTCGCTTGAAGATCATTTGGATAAAGTCATCGAAGAATCTATGATCCTTGTTCCGGCTCCAATAAATCAGCTTGTCGCTAGAGATGGAAAGGTTTACTTCACAACATTCACAGAAACTGAGTCGAACCTTGTGAGTTACGATGTATCAACAGATGTAACCAAAACATTGTTTACAAGCGAAAAAATGCTGTTGTTCCCTGATATAAAATAAGAAAATAGCGGCTTTCTTTTCTTAAGACAGCCATTTTTCTTATCTTTCGCATCTCCAGAGGTTATTGACAAAAAGGTACATGGCAGTTCCCTCTGGAGATTTTCTTTTGCATGCTTTTAAATATCTTCTGGATTAATTCAGGGTTAGCAGTAAATACATTTCATGTGCTTATATTTAGTCTGAAGAACCTGGTGATCTGTATGTTACAGTTGCGCCGATAGTTCCATGGGCAATATTAAGTAATCTTTCTGTTCCGAATTCTTTGTCTGGAGAAATATAATCAATTCTGTACAGGGTAGTTATTTCAGTTGAAACATCATCAATAATATCCTCCAACCCTTTTTTGCTTTTAATATCTTGAAAACAACCAGGAATTCCCCGAATCAATTCCTCAAATTCAGCAATATTTACCGGTGCTACAAGGATCAGACTGGTCTTCGAAGCCGAAAATTTGTTTCTTACATCTTCTACAGTTACTTGAGATAATTCAGTACCGTCGCCTAAATAATGAGGTTTAGCATCTGTAATAAGAATTACGAATCTCTGTGCACTTTCTCTAAAATTCATTGATAAACCATAATATGCAGCATCTAAAGCTATTTCCGGGACATCTCCTCCCTCATAGGCGACCTGCTGCTCCAAAATGTTTTTTATGTGTTCAAAAGCTTCGCTGAATTCATCGCGTAATCTTATCTCATCACCAAAGGTAATAAGTCCAATTCTTGCATCCATATGTGAACTTTCAAGTACACTGATAAATTCTTTGAGGTTGCTTACTACATCACCAAGTTCCTGAATCATACTGGATGTTGTATCGAGAACAATCAGAAAATCAGCTGTGGATTTCTTAATACAATCAAGTGATTCGATTGCTACTGGCTCAACCTTATTTTGATTTTCCGTAATGGTGAAAAATTCAAGCCGTTTTTCTCCAAATGTTACTACATCTACGTTTACTGTTACAGAAGGAAAATCAGCCGTATCAACCGATACGATTTCAATATTTTCTATTTTTTCCATTTCAGGAATTAAGTAATCCTTAGAAACTGAACTATTCGTTTCTTTATTTATTACCCTTACAGTAATCTGCTCAGTGGAAGAAAAAGCTGGAAAGGAAAGTTGAGAAATATACTCTACAGTCGCGTAAAACTCGTAAAACATAAACATTTCATCTATTCTTTCCACAAAATTCCCACCATTAAACGGGAACAATATTCCTCCACTCAAATTTGTGAGTTCATTGAACCTTTCATCAGGATCAGAATAGAAAGCAAAGATCGTTATATCTTTGGCTAAAATATTCTTTTTAAGTTCACTAAAAGCAATATCATTGATTTTGTTTTGCTCTGTATCTTCATCGGTAAAAAGAATTATCAGTTTTGAAGCAGAGTATCTAAAATCATAATTTGATGCCACTCTCAATGCTTCTATCTGACACTCATTTCTGCCTCCTCGAAAGCTGGCTGCCTTTTCTATCCACCTCTTTGTTTGTTCTATGGAATAAGTGAAGTGAGAAAAACCACCGGTGAACTCTGTATTGACATCTGAACCAAAACCCAAAACCGCAAATCTGACATTATATCCCTGCCCCGACAATTTGGCTAACAACTCTTCTGCTTTACTCTTCACATAATTCATTTTCGGTTCCATCGTACCTGAATTATCTATAACCAGTACTATATCAATAGGTTTACTGAGAACGCTCGAATGTATCTCAATCGATTCAATTCTAGCCGGAATATCTTCTTCAAAAATTTCAATACTTTTAAATGAAAGCCTTTCTCCGCTTATATTCAGTCTAATGAATGGAAAATCACTGCTATCTATACTGTGGATAGTTAACGAAGAAAAAGTCATCGATGAGATTATTACAAGTATAATGAAGAATAACGGAATCTTTCTTTTCATTCCCACACCCCCTAAATATCAAAGAATACCCATTTCAGCGAGGGTTTTAATGTTAGTTTTTTTCATTACATACTCAAAATTCTTTTGTACAAATATTTAGTGATTAATCAGTTTAAGACTATGTCCTTTTGGTAAATAGCTGAAACGTACTTCCACAAATTATCATTAATTGTAAATTTTTTGCACTTAACTTTCAAACTATCTTCCCTGATTATTTTCTGTTTTATTTTTCTTCTTGAATTCTTCAAACCTTTCTCTTGAATCCTTTATTATTTCAATAGCAGCGTCTTTGTCTCCCCAGCCTTCACTGCCCGTTTCTTTGTTTTCCAGTTCTTTATATATTGAAAAGAAATGCTCTATCTCTCTCAATAAATGAGGGGGGACTTCGTTCAAATTGGAGATATGATTCCACAACGGATCTTTCACGGGCACACACAATATCTTTTCATCGATTCCTTTCTCATCCCACATTTTAAAAACCCCAATTGGCACCGCTTCTATTAAACAACCAGGAAAAGTTGGTTCTGAGACAAGAACCAGAGCGTCCAGGGGATCATCATCCTGTGCTAGTGTATTCAATATGTAACCGTAGTCACTGGGATAGTGGACTGCTGAAAAAAGTGTCCTGTCAAATCTTATTCGTTTTCTCTTCTTGTCGTATTCGTACTTGTTTCTGCTTCCTTTGGGAATTTCTACCATGATATCAAGTACAGGACCATTCATAACAACACCTCCACTGTTATTATACAGCTTAAAACTAACAATAAATAATTAACAGAACAGATAGTCTAACAAGTCCTTTGAGTTTTTGGTCAATTGTTCTATAATTAATTTATCATCGGGGGGTGGAATTATGAAAAAACTCTATATCATAGGACTTATTGTGCTTATCGTTTTTCTACTTACGGGTTGTCTTAATATCTTTTACAGATATTCTTTGACCACAAATAAGTACCATTGTAGTTCTGACTTATTGGCAAAAGCAAAAGCAGAATTTGGTTCTACTGCAGCTTTAGCTGATTGGACAGATATAAAATCTTCTTATGGTAATAATATTGAAGCGTTTTGTAACGACATCGGACTCGAAGAAGGCGAAATCAATAGTGCTTTTGTTATAAGAGATGGGGACAACACTTATGGAGAAACAGATCGCAAGTATTATGTAACCAGATTTAATGGTGATAAACCCGGGGGATATCTTGCTCATGATAATATAGATAATTATTATCTATGTTTGGGTTCATGGGATGACTGTACTTTCAAAATCTTAGTCAAGCACAGAATTTTCTAGTTAATTGATCATAAATTTAATAGTTTTTTTGCCCAGTGACACGCTTTTTTCATTACCTCATCCAATTTATTCGTGCTCTGAAACTCCGCAACACTTACAATATTATTGCCTTCAAGCATTCCCTCAAAATCATCGAAGGTATCTCCGGCCATACCTTCATGCGTACAGAATAATGCAACATTTTTATTTACAAAATCCTCCTGATCAAAAAATGTATTAAAAGGCGGTGCATATGTTAATGCCCAAACAGGAGTGCCAAGAACAATCAAATCATAATCATCTGGATTATGAGTCAGCTTTTCAATTTCGGGTTTAGCATCCATTTCTACTGACTCCTGACCCCAGATGTACTCCTCTTTATCCTCATCTTTTTCATAACCTTCAAATTGTTCAGGGTTTTCTACATGTTGATAGAATGATCTCTTTCCCTTTTCTTTTGGTACAAGTCTTTGAATATCTGCTCCAATTTCATGTGCTATTGACTCAGCAATTTTCTTCGTAAATTCATCATAGGAATAATAAACCAACAACGCTTTCTTTTTTGCCATTTTATTACCTCCCCATACGATTTTTTATGAAGCAGTCTCTAATATTTTCCCTTTCAAAGAAAGTTTACTACACATTTGTTTATTCATATAACAAAACAGCCTGTCTTTTCAGGTGACAGGCTGTTTTTTATTAAAGATCGTTTAGCACTTCTACGAATTTTTTCATCCAAATATATAGATCTCCGGGGTGTCTTGAACTAACCCAGTTGCGATCAACCACCACTTCTTTATTTTCAAAACTAGCTCCTGCATTTTCAACATCATCTCTTATAGTAATAACGGATGTACCTTTTCTTCCCTTCAATACACCTGCTGATATTAAAATTTGTGGCCCATGACATATCGTGGCAACAGGTTTTTCTTCTTTGAAAAAATGTTTTACAACCTTTAAAGCACTTTTATTCAACCTTATTCCTTCAGGAGCTTTTCCGCCAGGAATTACCAATGCATCGAATTTTTCAGGATCAATTGTTTCAAAAGATAAATCGGGCTTAACACTATAATCATGTTTACCGTTTATTTCTTTTGTGTCATTCGCTGCGATCTCTACTTCATAACCTTCTTCCTTCAAACGGTTTAAAGGATAAATGAGCTCTAGATCTTCAAAATCTTTCCCGGTAATAAAAATAATTTTCATAATATTCCTCCTTAATTCGGATAATTTTGATCTTGTTTAATTATACCATCTTTTTTTTCCTGCATATAAGGCATTAAACAATTTACGAGAGTTTATGAACATAATAATTCCGAATTTTGAACAAAATGATGTTTATCTCATGTTCATAACTTTAGAAAAAACCAGAAAATTGTTCATTAAAAGTACTTTCGCGGATGTTGATAACTTCTTTATCCAAATTCACGATCAAATAAGGATTATCTCTCTTTGAATAAACTTCCTCAAAAATTTGAACATAAATTATCGTTTTCCATATTTTTATCTATGTGTTTTCTTTGTTTACTATTCCTGTAATAGCTTTGAAAATTCCCAATTTTTGAACATAATCAATGCATTGTCCATTGATAATCACGTAAGTTATGAACATTTAACGTTGATAACTACAAACTTATGAACTTAGTACTAAAACCTTTATGAATAATAGTTACTATATGTTTTGAATGATTTTTCTACATTAAATACTACTATTACTTGTATTTTATATATAAAGAATAAAGAACAGTACTATACCCAATTAATAATTATGGTGTTAGACCAAATCTGTACCCAAGAAAAATTACAATAAGTGTTAAAATAATGAGAACTAATACGAGTGAAAAATTCCTTCTTTTCTTCACAATAATCCCCTCATAAAAAAGATTTAATTGCAACAAATATCAAAATATTTAGAGACCAATAATGACGAAAATTCTGTTCGTATCATGACAACATTATCTTCATAAACAAACTCAACAAATCTTTTTAAAAATGTAGAAAGACCTCTAATCTTTTCCATTTGAAAGTGTTTATTTCCTACTCTTATACCATCTTTATTTGCAAACAATAACCCTCTAAATTTTCCCACTACATCACCATTACTCCTTCTCCTGATAATCACTTTTCCTATACCAGCTCTTATTTTTTCAAAATCCTTTATATAGGATTTTAATAAATCTATTTGTTTATCAATAATAACGTGAGTTCCTTTTCCATCAATATAACCGAATCTATCAACAACAAATTTCGAATGACATTTTGAACATAAAGCTTCATTACCAGAAGCTTTAACAGTTCTATAAGTACCACACTCTGGACAAAACCACATTAATCTTTCCAGTCCGAGAGCTCGCTTTTTTCCATCATATATATAATTCCTAGATCTTTGCCATTCCCATTCAGAATCAAAGATGAAATTCAATACCTCGTCATCTTCAAAAATACCGAAATCTATTTCAATTGTCCCTTTTCGTCTTTTTTTCGCCCATCGTGGTTTTGTAAGATAACCACCGTGAATTTTGGCTCCAACTACAGGTACCCTTGATCTGTTAATTAATTTGCCGATACCTGGATACACCTTTCCTGCCCTTCCATCCCAGGTAACAGATCCTTCAGGAAATAAACCTACAGTTCCACCATTTTTCAATGCTTTGAAGATATTTCGAACAGTCTTAAGATCGGGTACACCTTTTTGTTTTTCAATTGGATCAGACAATTTCAATGGAATACCCAACCACCATGATTAAAAGGTCCCTCGAGCTGCTACCCAGGAAATAGGATTGTCTATGGCGGCCATAACAAATATGGGATCAAGAAAATGATTGTGATTTGCCACAAGAAGGTAAGGTGGTTCTGGTATTTTTTCTGTATTAAAAGATTTTATATTAAACATTTTATTTACCGGTTTATTGAATAATTTTTTTGAAATTCGCCATAACCAGGTATCTCCTGGCAATCTTTCATTCATCCTAACCTCCTTTAATCTTTTTTGCTATTCATTGATGATTTTTTTTGAAGTGCTGCACAGTTTTTTTCATAACATTCTTTTTGAATAGTATTGAACTCAGATGACCGGTTGGTAATCTATTTAATCTTGAATTTGGAAGTGCTTTGTTCAACTCCTGCGATGAAGCTTTAGGAATAAATATATCAAATATTGCTTCAAATAGTATTGTTGGTTGATCAACAAATTTCGCAAAGGTTAAAGGATCATATTCAAAACACTGTTTAGGTGCAGAATCAACTTCAATTTCTGGCTTTTTAAGATCTTTTATATAATCTCTAAATTCATTTTTGTGAAGCTGACAGCACTTTTTTTCATTGCAGGTTTCATCTTCCTCGTATTTAACCCTTAAAACCTTTGTAGCAAAGCTTTTCCAGGTTATATGATAAAAGTTGCCTCCAGTTACAACCAGTGATAGTTTCTTTATGTCTTTGCACAAAGACGCGCTTATAACCGCGATAAAACCTCCAAAACTGTAACCCATAATATAAATTGGCTTATCAAATTGCTTCAAATAATTGACTGTTGTAAGTGTATCCACAACAGCATTTTCAAATCTATTTCTTAATAGCGTTGCGTTTGTCTCCATGAATAACTCTCCCGATTTATAACCAATCGGTGTCCTGTCAAAATGATAAGGTAAGATCATCATAGTTCCCGAAAAACCATATTCAGGCATATTTTTTATAAACCACAACAGATGTTTTAGATTTTTCTGCCCTGTTCCATGAAGGAAGATTATGTTGCCAGAGGAAGCAGCTGGATTACCCGATATTTTCAGAACAAGTTTTTCATTGTTTTTGTACTCAGCAGGATAGTTGGAATTAAGAACTACATGTTTTATTCCATCATCTGTTTCTTTTTCATAAACCAGTTCAGGATTGTTTGGATATCTTAATGCAAAATAATTTTTCTGCATTTTAAAATTCAATCCTTTCATGTATAATAATAATTCGAAAACCAAACTATTATATTGATTGGAGGATTAGATGAATACAATAGCTGTGATAACCGGTCTTGCTCTCCTCGCAATCACAATGAGACTGTTTAAAAATATAACACTTTCTTTGGTTATTGCCATTGCAACAATTGGTATTATCCTATTTGTACCTCTCAATACATATTTTATCTCATTTTCTACCACGATTTCAGATTGGGAGTTCTGGAAAGTAATAATAACAATATTCTCAATATATCTTCTTGGAGAAACTATGAGTAAAAGCGGAGATTCTAAAAGGTTTACCTCAGCGATAAAAGAAATCTTTCCTAACCCAAAGGTATCAATTTCCCTTATGCCAGCACTGATTGGGTTACTTCCAATGCCAGGAGGAGCTATGTTTTCTGCTCCGATGGTTAAGGATATTTCTGAAGATACACCTAACATTTCTTCAAAAGATGCACTGGCAACTAATTATTGGTTTAGACATTCTATGGAATATTTCTGGCCACTGTATCCAGCGATAATTATTGTCGCAAGCATGGCCAATGTTTCATTAAGATCGATTGTTATCTATATGCTACCTGTGGGCCTTGCAGCAATAATAACAGGATACTTATTATTGATACGAAGCATTCCGAAAGTGAAAATTGAAAAATCATCACTTTTGCAATTAGCTTTGAGTTCATGGCCTATAATTGTTGTAATAATTTTTGTCATTCTCAATCAACCTGGCTGGCTGGTAGTTTTGTTGACATCTGTTACATATCTACTTACAAAAAGGAACAAAACAGGAGCTTTAAAGGGAATTTTGAATAAATGGAAAACCTTCATTTTATTGCTCGCAGTTTTTTTCTTTAAAGCATTTGTTGAATCTACAAAGGTACACGATTTTATGAGTGAAGAACTTATAAACTGGGCCATCCCTACACTACTTGTTATGATGGTACTTCCTTTCATTATGGGACAGATGACAGGTATTACCCAGGGGGCGGTTGGTCTAAGTTTTCCACTTGTTATGAGTATGACACCAGATGGTTCAGGTCTTAGTGTTGCCATACTTGCTTATACCTTTGCTGTTGCAGGTGTTTTACTTTCTCCAGTGCACCTTTGTGTTGTATTGACCGTTAATTATTTTCGAGAAAGTTACTCAGCGCTTGTTAAAAGAATAATCTTACCATTATCGGTTGCTACATTAACAGGTGTATTGGTATTCATGTATATATAAAATTATTCCATTGTATGTAAAAGAGATTCTGCTTTCTTAAAGTCTTCTGGAGTATTAACTCCCAGATATTCTCTTTCGTCATTAATAATCAAACTTTGAACACGGTAGTTGTTCTCAATTATTCTGTTAACCAGATCTGCAATGTAATATTCTCCAGTACCTGGATCTGGTTCGATCTCATTTATATACGCTCTGGCAGCTTCGCTATTGATAATTATTGGACCTACATAAAACTCAAAAGGCGGGTTTGTTTGAGGCAACTTTTTCTCATACATTTTTATTATTTGATTTTTTTCATTTCTCACAACTAAAGCATAAGGATATCGGTTGTTACTGGTACCAGAAAGAAATGTGACTGTATTTTCATTCTCGCTATGTTTATCTATTAACTTTTTTAAAGATTCTTTCCGAATAAGAACAGTATCAGAATACATAATGAGAACTTCTTCACCGTTAGATATGTTTTTTAGAGCACATTTCAATGCATTAGCGGTTCCAAGTTGTTTTTCCTGAAATACATACTGAAGGTTTTTCGGTGCCAGATGCTTCTCAAATTGTTCTTGACTTTCTTTTCTTATAACGATAATAATTTCTGATTCTTCATTGATGAATCTAATTTTATTTATAATATGTTCTACCATAGGTTTATTCTTAATTGGAACAAGGGGCTTTTGGAGTTCAGTTTTCAAGCGTTTTCCCAGGCCAGCAGCGAGTATTATTATTTTCATACTCAAACCTCCATTTGATTTTATCCTTTACTAATAATTACAAAACAATTGTATAATAAAAATTGAATAATAACATGATAAGGGGGTAGAACCAATGAAGGAAACAACTGAAAATATTACTGTTGTTTCTACAAGAAAATTTGTGGATGTCTCGAAGATGGCTTTTTTGCTTGCTATGATAATCGCTGTTCTGGCGATTATTTCATCTTCAATTGGCCTTTTTTTAAAAACAGAAGGAGAAACCTTTATTTTTGAAACCCTTCGGGGAAAATCTGTAGAGATATTTGGTAAAGGTATTTATAAATACGATAGCATTTTTCTTGCAAGTGCTTTCCAGGGACAAGATGCGGTGATTATTTTCCTTGGCATTCCTCTCTTAATAGTTTCTTTAGTGAGTTATATGAAAAAATCATTGCGCTGGTCACTTTTTTTGAGTGGAATAGCAGCATATTTTTTATACGTTTACATATCTACTGCGTTTGGAGCAGCTTATAATCGCTTATTTTTGGTTTATGTCTGTCTCTTCTCTTTGAGTTTTTTCTTTTTTATCTTGGTATTTTCTTCAATAAAACTAGATAACTTGCGTAAGGATGAGATCAATAATTTACCAAGATTTGGGCCTGCTATCTTTATGTTTGCTAGTGGTTTAGTTACCCTTTTTGTCTGGTTAGAGCCATTAATTGGAGCAATGTCTGAAGGAACTTCACCAGAATTACTTCATAGTTATACAACAATGGTTACCGATGCTCTTGATCTTGGAATAATAACTCCACTGACGATAATTTCCGGAATATTAATTTTGAGAAAAAAACCATTGGGTTATAAAATCGCTTTTCCTTTGCTGGGAATAATTCTCCTTTTATTGCCAACAATTACGTTGACTACCTTTATTCAGTTGCATAATGGAGTTACTTTTACTATGCTGAAATTATAGGACCAATATCTGGATTTAGTGGTTTAGGTGTTTTGTCTTTAATAATCATGATTATTATTCTAAGAAAATTACCTTCTACAGAAAAATAGATAACTTAAAATAGAAGTTATTAGAAAATATGACCGGGAGGTACTTTATGAAAAAACTTCTGCTTATCATTTTAGTTACAACAGTATTGTTTTCTGGTTGCTCTCTTATCCTGAATATTCCTGAGATGAAGAAAGTAACTGATGAAGATATCGTTGTAAAAACTCCTGTACTCAAGTATTCTCTTGTTGATAGCCTCTATGAAATTTATGTGGCAAATGAAATATCTCCTGAAAAATGGGAAAATTATTATGCTGGTGCAGATGTTTCTGAGAAAGAGCATTATAACTGGTTAATAGAAACATACGATAAAATGTCTGAAAACATGAAAGAATCGTTATCTTACATTTTTGAAAGGGTCCATTTGTGGAAACTCATGAATATATCTTCTAAACTTGATGACAGAGCAGATATTGATGATGTTACTAATCTCTATAGAATATCATGGTTTGATTTACCACCCCTGGTGAAAATAAGACTGACAAAAATACTTCCTGTATTTTATGAAAAACATTTCAAAGAGTATTTTGAAGTCAATCAAGAGTACTTCCAAAAACTTGCTGCTTCATTAACGGAAAAAGCAAGAGAGTATGAAAATCCATACAAATACATGGAAAGGATTACAGGGATAGATCTTCCTGGTGACTACTCATGCATGTTTTACTTTACATTCAGAAAAGTGGGTGCCTTTGGTTTCACATATGGAAATATAAAAATTTCGACATTACAAAGGAATGTCAACAGCATAGATAAACTTTTTTTCACACCTTTACATGAATATGGACATGATTTCTTTCAAACTTTCACCAATGAAAAGGATTTTAAAGATTTAGCGGAGCGATTAAAAGAAAATGATAGCGAATTTTATACGTACTGGAATAGTGATGAAGGTTTAAAGCAAAGCTACAATTGGGCTGGTTTTTGCGAGGAAAATCTTGTTGAAGGATTCGCTAAATTTTTGAGAGAAAAATACTACAGTGAATTAGTACATAAAAAGATCTATTATTACGATCTTCTTTTTTATGAGTATCTCAAAGAAATAGCATTTAATTCAGATGAAATTAGTTTAAAAGAGGTCTCTTTCAACTTTTATGAGGAAACTCTCCAAAACTGATTTCAAAATGTTGGGGAATTGATTTGAGAGATCTAGCTAACGTATTTATTTATTTGGTCATATATCATGCGATAAATATTTTTGTTCAGGGATCATTAAGAAAGAAAAAACTTAATCCCTATAAAATTGTAGTGATAATTTCACCCTTGAACATTTTGCTCATATTATTTTTTGCTTATTTAACAGATCTAAACTTAAAACAAATGGGTTTTGCACTGGGGAACCCTTATTTAGGCATTTTGATGATTCTGATTGTTCTTGTGTATGTTTTTATTTCAGTGAGAAGTATTTTGAAAGCGCCTTCAAAGGAAATCAGGAAGATTCGTTACGGAATTACTTCAAATAGGATATATCAGTATTTATATGGTTGGGTAATCGTTGGAATAGTTGAAGAGTTTTTATTTAGAGGATATTTACAGGGTAATTTAGATAGTTTTTTCAATGAGAGTTTTCTTACAGTAAGGATTTCAACGTTACTGGCCAGTGGAATATTTGTTCTTATTCATACAGGTAATGTTATCTCAAGATTTGAAACACGGAAACAATTTTTTAAGCAACTGCCATTGAGGTTATTTGGGGCACTGTTACTTGGTTATACGTTTCAAATTACAGATAGTTTGATTTATCCTGTAATAATGCATAATTTAATAGACGGTTCGAGTATGACAGCTATTATTTATAGGAAGCAGAAAATAAAATTAGCAGCACGAGAACGAGAAGCGACAATCCGAGAAGGAACAAAGGGACAAGAATCTGAGAGCCCGAGAACCCGAGAGCATTAATAAAAACCGAGTATGGGGTTTAGGGTATTGGGTCTAGTAAAACATTAATAATATAAACATTTTTTATAGAGAGTAAGAGTGCATACACACCTCCCCGCTTCGCGGGACTCCTCTAAATAAGTGAAAAACACGTTGTACGATAGTTCGTTGTATGTTGTACGTGTTAATACCATTGTACGTGGTCCGTGGTAGGTTGTGTGTAACTAATACCGTAATCGCCACCTAGAGAGGTTGGACTGTTTTTACTCTCGGATTCCCGGTCCTTCTCGGCTCTCGTTTTGTATTTCTTGTTTTTTGAATTTCCGAACAACGTACCACGTACAACGACTTAATAAAGCGTAAAACGTTTAAGTTGCTATCCATTAGTAGAAAGGGTGATGGTGATGAATGAAAGGATAAAAAAAGCACTTATTGTTTTCCAGAAGAATGAAATAACAGAATATCACATTTACATGAAGCTCTCCAGCAACCTTTCTGGAGAAAATCAAGATATTCTAAGAAAAATTGCTAACGATGAAAAAAAGCACTATGATAAGTGGAAAGAACATTCTGGAAAAAGTGTGAAACCCAGTAAATTCAAGATATTTTGGTATTTATTAATTGCTAAGATTTTTGGAATGACCTTTGCCTTAAAGGCACTTGAGGAAAATGAAGAAAGCGCTCAGGAAAAATACTATTCTCATGTTTCCGATCTCCCTGATGCCGAAGCAATAATGAAAGATGAAAATGAACATGAGAAGCAATTGCTAAATATGCTTGATGAAGAGAGGATTAACTATATAAGTTCCATGGTGCTTGGATTGAATGATGCTCTTGTAGAGCTAACAGGAGCTCTAGCAGGATTAACTCTGGCAATTCAAAACACAGTGATAGTTGCTCTTTCAGGTTTTATAACGGGTGTAGCAGCTGCGCTCTCAATGGGCTCTTCGGAATATTTATCCAAAAAATCGGAGGGTACATCCGATAAACATCCCTTAAAATCGGCGCTTTATACAGGTGTAACTTATTTGGTAACTGTTATTGTGTTGATATTACCTTATTTATTAATACCAAATATTTTAATAGCCTTAGGATTTACATTGATAGCTGCAGTGTTGATAATTTTATTATTTACTTATTTTGTCTCAGTTGTAAAGGATAGAAGATTTAAGAAAGCCTTTCTGGAAATGTTCAGTATAAGTATGGGCGTTGCTGCTGTTTCCTTTGTAATTGGTCTGATAATTAGGGAGGTATTCAATGTTGATATTTGATCCCTGTGATTTGCTTTGAATTTCGTTAAAAAGTATCCTGAGTCATTTCTCATTTTTTTCATTTTTGCTAGCAGGGCTACAAAAAATCTATTCAGCCAGTATTTTGATCAGACTGGATTCTCAGCATCACAAATTGGAATACTGATGGCAATTCTTCCCATAGTTACACTATTCGTGAATCCTTTCTGGTTCAAGATGGGTGAAAAATTTACTGAAAAAAAGGTTTATGGTGTACTTGCTATTATGACTGCTTTTACAATTTGGGGCGTTTTCGTATTTGAGGGATTTATTTCGAAATTGCTTTTCTTTTCTGTGGCTTCATTTTTTTTATGCTTCAGTAATACCTTTAGGAGAATCGCGAATAATAACGTCACTGAAGATAAAAAAAAGGCTTTATGGAAGGGTAAGGCTCTGGGATACTATTGGTTTTGGCACAACAGCTGTCTTAATAGGCATGCTTGTCAAGACAGGCTTTTATAATGTTTTTCTTGTGTTTTCTGCAGTGATGCTACTTTCTTTGCCTTTTTTGAAATATTTTTCGTTTAGTGATACAAAAAAAGCCGAAGACAAAAAACAAAAGGAATATGAAGGAAAAGGAACATTTTCAACATTTTTGCTGCTAACTGCTGGAATGTTTTGTGGAGTTACTATGAACGCTTTTCATAATACCTTTATTCCCGTGTTGACCAGAGAAAAAGGTTTCGATGTTTCTACAGTAGGGATTGTATTTATGGCAATGGCATTTTCGGAAATTCCCTTCTTGCTATATGCTGATAAAATTGTGAAGAGGTTAGGCTATCTACCGGTTTTAACTGCTGGCATTTTCTTTGAAGGTTTAAGAATTATTTTAGTTACATTGAGTGGTTCACTGATAACATTGATTTTTTCAGAGTTTTTTCATGGCGTTACCTATATACTGGTTTACTTTTCTCTTTTTACATATATTCATTATGAACTTCCAAAAAGCCAAATAACCAGAGCACAGAGTATTTTTTGGGTGGTGAGATCAGGCCTTACTTATATAACAGGATCACTTCTGGGAGGATTTCTAATAGACATGCTGACATCGATTACTGCGTTCCGCTTGATGGGTATATTTGCATTATCTGTTTCAGCGTTTATAACGTTGGTTTCATTATTTTCACGCTGGAAAAAAAGAGTTGCTTAGAATTAATAATCATGAATGTTTTTGAATTTCAGCAATCTTTGTAAAAGAATCGATATTGTTTGTGTAGAGATTCCTATATATGTTAAAGAGTTCAAGATATTTTTTATGTTTTGAATTATCGGGCGTATAAACCTTACTGATTTTCACCAGTTTACTGCTCATTTCAATAATGTCTTTATTTTTTAAGGCAGAAATGGCAAATATTGCTGTTCCAAGAAGTTCTGATTCATAAACATGTGGTAACTCGATTTTCTTATTCAGAACATCAGTTTTAATCTGATTTAAAATATCGTTTGTTGCCTGACCGCCAGTTGTTCTAATTTTTGAAATTTCACAACCGGAGGCTTCCATTCTGTTCACTATGTCTGCAATGGAGAAGGCAATAGCTTCTAATATGGAGAGAAGCATATGATTTTTGTCTGCATCAAGTGTTAACCCGAAGAAAACACCTCTGGCATCGGGGTTCCAGTGAGGACTTCTTTCGCCACTGAGGTAAGGTAGAAAAATTATATTTGATGGACGATTCGTTTGAAATAGGATTGCTTTCATTTTTTCAACGTCACAGTTTGCCACATTTGAGCAAAACCAGTCTATGGCTTTTCCTGAAGTTTTCATAATACCACTCAATTTCCAGTGACCCTTAACGAAATAAGGAGTAGTCATCACACCATTTGCTTCGATCCTCTTTGACGAACAAAGAGTAACACCCTGAGATGTTCCGCCACGGTCACACAGATAACCGGCTTTAACTGTTCCTGTACCAACCAGTGCAGCAGCGAAGTCTGGTGCTCCAGAAACGACAATTGTTGCTTCAGGTAAATCAAGTTTTTTTGCCACTGACTTTGTTATTTTACCTACTATATTTCCTGTTGGTGCCAGTTCAGGAATAATGAATTTTTCAGAAAGATTGAAGCTTTCTAGATCATCATTGTTCCAGGGAATGTAACCTTCACAGTCAAATGTCATATTAACGATTTTTCCACTAAGGTTATAACATATGTAGTCAGCTGGTTGTAGAAGATAATGAGGTTCTTCAATTCTCTTATCCAGCCAAATTAGCTTTGCTATTACAGCGGCAAGCTGGGGGTCCTTCTTTTCTTCGGTGATTCTGGTAATTTCTGAGATGTGACTGTTATCTAGCCATGTGATC
Source organism: Kosmotogaceae bacterium (assembly GCA_049975465.1). Taxonomy (GTDB): domain Bacteria; phylum Thermotogota; class Thermotogae; order Petrotogales; family Kosmotogaceae; genus JASMTM01. Next base: position 28,686 of record JBNGCV010000006.1, on the reverse strand, counting down.
GCTTTCTGACTTAAATTGCCCTTTGTGCTCATGGGAATTATTGTAGGTCCCTGACCGGAAATACTTAAAGCCTGTATATTATGTCTTTTTTCCACTGGAATTTTCGCGATGATTTTGATCAAAGAATTCCACCAGATAGAAGGCTCAATCATTTCACTACCATTATGACCTGTATTAACACATTTCTCCCTGTGTACGAAAATCTGGTTACCTTCTATATCGAAAAGAGCAATCTTTACATTTGTTGTTCCAATATCGATGGCTAAGACGTAATCAGACAACTCCTTTGTCTCCCTTCCGTTTGTAGTTAATAAGATCTTCGAATTTAATATAGGTATCAAGAAAGCTTTCTTTACCCAGCTCAAGTAGTTTTAAAAATAAGCTATCGACCACCAGAAGCTGAATATAACGGGTTAATATTCCACCTTCCGGTATTACTTTTGTTTTTGAATAAGTAGGGATCTGAACATCTCCTTTTCTCAGTATTTTTGAATTGGGAGGAGCTACGCTAATTATTTTTGCACCAGCATTTGAAGCATAGTTCATTGAGTCCAGTAAATCACTTGAAGAATGACTGCTGGAGATAGCAATCGCACAACTTTCTTTAGTCATCTGTGCGGCTGAAACACTCTGCATAAATGCGTTTTCAAAGTAGTTGGCTTGAAAACCCAGAAATTTAACTTTCATGAAAAGATCTCTTCCTGCTATGGAATCGAATCCGAAAGCCATTATATCGATAATTTTACTACGTAGAATCAGTTTACATGCTTTATTAATACTTTCTGATGGAATCAAGGGCAATGTGTGATTTAGATTTTCAGATATGTATTGAACTAAATTTTGAGATGTGTTAGAAACCTTGTCAAAATCTAGTCTCATTGATTCAATTAATTCTAATTCTTGAGCAATATTTATTTTTAAACTGCGAAATCCATTGAAACCAAGTTTTTTACAGAAATCTACTATGGTTGAAGGTGCGGTATCTGTTTCCTTCGCCAGTTCCTTGATTGTTAGATTTATTACGAGTCTTGGAAATTCTGAAATATATTTTGCAATCCTGTGCTGTGCAGGTTTTAGATATGGCAATTCGTCTTTTAAACTTTGGAAGAAGCTGTTCTTATTACCCATAACTTTTGTTCCTCCGTGCTGAAAATATAATCATTGCAATCAGTGTGATTACAAAGGGAAGCGTTAAAAGCAATTTTGGAGACAGTGCTGTTAATGCCTGTAATGTATTTGAAAAAGCTGATGCGGCCCCAAAAATAAATGAAGATATGAATAAGCCGATTGGATTACCCTGACTTAGTACGACAGCAACCAATGCTATCCAACCACGACCGTTCGTCATACCTCCAACAAAGGTTTGTAATGGCAATGACAGGGCAGCGCCGCCCAGACCTGCGAACAATCCACTGACCAGGAAAGCTATCATTCTATGTTTGAAGATGGAAATTCCTACACTGTGAGCGGTCTTTTCATTTTTTCCAACAGCTCTGAGATGGTAACCATAAGGTGTTCTGAATATTAAATAGAAGCTCACGATTAGCAATATTATAGAAAGATAGGTTAGAGCGTTATAACCACTGAAAATTCTTCCAAAGAACGGAATTTTATCGATTATAGGAATTTCAATAACGCTTAACTTTGGAGCATCCTGAAAGAATACGGTACCCTTTGAGCCACAAAGATTGTCTGAAAGAAACACAGTTAGCCCGGCAGCAAAAAGATTGGTTGCAAGTCCAGTAACAAATACGTTGGCCCTTAACTTCAGACTCAGGTAACCCATAACAAAACCCAGAAATACGGAAATCCCTGTACCAGCTAAAATACCAATTAAGATGTTTTGAGTAATGCTGGTAACATAAACTGAAATAAATGCTGAAATCAACATCATTCCCTCAAGCCCGATATTCAACATCCCTGAGAGGTCTGTGTACAGACCTCCAATTGCCGCAAGTAATATGGGGGTCATCATGGTGATTGTCGTATGTACGAAATCTTCAATCATCTGTTTTCACCTTCTTGCGACTTTTTATAAAAGATAGTAATCCTTCAGCTGTAACCAGATAGAATACGACGGATTGTATTATTCTTGCGACTTCCGGTGTTATGTCAGACAGAAGTGAACCTACATTTGCACCGCTTTCCAGGAATGCAAAGAATAGAGCCGCGGGTATTACAAGGATTGGATTGCTTCTGGCGATTAATGCTACAGCTATACCATTCCAGCCATAACCAGCTGAAAAACCCCTTATAACCCTTCCATGTATTCCAAAGACATCTATCATTCCTGCCAGTCCTGCAAGAATTCCACTTATCATCATAGAAATGACCATGATTTTTCCTATAGAGATACCCGCATACTTCGAAAAATCTTTGTTTCTACCTGTTATACAAATCTCAAAACCAAGGTTGCTCCTATTGCAAACAAAGTACATGAAAATAACAATGCCTATAGCTATAAAAATCCCTGTATGCAGCTGTGATGGAGGAAGTATTTTTGATAACATAAGGTCATTAGAAAAATACGAGGAGGCAGATAAACCAGCCATGGGATCCTTAAAAGGTCCTTCCACAAAAAAATCGGTAACATAAATTATGGTATAGCTTACCAGTAAAGAAGATATCAATTCATTAACATTCCATTTAGCTTTTAAGTATCCTGAAAGGGCAGCCAGCAATCCTCCCGCCAATGATGACACTGCCAGAACAATAATTATCAGGAGAAATACAGGAAGAGATGAAAGCTTGATTGCAAGGTACGTTCCTACGAGTGCTGAAAAATATACCTGTCCTTCAAGACCTAGATTGAAAGCAGATGCAGAGAAGGCTATGCTTGCTGCAAGCCCGGTTAAAATTAGTGGTATCGATGAAGCCAGCATATTTCCAAAAAAGTATGAATTGCTAAATGGGCCTCTGAAAAAGGCATCGATCGCGTTTAATGGTTCTGAGCTGGTTAACGCTATGGTTATTATTCCAATAACCAGTGAAATAGCTATTGTAATAAGGGTTTTGATCAAATTAAGTCCTCTATTCATATTTGCATTCCTTTTTCTCGTTTGAGCGCAAACCCATCATGTATTCACCTATTTCTGCTCGGGTAAGTTTACTTGAATTTTCCAGTGAAGCTACAATTTTTCCACCATACATTACCAGAATCCTATCTGAAAGATTAAGTATTTCATCAAGGTTTCCCGAAATCAAAAGAATTCCCTTATTTTTCTCCTTCATTTTGATGAGAGAAGAATAAACAAATTCTATTGACCTCACATCCAGTCCCCAGGTTGGTTCACAAACTATAAGAACCTGCGGATCACTGGAAAACTCTCTTGAAATAATAACCTTTTGAATATTCCCACCTGAGAGCATACCCACTTTAATGTTTAACGAGGGGGTTTTGATATGATACTCATCTACCAGTCTTTTGACAAAAGAGCGTGTATTTCCGTAATTAAGCCAGCCTTTTTTTGAAAAATCTCTTTTATAATATCTTGTGGCTATTACATTTTCTAAAACCGATGAAGATGTAGATACCCCCAGTCTCATTCTATCTTCGGGTATATACGATAGACCTGCTTCCCTTCTTTGTCTTATAGATAGATGTGTAATATCTTTGTTGCGAAGAATAACCTTTCCTTTCTTAGGTTTAACCAACCCCATCAAAGACTCGGTAAGGTAAAGTTGTCCATTTCCTGCTACTCCAGCAATTCCCACTATTTCACCTTTTCCAACGGTAATATTGGCATCACTAACTCTTTCAACATTTTCTTGATCATTAATAAAAAGATTTTGCACTTCAAGAAGGGTTTCAGGTTTTCCTTTTTTTACGTTAAAATTGGTTTTCCTGTAAATATCTATTTTCTCGCCTACCATCAGATAGGAAATTTTTTCCTTTGTATAATTTTTTATATTTCCACTTTCAACTGTTTTTCCATTTCTTAAAATAGTTATGTCATCAGAGATTTCTTTAACTTCGCCCAGTTTATGGCTGATAAAAATTATTGTTTTCCCCTGATTTTTGAGTGTTCTTATAGTACTAAAAAGTTCTTCCGTTTCTTGTTCTGTAAGCACGGATGTTGGTTCATCAAGGATGATTATTTTGGCACCTCTATACAGGACTCTCAATATTTCAACTTTTTGTTTTTCGCCTATGGAAAGATTTTTGACTTTCATTTCTGGAGTTACAATCAAACCACTCTCAGTGGACAACTGATAAATTTCCTCTTCTACTGTTTCTTGGTCAATAAATGCAGCTTTTGTTTTTTCAATGCCAAGTGCGATGTTTTCGGTTATGGTGAAATCTTCTATAAGTCTGAAATGCTGGTGAACCATCCCCAATCCATGTTTAAAACCATTGCGCGGATCGGTAATGTTTAGTTCTTTTCCATCAAGAACAATTTCACCTTCATTTTTAGGCTCTATACCGCAAAGAATTTTCATCATTGTTGTTTTTCCAGCACCATTTTCTCCAACGAGAGCGTGAATTCTGGATTTTTTTACAAGTAGGTTTGCTCCCTTTAGTGCTGCCACGTTATTTGATTCGTATATTTTGTAAATGTTTTTCATTTGTAGTATATATTCTTCCATGATTTATCCTCCAGAAAATGGTGGAAGATGGACCCCCGATTACTCGGGAGTCCATGTTCTTAATTATTCAAGAATATCGATTTCTCCGCAGTATAATTTGGCGAAAAGTAATCTCATTTTTTCTTTGATCTCAGCTGGTACGTTTTCGAAGTAATTGGGATCTTCGAAGGTAAAATCGATCACGCCTTCTTTAATGCCCCAGCGTTCATATGTACCGTAATTGAGTTCTCCCTTGTAATCCCTTATAAGGAGATTTTTGATGGCTTTATCTGCATACTTCAATGTACAGGCAAGTATTGTGTCGGGATCAAAGTGGATGATATTTGAATCTACACCGATTATGTATTTGTTCATCTCTGCAGCTTTGTTTATTGCACCAACACCTGTTCCGCCTGCAATTATGTGGAGAACATCTACACCCTGTTCAAATTGTGCCTGAGCTAGCTCCTGACCTTTGTTTGGGTCTGACCATGTTCCTGCTGCTGAAAAAACTAGTTCAATTTCGGGATTCACTGCTTTAGCTCCCGCAATATAGGCAGGGCGCATTCTGTCAGTCATAGCAGGGTAAATATCTCCAGCAAGCAAACCGACTTTAAGTTCAGGATTGGCTCTTTCCAGATTACTTTGCGTTATCATTCCTGCAAAATATCCTGCAAGATAAGCCATTTCTTCGTCATTGAAACCAAGAGAAAATACATTAGGAATTGATTCTGTTACCAGTCCATCTACAAGAGCAAGGTTTTGATTTGGGAACATTCTTGCTACTTTTGCCACGCTGTTGGGCATTCCTTCTGTAAACGTAATTATAAGATCATATTTCCCGGTTGAAGCAAGACTGATAAGATTGGGTTCCCATTTTGCAGCATTATAACCACCCTCTACTACTTTGAGATCGAAGCCCATTTCCCGGGCAGCTTCTTCAGCACCCGCCACCATCATCTCGTAAATAGGATTTCCTCCAACTTCACCAGTTATCATCAATGCTGCTGTGTAAGAAAAGCCAACAGTAATCACAAGAGCGAGACTTAACGTTACCAATAGTACTTTACGCACAATAATACCCCCTTTGGTATTTATGCTTATTTTAAAAGTTCAAGTGCCTGTTTTACATCATAATTCTCATGTATTAAAGCACTTAAAGCTGCCGTCATCTTTCCTGGTTCAGGGTAACCCCAAATATTGCGTCCAATTGCGACACCCGATGCACCACAGTCAAGAGCATCTTTTACCATTAATAACAGTTGTTCAGCATCCCCAGATTTGTTTCCTCCAAGTACCACAATTGGTTTATAAACGCCTTTTACTGTTTCTTTAAATTTATCTATATTCTTTGGATACTCTGTTTTTATCATATCTGCACCCAGTTCGACGCCTATTCTTGCAGCTAGAGCAATATTCTCAGGAGAATGCAGTTCTTTATTAAAGCCTCCAGGAAGCATTTCTGCAAGAACAGGAACATTCCATTTATGAGCATTTGCACAGATTTGAGAAAGATAATTCAAGGTATTACTTTCATCATCTGTACCAGGTAAACCCATACAACCAACTGCATCAGCACCAATTCTTAATGCATCCTCTATAGAAAAGAGTTGACTATAATGTTTTGAACCGGCACGCAATAATGATACGCCTCCATCTATTCTCAATATAATACCGGTTCCTTTCAATGTATTCCAAAAATTCTTGACTATTCCAAATGTAGTGAGAAAAGCATCGGCTCCATTTGCTACAATCTCTTCAAGTACTTTCTTCGTTTCCAGTAAATCAGGAAACACATTCATTGCACTACCATGATCCATTGCAACAATTAGACTTTTTTTATCGTTCTTGAAGATGTTGTACATTCTTTTCATTGAGAAAATATCCATTAAAATCACTCCTCCCGATTAATTAGAATTTTTCGTGTGGCAACACAACGGTTCTCTGTTCATTTCCTTCAGGCTTCTTTTTAAGCTCTTCTTTAAGTTCGTTAAGTTTAATAGTTTTTGTAACGAGAGAGGAAATGTCGATTATTGATTTTGAAATCATCATGGTTGCTTCTCTAAAATCTTCCATGGTTCTACCTTCAGTTCCAGTTATTTTTACCTCAGAGTAATGTAGCTTATTGATATCAAAAGACATCTCACTGCTGGGATGAAGGGATGTATAGATAACAACTGTTCCCATTTTTCTAACGTAATTCAAAGAATCATTAATGGCACTCGCAACGGGTGCTGTTATAAAAACTGCGTCGAAACCAAGTCCTCTGTTTATTTTTTTAGACGTTTCATCACATTGATCGGGTTTTATAGTGTTTATTCCAAGTGAAGAAACGAAATCCATACGTTCACTGTTGGGTTCACTGATAATGGGAAGAATGCCAAAAGCCCTGGCTACCAATGCATGCAAAACTCCCATTGTTCCTCCACCTAGTATCAAAATCGTATCTCCCGGTGTGAGAGAAGCTTTTTTTACACTGTGAATGCAACAAGACAGCGGCTCTGAAAGAGAAAGTGTTTCATAATTTGTGTTCCCGTTGACAATAAACACCTGTTTTCTCTTAACTATTATGAATTCAGAAAACCCTCCAGCAATAAGGAAGGTGTCTTCAATTTTTCTGCCCTTTCTTGAATTAATACATAGGTTATCCATTCCTCGCACACAGTAGAAGCAGTGACCACATCTATTTATTGTGTCTAAAGCGGTATGATCTCCGATATTGATGTCATCAACGCCTTCACCAGTTTTTACAACTTCTCCTGAAACTTCATGTCCACCGATTACAGGCAAAGGAACATTGAGTTTGCCACCAAAAATTCTTCTGTCTGTAGTGCATACACCACAGGCTTTTACTTTTACGAGTAGTTCATTGGGTTTTAATTCAGGAATTTCATAGGTTCTAATACTCCCTTTTCCTGGTTCATTAATTACAAATGCTTTAGTTTTCACTTTATCACCTCGTATTTATTTCGATAGTTACCGAATTTAATTCAATAATGCCATTAAAATCCTTATTAGACCAAAGAGCAGGAGCGTTAATTAAAATTGATTAGGAACTATAAAACCCAATTAGTAAGTTCAGAGATCTCTATACGAAGAAGTATAAAAAGTCTATTTATATATGATCAAAATTAGTACAGCCAGGATCACCAGTAGTGCTGTCCATAACAACGCAGCATTTCTGAACCCTTTTCTTGCTGTGTCTTCCTTCCACCAAACCCTTGGTTTAATCCCGAATAATCTGAAAGTTAAAACACTGGACAGATTTATGCAGGTAACATTTACAGCAAAGAGCAGAAGCGCTCCTGCGGAAAGAGCAAAATTGCCATTTCCCAGTAGCATTCCAAAAATAACCAATGGTGGCAACAATGCCACAGATACCATTACACCAATAAGCGAAGTTAATCTAGCTGAGGTAAAGACTAACGTCCCCGCGAGACCAGAAGCAAGTGCAAGTACAATATCTGAAAAGTTCAGAAAAGTTCTTGATGAAATTTCATGAACTGTTGCATCTATTTCAAAAAAATAACCAATAAAGATTGAAAAAATAAGAGCTGCGGAAAAACGATAAAGCATTTGTCGTAAAGCTTTGAATGATAGTTTTGTATCACCAAGGACCGTTCCCAGGGAAAGGCCAACATTCGGACCAAGCATGGGTGCTATGACCATGGCACCAACAACTATTGCAACATTGTTTCTAATTAAACCTATTGCTCCCACTATCGATGCAATAATAGTAAAAGCCATTTCGGTGAAAGTTGTTCCTATTGCATCAGAAACGTCAGTATATATTTCGTCGATACTTACACCAAGCATTTTAAATCGTTCTTCTTTTTCCTGTTGTTCTTCCTGTTCTGGTTGTTCTATCCGCGGTAATGAAGCTTCTAGAGGAACAACCAGTAAACGAAAATGTTCTGAAGAGCTAAATTTCTTGTCAAGTTTCTCAATTAAATCACCGCTTAAAGAAGAGTCAATGATCAATTTGATGGCTGAAAAGCCTTCATCTGTAGGATAATACCAGGAATGGTCCTTTTCATAATCCTTTAGTATTCCTTCAATTTCTTCCTTCTGTTCATCTGCAAAATGAATTTCCATTAATCTTAGTGCCAAAGCATCGCCTTCTTTACAGAAAAATGCGTAATGCAAACATAGAATAGCATAAAACATATTATAAACGGCTGTTATTGAATACGAAGTGTATTACATTGTATCCATCGAGTCCGTTGTTTGGGATCCATATTTACTATTCTATGAGATTAATAATTTCTTCAAAGCTTTTTGCAACCGTACAATCTACTTCTTCAGCTTTTCCATTGCTGTCAAAAAGAATAAAAGCTATTCCGGCTCTTTGTGCTCCCTGGAGATCACTTTCGGGATTATCTCCTATGTAAATCGATTTCTCTAGAGGGACACCTGAGAGCTTTGAGGCTTCAAAAAATATCTTTGGTTCTGGTTTTGGTTTACCTACTCGTTCGGAGGTCAACACGAATTCAATGAAACTATCCAGATTAACTTTTTTGCTTCTCCCTTGCTGGACCCTCTCCACGCCGTTTGTAATAACAGCCATCCTTTGTCCTTTTTGTTTTAGATATTCGAGAGTTTTTTTTGCACCTGGCATAAAAAAGGCTAGACGCGATAATTCATCCAGATATTCTTTGGAAGTCAATTCGGGATTGCCATCGTTGATTCCGGCAGCTTCGAAAAACTCATTAAAGCGGGCTACAACGATGAAATCCTTTTTGTATTTCCCCTGAGAAAAATAACTCCACCACTTTTCGTTAATCTTTTCATACAGTTCATAGGTTTTTTCATCTATTGTTCTCCCATAACGTTTCATCGCTCTTTTTAATGCTACTTTTTCAGATTTGCTGAAATCCAGAAGTGTATTGTCCAGATCAAAATAAACTATTTCGTATTTCAAAATAATCATTCCTTTCCTATATTGAAAATTACTTTCATTGATTTTTTAACGCGTGCAAAAGCTGCTTCATAATCACTCAACTTGTATTCGGAGTCAATCATGGGGAGAACTTTGATAGAATTGTCCTTAAGTGCTTCGATGGCATCATGAAAATTACCGCATCTTGACCCTATCAACTGTATCTCGTTAACAACAGCTTTTGAAAGATTGACAGACTTATTTCCTGCGTATGTACTTTTTAAAATAATGGTACCTTTGGGTTTTGTTAGAAACAGGCCTGCCTCCAATCCCTTTGAGTTTCCTGTGGCTTCAATTACGATATCAAACTGCTCTTTATAATCAGGAAAAAACTCCTTTTCATAGTTTTTGAATTCAACGCATGTTGTTTTTAAGGAGGTTATTCTTTCAGAATGTTTACCAAACAATATGTGTTTAATTTGTCTGGATTCGAGCACCCGTGAAATCAAGAGCCCTAATTTTCCGTCTCCCAGCACTCCGATAAGTTTGTCTGAGGAAAACTCTGTACACTCAAGAATTTGAAATGCAGCTGCCAGAGGTTCCACAAAAACAGCTTCATTATCTGTTATATTGTCAGGTAGAATATGCACATTTTCATCGGGTAAAATCAAGTATTCAGCAAAGGCTCCATTCCAATTATCAATGCCAAGGACTTTTATATTTCTGCAGTGCTTTTTCAGCCCTTTTTTACACATATCGCACCGTCCACATCCGATATTTATCTCACCGACAACTCGTTTGCCTAATAGGTGTTCTTGATTGCTTTTTTCTACGATACCAACGAATTCATGACCCGGAATCCCTTTAAATCCCATGTAGCCCTTTATAATCTCAAGATCGGTATCGCAGATAGCGGCTTTTTTAACCTTTATGAGCGAATAATTATAATTTTTGTAATCTTTGAGAGATGGTTTTTCAATTTCTTTCAAATGCATTTTTCCGTCAAAAAACAATGCTTTCATTCATTCACCTTCTATGGCTTGTTTGACGTCAGCTATGATGTCCGAAGGGTTTTCAAGGCCCGTAGAAATGCGAACAGTCTTCTTTTTAAAGCCAAATTTGTGTAATTTATCTTCCGGATAATCTCTGTGTGTCATTAATGCAGGAATCTCAACAAGTGTTTCGGCATCTCCAAGGCTTACAGCTAGCTTTAGCATCTTCAATTTCTTAATAAATGTTCTTGCCACATCAAGATTGCCACATAATTCGAAACTAACTATTCCGCCAAATCCTGACATCTGATTTTTAGCAATTTCGTGTCCGGGATGATTTTCAAGAGAAGGATGTAAGACTCGTTCAACCTTTGGATGATTCTTGAGAAATTTTGTTAATTCCAGTGCATTGTTATTGTGCCTTTCCATTCGTAGATGAAGTGTTTTAAGTCCCCTTATAAGTAACCAGGCATCAAAAGGACTCATAACACTCCCAAGTTCACACATATATCCAAATTTTAGATTGTGTATATACTCCTGGTCCTTAGATATAGCAATCCCGGCAACTACATCTCCGTGACCAGAGATATATTTGGTAGCGCTATGAACGACTACATCAACACCATATTCGAGAGGTCTTTGAAAGTATGGTGTAGCGAAGGTGTTGTCAACAACGACTGGGATACTATGTTTTTTGGCTAAATCAACAACTGATTTAATATCAATGATTTCCATTGATGGATTGGTAGGTGTTTCGAAAAATATAACTTTGGTTTTATCTGTTATCAAATTTTCTATTGCATCAATTTTAGTCATGTCCGTAAAAACTGTTTTTATTCCATATTTGGGCAATAATGAATTTAATGCGGAAAATGTTGAGCCATAAAGGTTTCTGTGTGCAATTATTTCATCATCTTTTTTTGTTAGTGATAGAAGTGCGGTTGTAATTGCTGCCATTCCAGATGAGAATGCAACTGAATCTGTTCCCTTTTCTAGAGCTGCCATCCTTCGCTCAAGGAGATTCACAGTTGGATTTCCACCACGAGTGTAAACATATGCTTTTCTTTTGAAGTCGAATGTATCCTGTGCTTGCTTTATATCTTTAAATGTAAAGGTTGAAGTTAAATAGACAGGATTGTTTAAGGCTTGATGTTGATCTTCCTCTTCTCCTGCATGAATTGCAAGTGTATCGAAGTTGAATTTTACTTTTTTATTCATAAGAACAACTCCCTTTCATAGAAACCAAATTATGTTAAAAAAATCTTCTTTTCTTTAGCTGTTCACTTTGACAAAATATTCAATACTTCTATCCCATGTTTTTTCCTGTTCATCAGTAAAATAGCATGCAGGTAACTCACCACGTCGTTGATGATATTCAATACATTCACAGCATTTACCTTTTCTCGGACAACCGGGATAGGTACAGTTGCATTTCTTGAGATTTTCATTAAGTGAACATTCCATAATACAACCTCCTGTCATAATTCTGATGTGATAATATTTTACCAAATAGAATGGGTAAAGAACGGGAGTGTTAAGAATGATAAAAATCATTTTTGAGATGTTTCTATTATCTTTATTTGTTAGTGTTCTAGCGCAACCCTTTATACCAGAAGCGATACCAGATCAATGGAGTAAGTTAATTGGGAAATATGCATTACAATGTGGTGAGCATTTCTATATTAGAGAGAAAGATAGCAAGCTCGAAATGCTTTATAACCTACATGAGGGAGAGGAAATTGAGGGAGAAACGCTTAAATTCAACGATACGGATTATCTCATAATAACCCTTGAAGAAATTCATGAAAAGGAATACCGATTGACTGACAACAATTTGTTTGATGTCGATGTTATTGTTTTTCAAAGAGATGAGGAAGGTATCGGTATATCATGTAAAGTTGGTAGAGTGTACTATAATCGAAAAATGTTTGGTGGAGAACCCTTCAACAAAGAAGGAGGTTTTAGAATAGAACCCATTGAACCTGTTGAATTACTTAGACCTGTTGCTTTGAGTGCCACGCCTCCAAAAGAAGAAGGAGATTTTTTAGAGCCTGATCTTGTTAATCTTGAAACACTGGACGATTCACTTATGCTCGATATAAGATACGCGACGGAAAACAATTTTATGAATAGCAGGATGTATGAAATAGCCAGAGCTTATATGCAAAGGCCTGCAGCGGAAGCACTGGTGAGTGTAAATAATAAAATACACGAATATGGCCTGGGTTTGATAGTGTATGATGCATACCGTCCATGGTATGTGACAAAATTATTCTGGGATGCAACTCCTGAAGACAAAAAAGATTTCGTTGCAAATCCTGCATTTGGGTCCAGACATAACAGAGGATCAGCAGTAGATCTGGGATTTTATGATCTTGAGACAGGTGAACCTATAGAAATGATATGTGGTTTTGACGAATTCTCTGAAAGAGCATATCCAGATTATCCTGGTGGTACCACAAGAAAACGTTTTTTGAGAGATCTATTAATTGAAGAAATGAAAAAAGAGCGATTTAGTGTTTACCCTTACGAATGGTGGCATTATGATTATTATACCTGGAAAAGTTATGGTATCTTGAATGTAACATTTGAAGATCTTGAGTAGTCATATAATAAAAGACCTCTCAAATGAGAGGCCTTTTTTTTACATATCTCCAGAGAGAAGCTTACGGGTTTTGTAAACTGCAATCTTCCACGTAAAAAATGATCCTGCCAAACTGATCAAAAAAAGTAAAAGACTCATTAACCATGGCTGAATATAATCTCTTGAAAAATATCCAAGTGTAGCCATTCCAGCAACATAACCAAAAGTTATCAGTATCGAAAATAGAACATTTAAATTTTGCTTCATCGCTTTTTGAGGATTGTCCCATTCCAGCATAGGCCTAATCGCATCTATAATGAACTGTATGATATTAAGAAAAGTTATAGTTAACGCTGAAATTATGAAAGCAAGAATAATTTCAAAAAGTCCTGCATTTAGGATTATTCCTATAGCTATCGTGCCAATGAAAGGACCAAGAAAACTTATTACACTTACATGCAAAAGCTTTATTGTTAAAACAGTCTGAGACTTTACTGGAACAATTTTTAGTTCAGGTAAATACTTACCCTCTCTACTGAAAATCGATGAGGCAAGTCCATTTATTCCACCACTTAAAATACCCATGAGTGTGGCGATAGGAATAAAATAAGGTCTTAATATCTGTATATAACTTTCGAACTGCTCCAGCTGGCCCGTCTTATAGGTGCTCAATAAAATAATTATAATAACGGGAAACACAATTACGTTGCCGAATCCATTGAATGTAAACGATGGCACTCTAAGGAAGTACTTCCACTCTCTGGAATAAAGCGCAGAGAATCTAGTCTTTTGATTTTGCAGGTAAAGTGCCAGTTCGTCTGCTTTATATTCCTTTTTTCTAGCAAAATGTTCCTGGAGTTCGTTGTACATATTATAGTACAATTTTTTTCCTATCAATAGCAGCGCACCAAATAAAGTAACATGCAATAAAATGTATGAAAGAAGCCAAACTAATCCAGGTAATCCTTTACTAATTAGTGCTTTTGAAGCCAGTATTGCAGGTGGATATACTTTACCAATTCTTACAAGTAAACCTTCCGGGTCGGAAAACATTTCCATTATGCGAGCTGGTGACATATCACCGGACATCCCCTGGGAATTAACTAATGCCACAAAGATTACTATTGCCATAAGTAAAAGTGAACTTATAAAATATATAAGGAAGTCACGGTGTTTGCTAAATCTGAAAACCCTTGCCAGCGGGAATACCACCAGCGCTGTTATAGTAACAGGTAGAATCTGTGATAACAGGAAAATGATTATTCCGTTGATCCAGAATAACAACCCTGCAGATGTCTGAATGCCAAAATATATAAGAGGTGGCAAAAGTGTGATCAGAGAGATTATCATCTGATCAAGGATAACAGTGCTAAATTTTGCTGCCATGACTTCTTCAGGTTTTAAGGGAAGAGGGATGAGAATCCTCATGTCTCTTGAAAAAAGCATTGCTCCGATCATTAAAAAGATTCCAAAAAAGAAACCAAGAAGTCCAGTTACAACCATGAACTGCAGTAGAAAAAGCTCAGGAACACCAAGCTGAGAATACTGTTGAAAAGAATTGGTAATAAGTGTACCGTACAGAGGAACCAAACCAATAGCACTCATTCCAAAAGCGAAAATTATAATTAGTGGTTCCCAGACTCGTTCCTTCTTTTCAATGTAGTAATAGTGTTTTTTTGATAACCCGTAATGAGAATTAATCAGCGTCCAGGTAAGAGAAATCCATTTCTTTAGTTTCACTGCCTGTCACCTCTAAGAATAATTTTTCAAGAGAACCTTTACCTCTCAATTCCTTTAGTTCATCAAATGTGCCTACGAATTCAAGTTTTCCTTTACTTATTATTCCCAGTCTGTCGCATATTTTTTCTGCGATTTCCATGACATGGGTTGAAAAGAAGACAGTATTCCCAGCATCTGCATGCCTGCGCATCATAAGCTTGAGTATATATGCAGATTCCGGATCCAGTCCCACTATGGGTTCATCCAGAATCCATAAATCAGGATTATGAACCAGAGCAGCTATTAATGAAAGCTTTTGTCGCATTCCGTGAGAATAAGATGAAACAGGATCATTTATGGCATTAATTAATTTGAAGTCTTTCAGAAGCCTTTCGATTCGTTCTGTTCTTTTTTCTGCAGGTACTTCATACATATCAGCTATGAATTTAAGATATTCTATCCCCTTCAGCTTCTCCATTATAAGTGGTTCATCAGCAACGTATCCCATTATTGATTTGGCTTTTTCAGGTTCTCTTAAAACATTGTGGTTCCCGACGAATATTTCACCTTCACTGGGACTTAACAGTCCGACAATCATCTTTATCGTTGTTGTTTTCCCTGCACCATTGGGACCAAGAAATCCAAAGATTTCACCTTTTTTCACATTCAAAGATATGTCATTTACTGCTGCTATACCACCACTGTAAACCTTTGTTACTTTCTTCAGGTTTATCAATGTAAACACCTCACATCTATCGATTATTTATTTTTTATCCAGTTTACTATTGTTTCTATTGCTTTTTCATCAACAAAACCCTGTTTTGTATACTCTTTTGTTGTATGAAAAATTCCCCGTTCTGTTTCTATAAATAAATGATTGAGCCTTTCAAAGGATCTAAATGTGAAGTTTTTCTTATCGGAGAACTTCTCTTTTAAAACATTGAAATCCTTATCCATAAGGGTTTGAAAATCTTCTTCTCCCTGAAGTACCAATACAGGTTTTTTAAAGTCTTCAAGTGAGACGAGTGTCTGGTATTTATCTGTATCATAGTAATATGAAGCCTTTAGATTAGCATTGGGATCTATTATTGTTTCAGGAGGCAATTTATGATCGAGCAATTCTTTAAACATTTTCTCAATTTGTCCTAATTGCTCCTCGGTTATACCGGAGATGGGGGCAAAATATTTGTTCTGATCCAGACTGATTTGTGCCAGTTTTCTGGCGGGTGCAGCCAAAAGTATTATCCCATCAACGCTTTCTGACTTCTTTCCGGAGTAAGGTGTCACTATACCTCCCAAACTATGACCTGCAAGATAAATTTCAGAAACAGTTTCCATTTTTGAAACAAAATTTATGGCCTGAAAAATATCTTCGATGTATTCGAATTGCATTGTGGGTTCTATCTCTTCTTTTATGATCTTTTCCCCATATACCTTTGTGCGTTTATCGTATCTTAACGTTGCTATTCCACTGGAAGATAGCCCCCAGGCAATATCACGATAGGGCTGATTTGGACCCACAGTACCATTTCTATCGGTTGGTCCCGATCCTCCGATAATTATTACCATTGGGAAGCTTTCGGTGTTTTTTGGCATGGTTAATGTACCGGGAATTTTCCAGGGCTCTTCACCAAATGAAACTTCGCTTTCCTCAAAATTATCAGGATTTGAATAATCTGGTTTGCTCGATGGTGCTGGTGCCGGCTGAATCAAAAATTGAGCAACCTTTTTGTTCTGATCCAGGACAACATTTACATTGAGATATGCATTTTCGAAGTGCATGTAAAACACGAAAATTTTATACACATCCTGTGTATCCTGTTTGATTTCAATAATGCTAACAGGATTTCCGTAGTTGTTAACGATATATTGGTGTGTTTGTTCCATAGCCTGTTCATCAAGCTGAGCCTTTACCATATCATTCTGTAATTCATAAGCTGTAGAAAAATCCTTTCCAAAAAAAGCGTTGATGTACTGACTGACTATCTGTGAATCTTCACTTGAAGCAAAAGCAAATGAAAAAGCGATTAAAATTAGGAATATAACTAAAGACTTTTTCATATTCATCTCTCCTTCGTGGAATTTGAAAATACACCTGAGTTCAATCCACCGCGTATAATTATCTGGAAGAACTTTTCAAGATCGCAATTATCTACTTCTATTTCCCTTATTTTTGATAATCTGTTCCACTGATTCTGGTCATTTGAGATAACAGAAATTTTGTTTTGTTCTTTAACAATTGCATAGAATGATTCATCACCTACACCTAATTCATCATAAACCTCTCCGGTCATGTAAAATACTTTATACTTCTCTTTCAATTCATCAATTGAACCAGAATAATGTATCTTTCCTTTGTGCATTATATACATTCTATCTGCTATTTTTTGAACTTCCGGAATTATATGTGATGTATAGAGGACACTCTTCCCTTCAATTACCAGCTGTCTTATCATTTCGAGAACATCATCGCGTTTTATAGGATCCAGTCCCCATGTAGGTTCATCCAAAATGTATAGATCAACGTTCTGAGCAAAAGCAAAACTTAAATATGCGCTGGTTTTCATTCCATTTGAGAAACTTGCTATTTTCTTATTTCTTGGCAAATCAAAATACTTAATCAATTCTTCAGCTTTTGTATTGTCGAAATTTGTCAGTATTTTATTAAGAACCTTCAAAGATTGATTTACATCCATATTTTCATAAAAAAGCTTTTCTTCTGGTACAAAGGAAATCCTGTCTTTTACTTCACGTACAGGTTTGCCAAACACTTTTATTTCACCTTCGTAGTTAACCAAATCAAGAATAGACTTCAAGGTTGTTGTTTTTCCAGCACCATTTGGACCAAGAAGTGCACACACCTCCTGAGGATCCAGGTGAATATCTATTCCTTTTACTGCTTCTACACCGTTTCTGTAAGTCTTCTTAAGATTATTAACCTCTAGTATTAAACTTTGTTCTCTTTCCATAGTGTTTTTGTCACCTCCAGAACTTCGTCAAGAGTAAGTCCAAGCTTTTGGTATTTAATTAAGTAATCAAACAGATCTTTCTTTAGCTCTTCTAGAATCTTTTTTCTAATTTGATTCCTGTCTGTAATGATTATGTATCCCTTGCCCTGACGTGCCATTACTGTTCCTTCTGTTTCCATTTCGCGATATGCTCTAACCACAGTATTCGGATTTACTCTGATGGATGAAGCCAGATCTCTTATGGAAGGTAGCATTTCGCCATCTTTTATCTCCCCTTTTAAAATTGCTTCATATATGTTGCGTTTAATTTGCTTGTATATTGGAACTGAAGATCGCATATCGATGTTAAACCACACATTTATCACCCGTTTAGAATTCTTTATGCATAAAGAGTTTTTTGTCGACAAAGATCAGTACAATACTTAATGCAACAAGGACGATAGAATATTTCCAATCGATTCCGAGGTCGTTTATTATACTTTGGCCCATTAAATATGGATAGATATTGAGAAATGAAAGTGATTCTACAAAGGAAAAAACGGGCATGATAAATACCGTAACCAGACCAGCTAATATTGGTTTAACCTGGTCATTGAAAATAATTGAAAACATTATATAGAGTGAATAAAGAAATGACATTGCAATTATTTCATGTACAAGAATCATAAGAGGTTTAGAGATATGAACGTTGTAACCAGCGAGCTTCATTCCCAGTGGTCCAAGTAAAGTAAGTGTTCCAATAAGTGTTTTAGTGAATGACAAACCCGTTAAGTATTTTGACCAGAATACCTTCTCGCGCTTCATTCGAGACAGAATAAAATAAATAGTCTTCTTTTCTGTTTCCCGTGCAAAAATCGGGAATGCAATTATCAGTGCAATGATTGGAAGAAATTGCCCAAGGTTTTTACCGAACCACTGGCTGAGAAGATAAAAATCATCGTTCTCAAGTTTACTCAGTAATTTTGGGTCGCCAATCAGATTTTTTAAAAAATCAGGCAAATTACCGAATTCTTCGGATATTTGATCCATCATAGTTGATGTGTAGGGTCTCATAGCTATGGTCATAATAAGCATAAATATAAACACAATAAGAATGATAAAAAACCTCAATCTTAAGTCATACCACTCTTTCCAGAACACAGCGATCCCTCCAAAATAAAACTGTTTAACTGTACTATATCAGATAGTACAATTTTTGTCAATGTGGTGGCATTAATTGATTTTTCTGAAAAATTACTGCTATATTATTTTGTAAGGTTTGATCTCTCAAAGTTGGTGTGAATAATGAAGAAAATATTGATGTTTTTATCTATAATCTTGGTTTCAACTGCGTTTTGTTTTAAGGTTGGGTTTATCTATATTGGTCCGATAGAAGACTGTGACTGGTCTTATGCCCATGAATTTGGAAGGCAATATATTGAAACAATGATTAGAGATGTAGAAACTGAGTACTATGAAAATGTGCCCTGCGAAACATCTGCTGAAAAATTGCGTAAGCTGGCTGAAAATGGATGTGATCTAATATTTGCAACTAGTTATGATTATATGGATTCAGTTCTTGAAGTTGCGGCTGAATACCCTGATGTAGTCTTTATGCATTGTTCAGGTTACAAGCGTTCTGAAAATGTAGGAAACTATTTTGGAAAAATTTATCAGGCTGATTTTCTTGCTGGAATCGTGGCTGGAAAGATGAATAAGACAAATTTAATAGGTTATATCGCGCCAGTAAAAATCCCTGAGGTGATGAGAGGAGTCAACGCTTTTGCAATAGGAGTAAACAAAGCCAATAATGATGCAAAAGTTTTAATAGAATGGATAGGAGACTGGACTGATAAAGAAAAAGAAGTTGAAGCGACTGAAAAACTTATTGAACAGGGAGTAGATGTTATCGCTCATGGTATGGATACAGCAACAGTAAATATAACTGCTGATGAATACGGAGTCTGGTCAATAGGTTACAACCATGATATGTCAAAATATGCTTTTGATACTCATTTGACTGCTCCTGTATGGTATTGGGGACAGCTTTATCTAGACATTGTAGAGAGTGTAATTCATGGAAACTGGAAAAGTTAGACGCTATGGCCCGGTATTGAATCAGGTATTGCTGAATTGGCTCCACTAAAAGGTGTTGTTAGTTCGGAAACCAGAAGATTGATAGAAAAATATTGTATTGACATGATTTTGAACAGGTTTCATGTATTTGAAGGCCCTTTGAAAAGTCAATCGGGTGAAGTCAAAATCGAAAAGGGGATAATTCCTGATGATCAATACCTTTTAACCATAAATTGGTTGGTTGAAAATACCGTAGACGAAGTAGATAACTCTGAAAGAATACCTCACATTCATTAAATATCTTTCCTTTTAATAGTGACTAAGTAAACTGAAATAAATGCCAGGGAAAGGACTACAACTATTGAAGGACTGGGTGATATTTCGAATTCATATGCACCCCATAATCCCAGTATTGATGACAAGAGACTGAAAGTAATCGCAGTAAATACCATTCCTTTAAAAGTTTTCGCAAGCCTTTTTGCAATGACTGCAGGGGTTACCAGGAAGGCTGTTACAAGTATTATACCTGCAATTTTTACAGAGGCCACTACACTTACAGATACACCAATTAGAATAAAGAAGTTGACAAGGGAAACATTTATTCCAGAATGTCGTGCCAGAGTTTCATCAAAAGAATAATAAAGGATTTCTCTGTGAAACAGCAGAAAAGCAGTTCCTGAGATTCCTGAGATCATTGCAAGAATCCAAATATCCAAAGCCGAAACGAGCAAAATATTCCCAAATAGATAACTCATTACATCAGGGGTATATCCTTCAACGAATGATAGAAAGATAATACCCAGTGCCATTGATAAAGGCAACAAAATCCCGATCATACTGTTTTCACTGATATAACCTTTTTTGCTGAAAATATTGATTATAACCGCAAATACTACAGCTGTTAATATAGCTACCAATCTTGTATTAACCCCAATTAAAAAACCTAAAGCCAGTCCTCCGAAAGCTGCGTGAGCAACACCATCACCGATAAATTCTATTTTTCTTAGTACAACCACGGTTGAAAAGAGACCTGTCACAAAACTGACCAGCAATGTTGCAGTAAATGCCAGAGAAAGAAAATCCAGTGCGAATATATCTGAAAAAAAGCTCATTGTTTATGCTCCCTTTTTGCGTGTTCTTTGCCCCTGAGAATCAGGTCAAAGTCAGGAGAGAATATTTTGGTTAAATCCTCGGGAGAAACATTTTCCGAAGCTTTGTGACAGTGCAGAGTTTTGTTCAGACAAAGAATACTATCACAGGCGTCAAAAACCATTCCTATATCATGACTAACCATAAGTATAGAAATATTTTTTGATTTTTTCAGATTATCAAGGAGATTGTAAAACGAAGCCTTTCCCATCTCATCTATCCCTGCTTCAGGTTCATCAAGGATTAGAAGATCAGGATGTTTTGCTAAAGCTCTTGCCAGCATTGCCCTCTGGTATTCACCACCTGAGAGTGTACCAATTCTCCTGTTTTTAAGCTTTTTTAATCCAACATTTCCAAGAAGTGCTTCAATTTCTTTCCAGTCTTCTTTCTTAAAATAACGTAAAGGACCTCTTTTTTCATACAGTCCCATGGCAACAATTTCTTTTACAGTAATAGGAAAAGAGCGTTCAAAATCGGTCCTTTGTGGAAGATAACCGATTTTTCCGTTCCTTGTTGTAGCACCTTTAAAATCCTCAAGATCTCCTACGATAGCTTTAACCAAAGTTGTTTTCCCGGCACCGTTTGGACCGATTATTCCTGTCATGGTTCCTCGATATATGTCAAAGGAAACATTCTTTAAAATTATGTTTTCGCCAATGCTGTAGGAAAGGTCCTTTACCTCCAGCAACTTATCGTCACTCATTCAGAGCCTCCTTTATTTGCTCAAGATTGTACTTAAAAAGTTCAACAATGCTTTGACTATTAATACCCAGGGGATCAAGTATACCCATACTAAGGTTTGTAGATTTCACAATTATCTGAACGGGTTCGATATTCTGTTGTTTTTCGCCAAAAATCGCTATGAACTCGCCATTATTAGCTTTTTCAATGTATGATTTTAACTCTTTTATGGTCGGTTCATCACCGTGACCTTCAAATATTGCGTATTCTTTTATCCCGAAATCGGTAAAAAAGTATTTGAAACTGGGATGTGAAAGCAACACATTTGTACCTTTATAATCCTTTAGAAGTTCAGAAGCATCATTCCTGATTTTACTTAGCTCTTCAATTAATTTCTCCGATCTGGTCCTATAAAAAGCTTTGTTAGCGGAGTCTAGTTCAATAAGTTTATCTGTTAACCTGGGGATAATTTGTTCAATCATAAAGTCAAGACTTAGCCATATATGTGGGTTTATATGAGATGAATTTTCTTTTTTAACGTCATTAGTAAAATTTTCAATAAAGTCAGAAACGTAAAGTACGTCTGAATTCTGATTATTTATATCTTTCAATGTATCTTCCAGATATAGTTCAAGTGAAAGACCGTTGGCCAATATCAGATCAGCCGATCTTAATTTTTTTATATCATTTATTGTGGGTGAATAAGTGTGTGGGTTTTCACCAGGTTCTATAATCACACTGATGTTTGCGCTATCATCAACAAGTTCCTTAACTATAAGATAGTATGGATTAATTGTTGTCGCAATGGTTATAGAAAAGACTGAATACAATAGCATCATGAATATTGTTAACAAGATTTTTGTTCGCATCATTTTTCGCCCCTCTCCATACATTCTTTACAAATACCAATGAAGTAAAATACATGGTTAGTTATTTTGAAGTTATGTGTATCTTCAATCCTTTTCTGTACTTCGTTCGCGAGACAAACATCAAAACTTTCCGTTTTTCCACACTTCTTGCAGTAAAGAAAATGATGAGGATGCTTCTTTGGAGTGTAGTAATAGTTTATTTTTGTGTTGAATGTCAAAGATTTGACCATACCATTTTTTTCAAGGTAATTCAAAGCTCTGTAGATTGAAGATAGATCGGGTTTGTTGTCCAGTTCTTTATAGATTTTATCGGCATTTATAGGAGAATCGGTTTCTTCTATCATTTTGTAAACTCTTTTCCTTAAAGGAGTAAAACCTTTCATTCAGAACACCTCGTAAATGATTTGCGCAAATCGTTTGCATATATTTTACAATAATAATTATAGTTAGTCAACGCTTGAATTAAAGCAGTTTATTGTTATTTTCTTTTTATTCTGGGGTCTGTAAATATGTCGTACTCATCTTTGCTAGTTGTGGAGAATTCAGATACCACAGCTCCCTCATTACCTGCTTGAAACCAGTGGAATGTTTCTGGTTTTATTGTATATTGATCGCCGGGATTAAGAATTATTTCATGAAATACTGTGAAATATTTACTGAATCCATTGGGAATAGATGCCTTTGGTATTTTACAAGGTTTTCCGGGGATATAGAGATAAACAGTTCCCCAGCGACAGCGGAAAGTCTCTTCTTTTCCCATTTCATTATTAACCGAAGGATGTTTGTGTTCAGGACATATCTGACCGGGAAAAAGAATGAGTTCTTTGGCACACACTCTTTTTGTATTGATATACACGAGCAGTTGTAATCCTATTTTTTCATGACAACCAAGCCCAAAATCTGTTACTTCCATATTATTTATTTCTTTTTCTTTGACTGCAATACAGGCATTACTTAAGTACTCAACAGCTCTATTTCGGGATTTAAGTACTGTTTGGTTATCCATTAAATCACTCCTAAAAAATGAAATGAATGATGTATATAATAGTTGTATCATACAATTAAGCTGGATAACTGGAGTGATTATTGTGAATGAAAAAATTGTTGTATTTGGCGGGACCTTTCTTGACGTATTTATATATGGCGATAATCCTCACGAAGCAAAGATAATTGAATCTCCCGGAGGTTCGGGTTTAAATATTGCTTTTGGATTATTTAGACTCGGGTTTGATGTTGAGTTCATCTCAAATATTGGTAATGACTGGAAAGGAAAGGAAATTCTTTCACGGTTGAGAAACTATAAATTTAATGTTCACGGGATGAACGTTTTAGAAGAACGAACAGGGTATCATATTTCGAAAAATGACAAACCAATCGCAGTTGATCGTGGTGTAAACAAATTATCTTTGAGGATAACAGAAGATTCTTTAGAAAGAGCAGATATTGTTATTATTAACACTGAGGTAGCTATGCATTCCTTCAAGGAAATATGCAGCAGTTTTACTGGAAAAATATTTATTGATATGGGACCTTTGTTCAATATCAGAAGAGCGGACATCGATATCAACAAAAATGCTGATGCAATTTTTATAGGCAATCATGATCTAGGAGAGATTGAAGAATTTGATATTATCAAAAAAGGAAGTGGTGGAGCTTCCTGGAACGACATACAGGTTAAAGGTGATAGAAAGGAATATCCTTACAAAGTAGGTGCTGGAGATGTTTTTGATGTCGTACTCATTGCATCGCTTATTAAAGGAAAAACACAAAAAGAAAGTCTTTTAAATGCTGTGAAAATTTCACAGAATATGACAAAAGAGATTAAAGGAGCATTCAATAAAGTTCTCAATCTACATAATATAAACATTTAATACATTGATACAAAAACGCCATTTTAGGAGGATTACATGAAAAAATATCTTGGAATAGATATTGGAACAACTGCGATTAAGGCACTTGTTGTAAATGAAAATGGCTCCGTTCTTGATATGTTCAGCGAAAGTTTGCGATTAAACGCACCAAAGCCAGCCTGGGCTGAACAGGATCCAGAGGAATGGTTTAGTGGAACAATGAAGTTACTTGAAAAGATTTCAAGCAGACACGATATAAATGCGATGAGCTTCTCAGGACAAATGCACAGTCTGGTTTCCCTTGACAACAAAGATAAAATAATTAGACCGGCTATTCTCTGGTGTGATCAGAGGACGACAGCTGAATGTAAAGAGGCAACAAAAATCCTTGGTGGAGAAAAGAGAGTTATTGAAAGGATTGGGAACCCAATACTTGAAGGATTTACCCTCCCAAAAATTCTCTGGCTTAAGAAAAATGAGCCGTTGAAATTCGAAAAAATGAGTAGTTTTTTACTGGCAAAGGATTACGTAATTTATCGATTAACGGGAGTAAAGGGTATTGAATGGTCAGATGCTTCGGGAACAGCTGCATACAATGTCAAAACACGTGAATGGGACAAAAAATTAATAAAAGAACTTGGCCTTCCGGAGACATTGTTTCCCGAGATTTTATCCAGTTACTCTGTTAGAGGTTATTTAAAAGATTCAATTCTAAGAGAACTGGGATGGAAAAAGATTCCGGTTATTTCCGGAGGCGCTGATAATGCTTCAGCAGCTTTGGGAATTGGAATGGCCAAAACTGGTGATACTATGGTAAGCATAGGCACCTCAGGGACAGTACTCACCGTGACGGATTCTAATAAACCCGATGAGTCGGGAAAAATTCATTATTTTAACCACGTGCTTCCTGAAAAATCATATTTTATGGGGGTTATGCTTTCTGCGGCACATTCAGCAAATTGGTTCAAGAATGAATTTTTTGAAGGAAGATCCTGGAAAGAGATAGAAGAGATGATTTCGAGCAGTGCTCCAGGGGCAAGAGGACTAATCTTTTTGCCATATCTAAATGGTGAGAGAACCCCTCATAGAAATCCCAATGCGAGAGGTGTTCTTTTTGGACTCTCTTCTGTGAATAACAATAGCGATGTGATGAGGTCAGTGATTGAGGGAATTACCTTTGGATTGAAAGATTCCTTTGAACTGATAAAAGAAAAAACGAAAATTGGTCGGGTAAGGGTTGTCGGAGGAGGAGCGAAAAACCCTGTATGGTGTAAAATCTTAGCTTCAATATTTGAATATCCTGTTGAAGTCCCGAAAATGGACGAGGGTGGTGCCTACGGTGCAGCAATGCTATCTGCGATGGGCGACGGAATGGACTTAAACGACGTCCTTTCCTGGATAAAAGTGGATAGAGTTGTGGAACCCGATGTGGAGTCAGCAGAGATTTATAAGCGAATTTATCCTGAATTCACTGAACTATATAATGATTTACGTGAAAGGTTTGATAGTGTCTTAGATAAGTTCAGTTATTGAGTGTCCAAAAATAGGTTACGGTTAATTCTCATGAATTGTTTTCAATGAGGTGATCCGTTGAAAAAGATACTGTGTTTTGGAGATATTCTGATAGATTTTATTTCAAAAGAAAAAGGAAAAACAGTAGCTGAGTCTAATTTGTTTGAAAAAAGGGCTGGTGGCTCAATATTCAATGTTGCTGTTGGGCTTTCAAGATTGGGTAACAGGGTTTCATTCCTGGCAAAAGTAGGAAGCGATGAATTTGGAAAGTATCTAAAAAATGTTTTAAAGGAAGAAAATATTAACGATAAGTGGACATTTCAAGTAGATGATTTAAACACCACTCTCGCTTTCGCTTCGGTGGATATTGAAGGGAAGCCTTCTTTCGATTTTCATAAAGATAAAAGGGGAATAGCCCAGGTAGATATTAAAGATATTTCGGAAATTTCATGTGAAGGATTTGATCTTTTTCATTTTGGTTCAACCACCATACTGGAAAGCAAAACTGCCAAAACAATGGAGTATTTATCAAAGAAAATGAAAGAAGAAAATGTTTTTGTCACCTTCGATCCCAATGTAAGACCTTCATTAATAGAAAACAAAGAATTATTCGTTGATCTTGTTGTAAGGCTAATAAAAAACGTAGATCTATTGAAATTAAGTGATGACGATCTTCAATATCTTGCGGGAACAAGGAATTTTACAAGTGCAAAAAAAACTCTTGAAATTGATGATGATACTATTATTGTATTAACAATGGGATCAAAGGGGGCAAAACTGTTCTATAAAAATATGGAACTATTTGAACAGGGATTCAGTGTTGATGTTGCAGAAACCACAGGTTGTGGAGACTCCTTCATGTCAGCCTTGATCTCGGGACTACTTGAATATGATGACCCAGGATCTCTGAATGATAAATCACTCAGTAGGATTTTGAGAAGAGCGAACGCTTCTGCAGCAATGGTTGCAACCCGTATTGGAGCCGCGGAATCAATGCCATACAAAGAAGAACTTGAGAAATTTGTTAGAAAATTAACTGATAAATAGTTCATTTAAAATTTTGGATTTGAGGTGAAATTGTGCTGTTTTCTTTGCCCGTTGGAAATTCGATCAACTATCTTTCAAATAACGTAGAAAAAAATTATACCGATATCTTAAACGACTTGATCAATAAAGAAGGAGAACAAAACCTAAGATGGCTCATTAATACTATTAATCAACTTAAATCGCCTGAAGATGTCAAAGAGCTGTTTAAACTTCAGAAAAACAAAACTGAAATGGGTGGAGGTTTCTTTGGAATTATCTCTGAACCTATAAAAGATGAAAATGAAATCCCTGTACCATATTCTTTGAAGTCCTTTATTGATTTTGTGATTTACTTGATTAACACTAAAGAATCTCAGTTAAATGAAATTGAAAACACAGGATATCCACTATATTTTGATAATGAGCCATATAAACAGAGGAAAGAAACTTCAACTGGAAGAATAAAAGTAACGCTTGATTTATCTGCCATAAAACAGATAATAGATTACTTTTCCTGTGATGATCCAGTATTTGAAGAAGCTGAGAAAATTGCCCATTCAGAGATTTTCATTGAGATGATAAAGCACAGGAATTCGCTGGGGTATGTACCAGGACCAGAAATGACTACTAAAAACCTCTCATACTTCATTTTTTTGGGTTCGAGTAAAGATCCGATTAGTATCATATGGAAATGGTTGAATCCATGGAACTGTTTTAATTTCGCAGATATTTTTATGAATCTTGAGCAATATCAGAAACTTTTTAAAGATTTAGAAATCAACAAAAGTAACATTGAAGCCCTAATATCATCTAAACTGGAATCTTATGTCCCTGAAGGTTTTGTTTTCAAAGAACGCTTTGTGTTTGCAGTAGAGTGGGCAATAAGAGGCTGGGCAACATCGAAATTTGGCGGAATAAACATTGAACATGTTAAAGACAACTATAAGTTTTTGGTAGATACTGTCGTGCATGAAACCTATCATAGAATTCAGGCTATGCTCTACCCTGGTAATACAGGGAAAGACTTCAATATGCTTGATGAATCATTTGATAATGAAAAGCTTGATGCTGTTTATAAAGCAATGACATATGTTTTCCTTGAGGGAACAGCAACATATGTCCAATATGGTTCAGCTTTTTCAAAAGAAAATGAGAAAATTAACGAAGCAGTTAATTTATTTCAGCAAATAATCGAGTCCGAAAATGAAGAGTTAGATAAGAATAAATTAGAAGAGATACTAAATATCGGTTTGAAATCAAATGGTCCTTTTTATACATTAGGACATTATATGGCTAAAGTAATAGATGAAACATATGGAAATGAAAAACTGGCTGCCTGCTTGAAAAAAGGCAGCCCTGAGTTTTTCAAGTTATTTATTGAAGCGGACAATAAAGATATTTTTTCAAGAAAATTAAAGCAAATTATTCAAAAAGTAAAACTGCCTTAAATCAGTAAACAATAGTATAACGTCTGTAAATCATTGGATCTTGAATTCCCAGTCGTTCTGTGAAAGTATGTTCCAAAGCAGCAATTCTCATAAAACATTTGTCGTAAAGAGCCGATAAATTATCTATTTTCCAGGTAGTGGCGTAACTTGTTACTTCGGGCCAATGAGCATCAGAAGTATAATATTCAAGACTCTGTAAGAAATCCCCTGTCCATTCGACCCATAAATCTGAAAGATTATAATCAGTTAGACCACTTTCGTAATCTACATCTGCGTATGCACTTAGAGCAGAAGTTGTTGTTGTAATTGCGAGAACAAGATTTTCGCAGCTTGTTAAAGATGAAGGCAATTGAATCCAGCTGCCTGCGTGGCAGGATTCAATGATGA
>JBNGCV010000005.1:0-63236 GCA_049975465.1 Kosmotogaceae bacterium | reverse complement strand
GGTTATGATGCTCTAGTCAGGTACTTTGCGGAAGAACCATCTTTATTACTTGAATAATCTACCGGAAAACAATATAGTAAAATATACTTATGATGAGATTTGACAAATATATCTCCAGATTCACGAACCTTTCCAGAAAAACTGTGAAAAAAAGAATTCGTTTGGGAAGGGTAAAAATAAATGGAATTATCGTAACTGATCCGTCTGAAAAGTTAAATGATGACGATGTAGTGACCTTTGATGATAAGATTGTTGTCCCCTACGGGAATGTCTATGTATTATTGAACAAACCTGTAGGTTATGTTTGTTCAAGAAATGAACAAGAAGGTCCCACTGTCTTTTCACTTGTAAATGAAATCTATGAAAAAGAACTTTCTATCGCAGGCAGACTTGACAAAGATGCCCGAGGTATAATCATTTTAACAAACGATGGAAAATTTCTTCATCACTGTATAAATCCCAAATTCAATGTAAAAAAGGAATACATAGTAACGGTAAGCCAAGAACTAAAAATCCAACAACTTGAACAGCTGTTATCAGGAATAAGATTAAATAATGAAATTTATCGAGCAGATGAAATTGAATGGAAAGATCCCCACAGATTCCGGATTGTTTTAACAGAGGGGAAGTTTCATGAAATAAAGAAAATGGTTGAATTTCTAGGTTCTGAAACTAGTGATATTTTTCGAGTCAGAATTGGAAATCTGGAACTTCCTAAAACACTTAATGAAGGTGAATACAGGGAATTAACACGCCAAGAAGCCAAAAAAATCACCCCATACATGGGGTGATTTTTTTCAATGTAAAGCTATTACGATTATTTAATGGGTGTTAAAACGAAAGTATATGAGTAACTCTTTTCCTCGAAGTACATAATTAAATGCACAGAATAGAAACCTTCTTTCAACAAAAGTATTTCGTGGTGACCTGCCTCAATTTCTATTGTTTTATTTGTCCTGCCCACTTCATAACCATCCACAAATATTCTGGCATCTGATGGATTGGTGTTTATTCTAACTTTAGCTACCGGTTTTATCTCTTCTAATGTGAAGTTGTAATTGTACGACTGACCTGACTGAACAGATATTTCTTCTGTTTTTGACATAAAGCCGTCTTTATCTATACGAACTGTATAGGTTCCTTCATCAAGAGATAACTGAAGCGGTGTTGTTCCTCGATAACTTGAATTGATATAAACTCTCGCATTGGAAGGATTACTGCTAAAATTCACTACAGATTTTGATTTGCTTAAGTTAACATTTATTACCCTATCGGATGATATGTAGAATGACTGACTGTAGCTTGAATATCCGCTGGCTTCTACTTTAAAATTATGGCTTCCTCTTTCCAGATTCATTATCAGCGGCGTTCTTCCGCGATAGGTACCATCAACATAAACGTTCGCTCCGTAAACATTTGAATTAATCTCAACACGGCATATTTGTACCTGTTCCTGAAGTACTATTGAACGTGATGTATCAGAGTTAATGCTGATCGTTTCTTCATGGGTTTTATATCCTTGCTTCTCTACTCTCAAGGTATGAGTTCCCTGATCAACACTTGTTCTTATCGGACTCTGTCCCACATAGTTGTTGTCTATATAAACACCTGCTCCAGCTGGTGAACTGTTAACAATCAGCGAATACTGACGGGTTATACCCTCAAGGTTCAAGGTAATAGAATTCGTTCTACCGGCAACAATATTTGCCATTGTATTTGCCTGTCTGTACCCCTTTTTAACAGCGGTTATGTAGTGAGAACCTTCAGAAAGCCTCACACTCAACGGAGATTCCCCATAGTGAACACCATCAACAAAAATATCTGCTCCGGAAGGTTGAGTGTTTATTATAAGTACTCCTTCAGTAGGTTTTGAATTAACATAAAAATAAGTCTGGTTTATAGCATATTCGGCCTTTTCCACAAAAGGCTTAACAAGCTTTTCAATTACATTTTCAGCAGAACTACCAAACTTAGGGAAAGGATCAACATCAAGTCTTTTTACCAGATCATCGAGAAATGCTATGGGTGATGCTGATGCAACTATCTGAAAGATCTCCAACCCTGATGGACCTGAAACCCTTAATTTATACCTTGTAGATGCACTATCCGTTGGCAATTGATATTCCCTATTTGCTTTCACATGATTCTCTTTATCATATTTATTTGGGAAAAGTAACTGAACTTCTCCATCTGGCATTATGTCATAAATAGCTATATAAGCATCTTTGTTTGTTTTGAAGAAAATTCCTACTTCTTCACCGGTTCTATATACAGATCCAGGTTCCTTGTCCATCCATATTTGAACCTGCAGCTCCTGGTCCGGTTCGGGGACGATTATAACCTTTTGCAACTCATATTCGCCACCAAAAACCATCAATGAAACCAGTAAAACAAAAAATATGGTTCCTGAAATCAACTTTCTCATTATCCATTCCTCCTCCTGTTACTCTATATAGACTTATCATTTTTCTTCAATGTTCGAGTTAGATGTAACATTTTCCTTTGACCCAGTTTCTCTGGCCAAGGTGTAACTCTTACTTATCCTGATTATTACCAGTGCAATTAACGCAATTATTGTACCGAATATTATTCCATATATGCTTCTCAACAACTGTGTCCATAGTGGTGGAGTTGCGTGGCAAAATGTATTGATCACTGATACAAATGCTATACTTCCCACAGCAGAAAGAAGAGCACCAAATTTCCCATAATTCCTAAAACCTTGAACTATTGCTACAAGCAGGAATGGATATCCAATCAATTCCTTAAATCTTGGTCGAACAAGTAATAATGAATCAAGTGTATCCCTTAACTGCCTCTCAAAATTTAGCACAAATGAAAAGTTACCACTCCTCAAAATATAATAAATAATTCCAATGACAAAAATCACAACCATGACTATATCGAATAATGTAAAATCTTTACTTCTTTTTCTAATTAATCCCAGTCCAAAGATAATTACAGGAAGAATAAATAACGAAAGTTTCACACCCCTGAACAATTCTATTCCATTCTGATAAGCAGGTGAGACCATCTGTGTGTTTACAGCGATTCCAAGTACAACCGCTGAAATAAAGAAAAGAAATAGCATCAGCAGTTCTTTACCCTTGCCTTTTCTACGAGAGATACGCATTAATGTGAAAAACAAAGCAACTTCTCCTATTACAACAAGATATGTTAGGGAAAGCCAACCTGAAATCGCCAGGATTACTAAATACCCAAAGGCAAGGAATATGTTGAAAGAAGCAATGCCTAGAAATCCTGTTATTACGGCTAAATTGGTTGAAGAGGGTTTGCTGTAACTGACTGATTTAATCCTATCCGAAAATAATCCTTTTTCCCTAAGCTGAGTGTATACACTTTCCACAAGATTCTTATATTTTAAACGTTCACCCTCTCCATAAACGAAAACCAGAGCATCAATACTTCTTTCTTGAACCGCTCTTATATATCTCAGTACTGCGCTTTCTGTATCATAATTAGGATATTCTTTTGACTTGATCTTGTGAACTCTAAAAACAAGGGAAGGATATTTTCTTTCTTCCATGATTTGTCTAATAAAAAATTCTGTTTCGTCAAACTCATAGTAACCTGCGTAAATTTGGTAATAATCAAGCATCTCTGCTATTTCAGCTGGTGTAAGAGTAGATACGCCTGTAAGAATTATTTTCCTATTTTGCCTGAAAAGTTCTTCAAGTCTATCTTTTTGCAAATTTTCTGAAAGGTTTACCTGTAGTACGCCATCTTCACCTGCAGCATTATGCCTTTCTCCAACATCCTCTACATCGCTTTTTATTAATTCATATCCATCTATTCCGTTTACTGGTTTTTCCAAAATTATAGCTGCATCACTTGTATATGAATCAGATTTCATTCTGTCTTGTAAATATGATATAAGTAAGAAAAATCCAAAAACAAGGAAAAGAATGAAAAGAAACATCCTTGGACTTCTTATCGTCGCCCTGTTTCCTCTTCTTGAACTTCTTCTGGTGTTCGTGGATCGAATTCTAACCCCCGCCAATTTCGATCTCTCCTTCCTAGTAACAAATATATCATGAGTGCAACAAAAAGAAGGTATATACTATACGGTATTAATTGTATCAATTTCCATTTTGAATATTCATTTTCAAAGCTATCATCAAAAAAAGCATTCATAGCAGTTACTATATCTAATTCTTGTTTGAACTCTTTAAGAGTAAATTTGACAAAAGCTTCAAAATTGTATCTTCTTGATAAATATATTGCAAAACTTTCAACAGCACCATAGAAGTTTTCTTTTTCATCAGGATATTGATCAGTGTACTCGGTAAAATCATCGAAAATAGCATTGAAAGGTAATAGGTTAAGTTTCCATTTGTCTAAAACAGTAAACCAGGAAGCTACAAGTTCATGATACCAGATTGGTAACTTTTCGGCATCTATATCAAATTCCTTCGCATATTCCATGAGAAAAACGTGAGCCATTTCATGTCTTGCTTGATCTGAATAATATCCTGAGGATGGAATTAAAACTCTGTAACGGGAGTTATATTTAACTGCCCGGGGATGATCATTTAATGTGTCTAGAATTACTAGTGTGTAGTCTGGTTTAACCTCAAACATTTCAAATAATCTTTTATATGCTGATTCAATATCTTCTTTTATGCCAGCAAAAGCTGGTCCAATAAATAGTAAAAATATAAAAAAGACGGCAAAAACTTTTCTCATTATTGTTCAAGGCTTTTTTTAACTTTGGTTAAATCATCAGGTAATTTTGAACTGAATTTAACCCGACGGCCACTAAATGGATGTTCAAATTCTATTCTTGAGCAATGTAAAAAATAACGCTTTAGATTATGTGCTTTTCTGAAATGAGCGTTTAATTCTCTATCACCATAAACTTCATCTCCCAGTACTGGGTGATCTCTTTTGCTGAACTGTATTCTTATTTGATGTTTTTTCCCAGTCAATAACTTTACATCTACTAAGGAACAAACGTTATATGCATTTTTAACTGAGTAGTTAAGTTCCATTTTTTCTTTTCCCTCAAAATCAGTCAGTTTATCTGTATTTCTTTCAAGATTCCCTTTTATCAATGTTACATAATATTTGTCAATGTCTCTGTTTTTGAACATTTCAGTGATTCTTCTGGCAGCTTCAGGAGTTTTTGCCACCACCAGCACACCCGAAGTATGCTTGTCAAGACGATGAACCAATCTTGGTTTGAACCCCTTATTTTCACCGTATGCCAGTAGTCCTTCAATAATTGTTACTATCTGTATCCCCTTTCCCGGATGCATGGATATTCCAGGAGGTTTATCCACTGCTATCAGATAATCATCTTCGTAAATAAACTCTAACGGTAAATTCAGTGGTTGAGGTTCTCTTTTCTCTTCAAGCCTTTTTAAAGGTTCCTCATTACCTGAATAATTAACTTCTACTGAATCTCCAACAGACAATTTTAAAAAAGGCTTCCTTGCTTCTTTTCCATTGATTATGATGTTGCCTGTGCGTATTAACTTATATATTGAGCCAAGTTTTAAATCCTTTAATACATTTCGCAAAAATCTGTCCAGCCGCTCATAATAATTATTCTCACTAACTGTATATTTTCTTCTAATTGACATATTAACTAATTTAAAATATCTTTCTTCTCAATCAATCCTCTTCAACACCAAGCTCTTTACTAATGTAATCGACAATGTCACCAATTGTGGCAATATTTTCTACATCTTCATCTTCAACTTTTACTCCAAATTCGTCTTCAAATGCCATTACAAGATCTACCAAATCCAGAGAGTCAGCCCCAAGATCTTCTGTGAGATCAGAATCCAGTGTTACTTCTTCGGCATCGACGCCCAATTTTTCAGTAACTATCTCAACGACCTTTTCTAAAATTTCTTCTGTACTCATTTTTCTTCCTCCTTCGTGCTTGTTAGTTATATTTTGTATCATTAATTATATTGATACTGAGGGCTTAAGTCAATGTACTCTGAGTATTCTACCACATGTTGTTATATAATCAATTTGAATACCAAACTTTACAGGAGGTTATCAAATGTCGTACTCACAGATCGCGGAAAAACTAAAAAGCGAATTACATGAAGCACCAAAAATTGCTCTAATACTTGGCTCAGGACTTGGATACCTTACAAGCAAGTTTAAGAACTCAACCTCAATTCCCTATAAGAGCATAGAAGATTTCCCCACCAGTACTGTTAAGGGACATAAGGGAAGACTTGTTGCAGGTAATTTTATGGGAAAATACGTTATCGCAATGGACGGAAGATTTCATTACTATGAAGGACATGATATCAAACAATTGGTCGTTCCTCTATACGTTTTCAAGGAATTAGGAGTAAAATCAGTTATCATAACTAATGCAGCAGGTGCCATCAACAAGTCTTTCGTTCCTGGCGACCTCGTTGCCATAGAAGATATGATCAATTTTTCTTTTAGAAATCCTTTGATAGGACCTAATAATGAAAAATATGGACCCCGCTTTCCCGATATGTCATCGCCCACCAGTAAAAGCTGGCTTGATCGGATAGAAAAGAAGGCAATGAAACGAAACATAGAATTAAAAAGAGGAACATATATATGGGTAACCGGCCCTGCTTATGAAACACCTGGAGAAATTAATATGTATAGAAAACTTGGCGCGGATATGATCGGGATGTCTACAGTTCCTGAGATCATAGTAGCGAATTATCTTAATTTAAAGGTCATAGCTTTTTCGTGTATAACTAATATGGCTTCGGGCATTCTTAAAGAAAAATTAGAACATTCTGATGTTGTAAAAGCTGCCAAAAAGGCAAGCAAAAAGTTCGAAAGCGTTGTAAAGATATCAATCGATGAGGAAGATGTCGAATGAGACCAATTAATGCACTCGTATCTGAAATACATGATTATGAAAAAGTGCTCATCTGTGGTCATATAATGCCTGATGGCGATTGCATATCTTCTGTACTCGCTTTAACACTTGCATTGGAGAAAATTGGAAAACAAGTAATACCTGCAATAGACTGGGAAATACCATCAATGTATTTCAAATTGCATTACGTTGACAGAATAAGGAAATTCGACAGCGCTTTACCCGAAGTAGATCTAATGATCATAGTAGATGCCTCATCTCCAGACAGAATCGGAAGATT
Source organism: Kosmotogaceae bacterium (assembly GCA_049975465.1). Taxonomy (GTDB): domain Bacteria; phylum Thermotogota; class Thermotogae; order Petrotogales; family Kosmotogaceae; genus JASMTM01. Next base: position 56,103 of record JBNGCV010000005.1, on the reverse strand, counting down.
CCAAGAATATCTTAAAAATGGCACTAGAACTGCTGTAATAGATCACCACAAAACGAACACATATTTCGGAGATATTTCATGGGTTGACACCAAATATTCGAGTACAGCCCAAATGATTTATGAGTTGATTCAGCTACTTGATATTGATTACGACAAAAAAATGGCCAACTTAAATTACCTTGGTATAGCAACAGATACAGGTTTTTTCAGATACTCAAATGTTGATCATAAAGTATTCCAAACAGCAGCTGCTCTTACGAAAAAAGGAGCCAATCCAACTGAAATCGCACAAATTATAATGGAGAGCCGTAAGCTTGAAGAACTGTATCTATTTAGAGAAGCACTTGAAAATATGGTTTGTGAAGGACAACTGGCATATTCATTCCTGGATCACAATGCATTTAGTAAATATGGTATGACAGAAAACGAGTTTGGTGGTTTTGTAGGAGAGCTCCGTTCACTTGACCAGGTTGAGGTAGCTATGTTTGCTACTGAAAGCGAACCAGGAGAGGCTCATTTTAGTTTGAGATCAAAGCGTTTTTTTGACGTTAGTACAGTTGCGGAGCATTTTGGAGGAGGCGGCCATCCCAAGGCAGCGGGATTTAGTTATCGATATGAGAATTCAGATTTAAGGGAGGTAACTGAAGAAATCGCAAACTACATTAAGGAGTATCTTAATAATTGAGAAAATGGGTAGTCATCTTATTATTTTTACTGTGTTCAATTGATTTTTACGCTGAAGAACTCAATATTCTGGGTTTTAGTTTCGATAGATATTCGGCTATAAGCGCGATTTTGCTACCAACAGAATCCGATGTTAATTATGTCAGGATAGATGGAGTCCCGAGAAATATAGAATCTGTACCTCTCGCTATCAGTAGAAAACAAGTAGCAATAGGAATACTTTATCAGGATAATATCTCAACAGTTTTTCTGGAAGAACTGGTTGAAGATTTATCTGAATCATTCTTCGTTGAACCACTGTTCACATTATGGGACTACTCAAATGAATTCTCACTAGTTCTACCAGCAACTTCTCAAAAATTCGTCAAACCAAATCTTAACAGCGAAACCATCTATCATTCTGACCCATCACGAACAAAGCTTCTTGATTCAATATGCGCGGTCACTTCGTATCTGAAAAATATCGGTGATCTGAGATTTCTCATCGTTATTGGTAACGGTGATGATACCGATAGTATGATTTCCGATAAAGAAACATCCCGATTGATTCTCGAAAGCGGTGTTATACCTGTATTTATAGGTAACTGGAAGAATAAGGTATACCCCTTAAATATACTGAGAGAGATAGGATTTGGAATGTCAATAACAGTTGACAGAAAGGATTTATCTAAAAGTATGGTAGATGTTTTTGAATATTTAGAAAATTCTACATTACTTACATTTCAAGCTCTCGGAGATAGAAAAGAAAATATCGTAGAATTTGGCTTTGAAAATCTACAAAAAGAACAGTACTCGCTTTCCCCTCCCCCCTGGAAGGTTCAATGGTATACAAAAACCAATCCAATTAATGATGGAAAGGTTGAGCTGTCATTCGATATTACCCCTGTTGAACTAACAACAAGAACCGTTATGGAAATAAGAAAATATTCATCCAGAGGTGAAGTAAAAGAATATGAATTCACTTATTCTCCAGGAACGTCGGAACTTGATAAAGATGTTTTAGCTGAAGGTGTTTGGTTATATCTCCTTTCAGTAGAAGGAACGGATTATATTTCTGGAAACACTGTTTTTTCAAAGCTACCAGGACCAAAAATTAGATTTGAAGTTCCACCGCTGGTAAGTTCTAAAAGAATCTCTGTTGACTTGAAATATGAGGGCGGCGTACCACTAAGCGCGATTATTATAAACAACAAACAAATAGCAGTGGATGAGACTACGAAAACTATCAATTTAGACTTAAAGAATGGTTACAACAATATTGAGATGGAATATATAGATCACTTTGGTAGAAGTTTTGGCCCTGTTAGTAAAAGGATTTTTGTTGATGGCCAAGAACCATCTGTTGAGGTTATCGAGATCCCGAAGTATACCAATAAAAATCAGCTTATCCTCATGGGTACAATTAGAGATAATCTGGGACTTCTGTCGATAAATGTTGAAGGAAAAATTCAAAACCTTCAGGAGAGAGAATCATACGATTTTTCATTTCCAGTAGACATCTATCCTGGAAACAACGAAATAAATATCATTGTAGAAGATCTGGCTGGTAATACAACGAAAAAAACATTCCATGTTACAGGCGATTTTATACTCCCAAACATAGTGTCTATAAATTATGATGAATTCACATCAAATGACACTGCCAAAATATCGGTGAATGCTTCAGATAATACAGGTATTTCGCACTTAGTGGCAAACGGGATACATTTTAAATACACAGGGAGACCATTTACTGTTGAACTTCCAAATGATGGAACAAATAAGATCGATATTGTTGTATATGATATTACCGGAAATACTAGAAAAGAGACAATACATATTATTAAAGATACCAAAAGTCCTGAAATACTTATAGACGATTCAACAATTATTCTCAACCAGTCTAAACTAAGCTTCAAAGTTAGAGATAATCAAAAAATGAAAGATGTTTATGTGGAAAATAAACTGGCAACAAAAAATGATTCAGACCTTTATACTGCCGATCTAGGAACTATAGAACCCGGCACTGATAAAACAATGGAAATTACTGCTGTAGACATAGCTGGAAACATTAGTAAAAAAACGGTGAGATTTATCAATGATGTTAGCCCTCCACAAATCGTCGAGATATCGTCGCCATTTTCCTCAAGAAGACTCACTTTTTCAGATGATTTTGGACTTAAAAAAATCACATTTCAAGGAAAAGAATACAATCTTTCAGGAACTTCATCCACTTTAAACATTCCCTTCATTGAGGGTAATAGAGGAACGATTTATCTTGAAGATATTGCCGGAAATACCACTGAAATGCCCATAAAAACAAATCCCTGGTACACTTCCCCTTATTTCCTCTATCCTGCAGTGGCTTTTGCATTTTTCTGGATCGGTTTGCGAATAGGGATAATATACATTAAAAAGCGCCAACACAAAAAGAATAAATTTAAACTCTGAATGTACTAAGAAGTAAATACCAGTGCAAGAAAGCTTGTGAGCTTTGTAATTGGCCACATTATAAGCTGAATAATTCCAAGCAGTGAAAGAACTACAAGAACAAGTAGTCCATAAAGTTGATACTTCGCAAGCCATTGTACCTGTTCTTCAGGGACCAGAATCATCAGTACAGAAGAACCGTCCAGAGGCGGAAAAGGTAACAAATTGAACAATGATGTATTTAAGTTCACCACCATTGTCCAGTAAAGGGCATCTGAAGCATAGTTCATAAAAGGGAATGCTACAGGTGTTTCATTTGTGATGGTACAAAACACATTAAGATCTGTAAAAAACAATAACACTGCTGCTGTAAAACCAATTAAAAAATTAGCGATAGGACCAGAGAAAGCTGTTAAAAGGGCTTCAGAGGTTCTTTTGCGTTTTAGTTTCCAGTAGTTAATTGGATATGGTCTTGACCATCCAAAATTGAAGAGGTAGTACATAAGAAGACCCAAAGGATCAAATCTCTTTACGAATCCAAGCGAAGGAAGTTCTCTCTTTTTAAAATCAGTAAAATGTATGTAAAACCTGTAATGGAGAAACTCATGAATCATCACTGCAATGACAATTCCCGGTGTTAGAGCAATAAAGGATCTTAATAACAGTCTTATATCCATTATTAGTCCTCCTTCTGTTCACAAATTCCAGACATCACTACTGTTATCTCACCAACGGTTTTATCGTCTTCAAAGTGTGAAATTAGTTCACTAACCCTTCCTTTATAAATCTCCTGATGCACTTTGGTTAATTCTCGGGCAACAAAACACAATCTATCATCTACAATATCAAGCCAGTCTTTTAGTGTGTTTTTAAGCCTGTAAGGTGAATCAAAAAAAACAATTAATGAATTATTATACAAGCCTTCTGCTAATTTTTTAAACAGTCTACGACGGTTTTTTCCTCTTGGAATAAAACCAAAAAATGTATAATGTGATCCGGGAAAACCGCTAAGTGCTATTGCAGTTGAAACAGAACTTGGTCCTGGTGCAATATCCACCTTAAAACCATTTTTGATGCATGCCTCGACCAGTTCATTCCCTGGATCGGAAATCACAGGCATTCCTGCATCCGATACCAGAGATATTGTTTTGCCTTCACTGAGTAATTTTAGAATACCGGGGATCTGCCTGGATTGATTGTTAACATTAAGGCTAAAGGTGTGCTTGTTCAAAATATCAAAATGGATAAGCAGCTTCATTATCCTTCGAGTGTCTTCAGCGAGAATTACATCACTTTTCTTCAATGTATTTAGTGCTCTCAATGTAATATCATCAAGATTACCTATAGGTGTACCGACCAGCCACAGTATCCCTTCTTTTTCAACTTCCATACAAAAATCACCCTATACTTTTTCTGGATATATCCCAATTGGTTTTTTTAAAGCCTTTCCAACACGTCTCGGAAAAATTTCTGGCGTTTCTTTTATCTTCTGAAAAACAAGCAAAGTACGTAATGAATTATCTGTTAGCCTGTAATTTACAACCTCTGGTTCACTAAAACCAAGAATTGAACATGCTTTCTCTATCCTCGGTTTTTCCTTTACCCATGAGGGCCCTTTGTAAATATAGCAACCTCCTTCTTTTTTTACAAAGGGCGCACAAAGTTCAAGCGTTACATCCGTCTTTCCCAGTGCTCTTGAAAAAGCTCCATTAAAATATTTTCTATATTTATTTGATAACTCCTCTGCCCTGCCACGAATTGTTTGCACATTACCAAGTTCAAGCTCATAAATGAAGCGTTCTACTTCAATGATCTTTTTTTTGATGGAATCTACCAAAAACCACTGGGTTTCAGGAAACATAATCGCCATTACTAAACCTGGAACACCCCCACCAGTACCTACATCAACAAAAAAGCCTTTCAATCTTTTCTCTTTAAATGGTCTAACAACATCTTCAACATGTTTTATATAAGCCTGCCCAGATTCTTTAATTGATGTCAAATTGTGAGGAGATTCTAGAAGCAGTCTTACAAAATGGTGCAGTTTTTCCTCAGGTGAACGGTTCTTTAACCCCATTTTCCACCTTTTTCTATGCAGGCATAGGCTTCATGATTGTGTATTGATTCCTGACTGGAAACCTCCACTCTATACCAATCGATTCGCTCATCCTCCTGCAAATGAAGAACAACTTCTCTGGACAAATCTTCAACAAAACGTGGTCTATCATATGAAAGTTCTGTTATGAAACGTTCATCTTCCCTTTTCAATAGACTATAAATAGGAGCGCTGGCTGATTTTTCTGAGTATTCAATTAGTTCTTCTATCCACACAAGAGAATTCATTCTTATCTTTATTCGCACATTGGCTCTTTGATTATGTGCACCGCGATCACTTATTTCTCTGGAACAGGGACATACAGTCATAACAGGAACATTAACCTCTAGAATGAAGTCGAAATTTCTGTTAAGAGTTGTTATGAATGAACAATGAAAGCTGCTGTAGCTTTCAATTTTGCTAACAGGGGCAACTTTTTTTATGAAATACGGGAAAGAAACATTGATATGCGCTACCTTTGCTTTAAGACAATCTCTTATGTCCTGTAACATCGAACGCATATTTTTTGGTGTGATCTTCTTATTATGTCTGTTTAGTACTTCAACAAATCTTGACATGTGAGTGCCTCTAAAATTCTCTGGTAAATCGACAAAAAGATCGAACTGTCCTATTGTACGCTGTTTCCCTTCTTTTTTATCAAGAACAACAATAGGATATTCCAGAGATCTTATTCCTACCATATCTATAGAAACATTCCTGTTGTCCATTTCATTCTGAATATCTTTCATACAATTCGCCCTCTTGAAGACTTTTTTAGCACAGGTTATAATGAACCCTGTGGAGGCGTATCCTAACTGGCAAGGAGCCGGTCTTGAAAATCGGTGGGGTGAATGCCCCTTGTGGGTTCGAGTCCCACCGCCTCCGCCAGTAAAACCGGGCTTAAACCCGGTTTTTATCTTTGAATGGGACCAAATCGAGAAATATGCCAGATTCTTAACATTGGCGCACCGATAATATTTTTTTCCGGAACGAAACCAAAAAATCTTGAATCAAAACTGTTTTCCGAATTGTCACCCATAAAGAAGTAAAAACCATCTGGAATTGTAACCTCGACAAAATTGGTTGACGGATCCCGCTCAATGTACTTTTCCATATCAAGAGGTTTTAAAGTCTCATCATAATAACCAGTGTAATCTATAACCTGCTGATAATATTTAAAGTACTCGTCGTACATGGAATATACCTGATCAGGATGAGCCAGTCCTTTGTAGAACTCCGGCTCAGCAAATATTCCTACTCTCGAATATCTCTGCCCTTCAAGTTCCGCTTTTAACTCACCATTTATATAAATCTGATATCTTGCCTGTGAATCTACAGGAAATGACAACAATGTCTGTCTGCTTTCTTCATATTCAGGCGCAATTTTTAGTTCGAGAGTATCTCCGGGTTTTCCCACCAACCTCTTGACATACTTTACATGGCCCTTAAATTCCGCGGGAGAAAACATATTCATAAATTTATCAAAAGGTCTAAGCATCTCAAGTGCCTGTTTATCAACGTGGGGAGCCCAAAAGACTACAATATCACCATAATTTGGGGTCTTGAAATCATAGGTGATTTTTTCTACAAAGAGTCTGTCGCCAACCTCAATAGCTGGAACCATTGAAGGCGTAGGTACCATCATTGTTTCAAACATGAACAATCTTATGATCGTTCCGAAAATTACTGCATAAACCAGTGCTTTACCCCATTCTTTCAGTTCCAGCGTAACTTTTGATTCGTTCTTGTTATCTGTGTTTTTGGCCTTGGCTGACACTATTTCAGCCCCTCTTCTGCTTGATTCTCATCTTTCCTTTTATGTTACGCAAATAGTATAGTTTGGATCTTCTTACCTTACCCCTTCTAAGGCGTACTATGCCTTCAACAGAAGGACTTGAAACGGGAAAAACTCTTTCTACTCCTATTCCGAGTGCTCCTATCCTTCTAACTGTCAATGTTTTGTGAACTCCTGAACCTTTTTTTCTTATTACTACACCTTCAAAAGACTGGGTTCTTTCCTTGTTCCCCTCTTTTACCTTGACATTAACTCTAACAGCATCGCCTGACCTTAATTCAGGTAAATCATCTCTTGCATAATCATTCTCGATTGATCTGATATACTTGTCCATTGTAATCCCTCCTGATTTATTCTTGAATTATTATCAGATACTTTCTCCAATTATTCTATCAAGTATTACTGCCACTGCAGACCTTACCGATAGGTGGTTGAATGCAGCGTTCTTTCTAACTGGCTCCAGCGCAAAATCGCATAATTCACGTATTTCTTTCGGTAAGCCCCAGCTTGTTCCAAACAGTAAAGCAACTGGATCTTCGCTAGTCTTAACTGTCTCTCTAAATTGGCTATATTTAAGCATATTTTTGTTTTTTTTGGCTGAAGTGAAAACAAGTTTAGGTCTCTTCCCTTCATGTGATTCAATTTCTTCTAGAGCATCTTCAAGATAAGATGCAGTCCTAACAATTTTTAAAGCCTCTGTTCTACTTGGATTGTATTCTTTTCCAAAATCCTTTGTCCAGTAATTCAAGACATTGTCGATAATCTCTCTCTGGGCAGGTAAATTGCTGATCACGTAATAACCTTTTATATTGTAGGTTCTGCATGTCCTAGCGATGTCATGTACATCAAGATTGGTAACAGCACTTGATACTATGTTACCACTTCTGCCCAGAACAGGGTAGTGTAATAATGCAACATATAGATTATCAAACATTCTTAATGTTCTCCTTGATGATTTCTATAAGCGCCTTTTTGTCTGTCTGATCAAACTCATGTTTTATAAATAAATCGGGTCTTCTCAATATTGTTTTTAAAAGACTCTCTTTACGACGACTAAACTCAATTTTTTCATGATTACCACTTAACAAAACATTGGGCACCTTCAAATTCTTTACTTCTCTTGGTCTTGTATAGTGGGAGTGGTCCAGAATTTCATTATAGAATGAATCTTTCTCAACTGATTGAATGTCTCCCACCACTCCCGGGACAAATCGGGAAATAGCATCTATCATAACCATTGTTGCAAGTTCTCCACCACTCAAAACAAAATCACCTATGGATAGCTCTTCATCAACTATCGTCATCACTCTTTCGTCTACACCTTCGTATCGACCACATAGAAAAAGAAGATTATCCTTTCCTGCCAGTTCTTTTGCCTTATCATTGTTAAACAATTTGCCTTTGGGAGTTGTAAAAATCACATGTGGTTTGGTCCCTTGCTTTGTTATCGACTCATAAGCTCTAAAAAAAGGCGGCGCCTTCATTACAAGGCCACTACCTCCACCGTAGGGGTAATCATCTGTCGTCCTATGTTTATCGTTAGTAAAATCCCTTAGATCGACAGGCAAAATCTCCAGAATACCATTTTCAACAGATCTTGAAATAACACCCCACTTAAGCAATGATGAAAACATGTCAGGGAAAATCGTCAAAATCTTTATTGATAACTGCTTATTTGTCATTTGGTGGCAACTCCTCATAAACTGGCTTTTTAACAACTATTGCTTTTTTACAAAGATCGATATTTTTCACGAACTCTTTTGTGAATGGAATTAATTCTTCTTCTGTTGAAAATCTTGAACTTTGCTTTGTTACAACAAGTACCTCATTGGCACCGGTTTCGATAACATCACTTACCTTACCAATGGAAATACCGCCATTATAAACGTCACAATCGATTAACTCAAAATAGTAGTACTCGTTGTCCTCTGTAGCTGGTAACTTCTTTTTGTTGATATAAAGCATACAACTTCTTAGTTGTTCCGCCTTCGCAATATCATTGAATCCTTCAAAGGATACAATATATCCCTTGGGAGTCTTTTTCAGTTTATTGATCTTTATATTCACAATTAGCCTGTCTTTTTCTCTAAATAGAACACCTTCACTAAAATCTTCAAGTAATCTCTTATCATCAGAGAAAAATTTAGCTTTAACCTCACCTTTAACTCCATGCGGTTTTATTACCCTTGCAATAGGAATCCAGTCACTTTGTAAAGCATCAACAGTTATTCTCACCTTATCACCTTTAATGTGAAGTTACTGTTCTTACCTCCTGAAAAAGCGTTCATTAAAACATTTATGGATTTTATTGTTCTGCCGTTTTTTCCTATGATCTGTCCAATGTCTTCCTCAGCAGCTCTTATTTCATAAATGATTTTGTTATCGTTCTCTTTTCTTTCAGAAATCTCTAATTTTTCAGGACTCTTTACTATTCCTTTTAAGATCTTCTCTAAAAAGTCTTTCATGTTACTCCTCTTCACCTTTTTTCTTTTTCTCAAGCTTTGACTCATGAACTTTTTGCATAATCCCAAATTTAGAAAATATCGATCTTACTGTATCTGTTGGTCTTGCACCTTTCATGATCCACTCAACTGCTCTTTCTTCATTAATGTTGCTGATGGCCGGATTTTTTATTGGATCATAATAACCCAGCATATCGACATAAGCGGCATCTCTTCTCTTTCTTGAATCTACAACTATAACTCTGTAAAAAGGCCTGTTTCTTCTTCCCATTCTGGTTAATCTGATTCTTAACACTTAACTTACACCTCCTGAAATTTTCTTATCTATTTAAAATGGTAGCCCTTTAAATGATTTTGGTATCTTTCCCTTTTTTCCGAACTTTTTCATCATTGCTTTCATCTGATCGTATGTCTTCAATAGTTTATTTACTTCCTGTATACTTGTGCCGCTACCTTTTGCTATTCTCTGTTTTCTGCTGTAATTAATTATTCTTGGATTTCTTCTCTCTTTCATGGTCATTGAGTTAATTATCGCTTCAGTAAAAACCATATTTTTCTCACCTGAAGAAAGGTCAACGTTTTTTGGCATCCCGGGAATCATCTCCAGCATACTGGACAGCGAACCCATCTTCTTTATTTCTTTGAGCTGTTCAAGAAAATCTTCCAGATCAAACTTATTCTCTGAGAATTTTTTTTCAAGCTTTCTTGCTTTTTCTTGATCAACATTCGCTTGAAGCTTATCAATAAGGGATAGCATGTCGCCCATTCCCAAAATTCTTCCAGCTATTCTATCTGGATAAAAGTGTTCAAGCCCATCTGGTTTTTCTGAAATCCCAACAAATTTCACGGGTTTACGCGTTACTTCTCTTATTGATAGAATTACGCCTCCTCGAGCATCTCCATCGAGTTTTGAGACAATGAAACCTGTTAGTTCGAGGACTTCATTAAACTTACTTGCTGAGTTAACAGCATCCTGCCCGGTCATTGCGTCAATAACCATCAATATTTCCTGAGGTGAAGTCTCTTCAGCAATCGACATTAATTCATCCATCATTTTCTCATCAATATGCAGTCTTCCAGCAGTATCCATTATCACCACATCATAGAGTTCCTTGGTTACCTTTTGCTGGGCTTCTTTCACTATCTTAAGTGGCCTTTTTCTATCGCCCGAAAACACCGGTATGTTTATCTCTCTACCCAATTGCTCTAATTGATCTATAGCAGCAGGACGATATACATCAGCAGCAATCAGCAAAGGATTTTTCCCTTCTTTTCTCAATTTCAAAGCCAACTTTGCACATGATGTTGTCTTTCCGCTTCCCTGAAGACCAACAACCATAATTTTTGTTGGATGACCATGAGTGTTCAGGCGGCTTTCGCTTTCTCCCAACACATTAACTAATTCATCTCTGACGATTTTTATAAATTGCTGATCTGGAGAAAAACTTTTTAATACTTCTTCACCGACTGCTTTTTCCTTGACTCTGTCTATAAACTTCTTAACCACATGATAGTTTACATCTGCTTCAAGCAGTGACAGCTTTACCTGCCTTACTGCCTCTGTTATATTCCTCTCAGTAATTCTGCCTTTTCCGCTCAATAATTTAAATGCTCTTCCCAGCTTATCTTGAAGCTCTTCAAACATAAAAACACCTCCGGCACAATACACATAAGCACCAAATATTTTATATTGTGCTCTTGATTCCTACACTCATTAAATTTATCACCCATGCAATTATTACTGATGAACGTAAAATGTAAGTTACGATAAACTGATCAATACAGATAATTAATCGGTAAAACGCACATTAATTTTAAAGTTTATTAAATTAGATGTAATATAATTTATTGAATTATATCCCATTTAGTTTTTCATAACAGTCTCTGCAAACAGCGACGTATTTTTCAAATCCTCCAATATCTATTTCGCTTTCCCCATTTTCTTTTATTCGATGTGATAATACTGCATTATATTCACCACAAACATTGCACACAGCTTTTCTCTTTTTTACTTCATCAGCAATTCCCATCAAACCTACCGTGGTGGCAAATGGTCTATACTTAAAACTCATATCAAGTCCCGCGCAGAATACATTTATACCTTTTTGAATTGTCCTTTTAACAACATCAATTAGACCTTCATCAAAAAAATTGACCTCATCTATAAACACACCCTGCAAAGGTTTTTCAAAGTGATATAATTTTCTTTCAATATCAGAAGAATTTTCAACACTTATAGCTTTAACTTTGGAACCGGTGTGCGTGACTATGTGATCTTCTGAATAACGCGTATCTATCGATGGTTTAAAAACCAAAAACGATTTTTTACCAAGATCGTATATCTCAACAAGAGACAGAAGCTCAGAGGTTTTACCTGAGTACATGGGACCCACTATCAATGTTATTTTCCCTGACATATACACCTCCACAATATAATTGCGGGGTAACGTCTACCCCGCAATTTATTATAATCCAACTATTAGAATCTTACAATTACAGGTACAAGTACAGGGTACTGTTGTTTGCTTTTATCGTAGCTACTCAAAATTTCTTCCTGGCTGTATCCTTCAGGGACAATTATGTCGAGTACAAAAGGTGCATATTCACCTGCATCGGATGGATAACCTCCGAGGGTCCATTCTGAAGGCTCAGGAGTTACAGCCCTATAATGGTCCGATCCGTAACCATCCTGACTTCCGCTTAATACATAGAGAGCAATTTCATCATTAATTTCTACCGCTTCCTTTTTCAAAATTATATTAATCACCTTTTCTCCCGGATCAGCTTCAACCTGAACAGCTTCAGGAATAACATCTCCGTCAGCCTTACCTAGAACCTGTCCATACGAAGGCCAACCAGCTGCCTTTATGAAATAATCCCATGGATAATTTTTAGAGAATGAAACGCGTGCCCCTGGTGAGAAAGTATCTGTTCGCCCTCCTTCTTTGGTGTCAATGTAAATGTTTATTAGCTTATGTGAGAATCCCTTTGGAGCATTCCATGGATCTGTCATTTCTGGGAAACTTAACTGGAATACAAGAGAGGTTTCATTCTCAATAACATTCATGGTATCAATATCCCACAGTCCCTCAAAAGGTTTAAAAGCATCATTTTTGGGATATACATATTCGCCAAATCCGTAATCATCACCCAAAGGATCGTCAAAGAAAGCAATCTCTCTACCAGTTATTGCCTCGGGAATGCGAACCATAACCGGACCTTCTCTTGGACAGTAATCAATTGTTCTCTTTTCTTTGCTATTCGAAAGGGCTACTATTAGGTTGAAATTTTCGCCAGTCTTTATTCCCAGTGCATCAAATGGGATCTTAACCTCAACTACTTTTTCAACGGCAGCAGAACCTTCAAGAGCTGGCATGTTGGGATCGTATGACCAATTTCCAACTCCTGAAGCATTGTAATTTGAAATTCTGCCTGGTCTTGAATTCCAGGATCTGAAACTCACAAACATACGTTTTGCAGGAGAAAAACCAAAACTGTCACCTCTTTCGGAAAGTGGATAACGAGGTCCTGCATTTACCTCTTCTGCCCCGGGAATATCTGAATAAATCTCCAAATAATAAGGTTCACCTATCAAATTTACAGGGTTTCTTTTCAACTGTATTGCAAGATAGAGGTTTGCCGAATCTCTACCGACATAATAACCTGCAATTAAATCATCCTCGGAAATCATTGTTGATATTGTCTTATCACGATAATAAGCAGCCTTATCCCACTCTCCATCATCAATTATTCCATCAATCTCAGGTTCAATAACACCGACTGCACCACTTTCCGGAGAAGCAGGTTTTTTATTTGCCACAAATAATTCAGGAGGAATTTCTCCTTCAGTCATACCTGTTGCTTTATAGAGCTGGATCAGACTCCTTTTAAATGCCTTATCAAAAAGCACTTCATTGTTACCAGCATCCTGATCTGCCCCGTACCACCAGAACCAGTCAGACCCTTCAGCTACATACAATGCATCAGTAGCCAATTCAAGGGCTTCATTTGATAATTCATCCTTAACATCCATGAGATGTTCTCTTGCTCGTGCAACGCGTTCCCAACCTTCATCCTCTTCTTTTTCACCAATCCATGTATCAAGGCTACCTCCAGACCATGAACCTGTCGGTAAATAATCAAGTGTCCCGTCAACATTATACCGAGACAGGTATTCTTTGGGAGTAACCATTTTAACCATAGAATCTGAAGACAATGTTGCATAAAGAAGTTTTCTGAAGTCATTACCATTGTTCGGATAATGTTCCCAGGCATTTTCACCGTCCAGTGCTATTGTTATAACAGCACTGCCATCATCGTTAAGCTCCTGAAGCTCATGAAGTCTTGTTATAAAATCTGTAACTGCATTCTCAGCTGACATACTGGAGTAATTGAAACCAATTCTATTTGAAAGCTCGGTATCTCTAAAAAACACTATTAATTCCTTTCCATTGCTCTTTACCCTGTATGGTTTTAACAAATTTTTTATATTTCCTGTAGATATCCCTGCTTTTTGAAGTATCGCTTCGTCTGTCACTATCCAGTCCAATCCAAAATCAGGCAGGATACTGACGAGTTCGTCATGTACGGCTTGCTCTGGAGGCCACAATCCCTCAGGTTTCTTTCCAAACAGTTCTTCAAAATAATTCAATCCCCTATCGATCTGGTTTACAGCATCTTCTTTCCAGCCTTTGTCAATAAGAATAGGCAAAATTGGATGATAGAAAGGAGATGTAATCATTTCTACTTTACCTTCTTGCCACAAACTTCTGTGTTTTTCTACAATGGTTCCCATTATCTGTAAATGTTTATCCAAAACGTATTCCACATCGTCCATTGTATAATTTCCATCCTGCTTTACAAGCTCTGTCAGTTTGTTATCATTCTCGATATAATCAGCATTTATCCAGTAAAGATTCCATAATACCTTTAAATCCATCAAGTCCTGTTCGTTAAACTTTTCACCATTGCTCTTTTTCTCCTGCAGTTCTGTGTATCGATTGCTTTTTTTAACAAATTGAGGATTTATGTCGAAAAAATGTTCTATAACAAATTCTTTTTCTTCTTCTGTTAGGTTTTCTTTGTAAGAAAGTCTCATGTATTCATCCATTGCATCGTTTTTTAAATAATCATTGATCTGAAGGAGTAGACTCGGCACGTAATTGAAAGTTACACTACCCTCATCAAGATACTCATATACGAGATCAGCCATGTAGGGATAATCATTTACTGCGTGTGCTCTGACCCATGGCATTTCGTATTCCAGCGTTCCAGGCATTTTGTAGAGAGGCTGATGCTGATGCCAGATCAAGATCACATTAAGAGGTTCCTTATCACTGTTACCACTTCCGACACCGTTAAGAATCTCCTCAGCAAGATCGAAATAATTGTCTTTCTCTTCACCACCAATTCTTGCTGTATCATCAGGCGTCCAGGAAACCAAAAAGGCCATTGAAACAACTATCAGTAAAGCAAGAATAAGTCTTTTCATGTTAACCCTCCTTCTCATTTTGTTTTGTACAATCTATCTCCAGCGTCGCCCAACCCTGGAACAATATAAGAATGTTCGTCAAGGCGTTCATCAAGTGATGCGGTAATTATTCGGACATCGGGGTTTCTTTCCTTAACATAAGATAAACCTTCAGGAGCGGATATCAAGCTCATAAGTGTAATGTTCTTTCCACCAGACTTTTTTACCACATTAATCGCAGCGTTAGATGATACCCCCGTGGCCAGCATTGGGTCAAGCAATAGAATTTCGTTTTCCTGAATATCCGGCAACTTAGAATAATATTTTATCGGTTCTATCGTTTCAGGATCCCTATAAATTCCTATGAAGCCAACAGAAGCATTGGGTAATAATGACAGAACACCTTCAACCATGCCAAGCCCTGCTCGTAAAATAGGAATAACGGTAACCTTTTTGTCTTCAATCATTTTACTCTTTGTCTTGCATATCGGAGTTTCAATTTCAACATCATAGGTTTGTATATAACGTGTAGCTTCATAGGTAATTAGTAATGTGATTTCCTTTGTAAGTTCTCTGAACTCTTTAGGACCGGTATCTTTACTTCTGAGAATAGCCAGTTTATGTTGGATAAGCGGATGCTCAACAACTATAGGATTTTCACTAATCATTACCCTGCACTTCCTTTAAGATCCTGATAAAGAGGAAATCTTTCAGTCAAATCGTGTACTCTTTCTTGCACTTTTGAAACAATTTCCTCAGGTAATTTTCCTTTCTTATCCATTATATTATCAATTACCTCCGAAATCATTTCAGCAATTATTTTCATTTCAGGTTCACCCATATTCCTTGTTGTTACTGCAGGTGTCCCTATCCTTATTCCGCTTGTTACAAAAGGTGAGCGTGTCTCTTTAGGAATAGTATTTTTGTTAACAGTAATATCAACTTTTTCCAGTGCTTTTTCAGTGGCTTTACCCGTGACATTTTTATCTGTTAGGTCTACTAAAAATAAATGGGTATCCGTACCACCAGAAACAATTCTTAAACCTTTACCTTCAAGCGCTTTTGCAAGTGCTTTCGCGTTCAGGATAATCCTATTTTGATAATCCTTAAACTCATCTTCTAATGCTTCCTTAAAAGCCACCGCTTTAGCAGCAATGATATGCATTAATGGTCCACCTTGAGTGCCTGGAAAAACATTTTTGTTAACCGCTTTTGCCATATCTTCATCGTTGCTGAGTATGAGTCCACCACGCGGACCCCTCAATGTCTTGTGGGTGGTAGAAGTTACAATGTGTGCGAAATCAACAGGATTTGGGTAAAGTCCTGCTGCAACAAGCCCTGCAAAATGAGCCATGTCAACTATCAGGTATGCACCAACTTCATCAGCAATTTCTCTGAATCTCTTAAAATCAATAATCCTTGAATAGGCACTTCCACCTGCAATAATGATCTTTGGTTTGTTCTTTCTTGCCAGATCTGCCACATTGTCATAATCAATGGTTTCGTCATCAGGTTCTACTTCGTAGGAAACGACATTGAATAACTTCCCAGAGAAGTTTACAGGTGAGCCATGAGTTAGGTGCCCCCCATGACTGAGTGACATGCCCATCAGTGTATCTCCCGGTTTTGCTACTGCCAGATAGGCTGCCATGTTAGCCTGCGAGCCAGAATGTGGTTGAACATTCGCGAAGTTAGCATTGAAAAGCTTTTTGACCCTTTTGCGAGCCAGATCTTCAGCTTCATCAACAAACTTGCAACCCCCGTAGTAACGCTTCCCAGGATAACCTTCGGCGTATTTGTTTGTAAGTACGCTGCCCATTGTTTCAAGAACGGAGCGCGATACAAAATTTTCTGAAGCTATCAATTCCAGTCCATTAGTTTGTCTGTCAAGTTCCTTGCATAATATTTCATAAATTTCGTTGTCAGTTTCTTTAACCTTCTCCCACATATTATGCTATGCCTCCCCCTCTATTTTTTTTCACTGCAATTGTTGAAGATATTGGAGTTACTTCTATTTCATTCTCGACTATATAATCGGGATCTTCAATAGCTTGAAAATCAAAGAATTTTAATTGCCAGCTTCCCTCTCGACTGAAACTTGTTTTATAATGGCTGGCATTATGAACAATTAATAATTCTTTATCGTCACCATTTATAACAAAGGCTATCAGCTGATTTGCAGCGTGCAATATTTTTATCCTTGATCGAATCTCATCGGCACTTTTCAATCTTAATAGTTTCTCTTTTTTTCTAAAGGTGATAAGTTTTTCCACATAATTAAACAAATCGTGATAATGATATTTCTCCAGATAATTGAGCTCATTAACCAGTATTTTCGATCGATAGCTATTTTCATCCATAAGCTTTGTTCTACACATCTCTGAACCGCTGTGCAAAAAAGGAATTCCCTGAGATGTTAAAACAATACTAAGAGCCAATCCAGCCATTCTTAAAACTTGTCTAAATGGTACGTTTCTAGAGGATTTAATTAATTTATCTATGAGTGTTAGATTATCATGGGCTGAACAGTAGTTAATAGTCTCATTTGGCTCAGAAGCAAAGCCCTTAAGTAATGCTGAGTAAGATATTTCCCCGACTATTCCTTTGCAAACATCTAGTTCCTTCCCATATGCACCCGATACAAATCCGGTTTGTTCATTATACAGTGGACCTTTCAAAGAATCTCTTATTTCATCGTTGAATACTGCAATATTGAGATTCTTCTGTGAGCCTTTGATAAATGGCTTATCGCTCATTGGGCTACTGGAAGCCATCCAAGGCTCTCCGTAAATGATTAAACTATTCTTCTCTTTTCTTAATTCACTTACTATTTTATTCATGGTTTCCACACCAAGTAAAGCCATTAAATCAAAGCGAAATCCATCTATATGATAATCTTTAACCCAATACTTCAACGATTGAATAATAAAATGTCTGACCATATTTCTTTCCACCGCTATTTCATTACCGCATCCAGAACCATTTGAAAATGTTCCTTTCTCTGTTAATCTGTAATAATAATAGGGTACAAGCTTCTGAAAGGGGTTATTAAGTTCGTATGTATGATTGTAAACAACATCAAGAATAATGCCTATATTGTTATCGTGTAGTGACTTAACTAGTTCCTTTAATTCAATGATTCTTTTTTTAGGATTCTCTGGTTCGGTACTGTAAGAACCTTCTGGTACGTTGTACAGGTAAGGGTCATAACCCCAGTTATATGCATCGGAGTCTCCCTCATCAACACTTTTGAAATCCTGAACCGGTAATAGATGCACATGTGTTACGCCAAGCTTTTTCAAATGACCAACAGCTGTATCCTGTCCAAATCTGTCCTGTGAATGCTCTGTGAAAGACTTGTATTTTCCTTTGTGCCTGAGTCCACCGGTCCATGAACTGCTAAAATCTTTGACATGTGTTTCGTATAGAATGCAATCAACGAAGCTATCAATGTCTGGGCCTTTATCGATTTCCCATTTATCAGGAATTACCTTATTCTGTTCAATCACAACAGAATGTGTTCCATTTTTCGTAACTGCAATGCCGTAAGGATCAGCTGAATAAAGCCTGGTACCATATCCTTCTATTCTAAATCGATATGCATATCCTGTTAGATCTTTTTCTACAAATACTTTTCTTACTCTTCCCTTTCTTTCGAAAAGAAATTCCTCAATCACTTCTTCAAGATTGTTTTGTTCAAAGAGTTCAAGGTAAACTTCCTGTGGTCCAGGAGCCCATATTTTAAACTCAGTTATGCTTTTCTCACTATCTATGCTAACTCCGAGCTTACCTTTATAACAGTATTTTTGATCGAGAATACCCACTGGATATGCATAACACCAGTTATCATTCGAAAAATGAATCACTATTTCCTGCTCAGGAACAACTTCCCTTAAAAGTTTAATCGTGTAAGCATAATCGTTTTTCTTAGTTGCTGTGAATTCCATATTACGACCGCTGGCTGTAACTTTAGTTGGTTCTTCCCGCGAAAAAAGGATAATAGTTTCACTACTGTTTATAACCCCAAAGGGTTTCATACATTTCACTCCGATTGTATTTATTGAGAAGTTTTAAATAATTTCTTTAATGATTCCTTAAAAGGAGGATAGACAACGTTCTTTTCCGTTATGATACCCTTAATCATTTTACCGGGTGTAACATCAAAAGCAGGATTATAACAGTTGACATCGTTCGGTGCAATCTGCTGCCCTTTTATATGTGTAATCTCTTTGTGGTCTCTTTCTTCAATGGGAATATGCTCTCCATCGGGGCATGACATATCAATTGTGGACAAAGGTGCAGCTATATAAAAAGGAATATTGTGCTCCTTTGCCAGTATAGCCAGTGAGTATGTTCCTATTTTGTTTGCAGTATCACCATTTGAAGCAATTCTATCTGCTCCGACTATTACTGCGTCTATCATCCCCTGTTTCATTGTCCATCCTGCCATATTATCAGTGATCAATGTCACGGGAATATTGTCTTTCATTAATTCCCATGTTGTTAACCTGGCTCCCTGCAAATATGGTCTTGTTTCATCAGCATAAACGGATATTTTTTTGCCTTTTTCTATCGCTGCTCTTACAACACCCAGTGCCGTTCCATAATCGACAGTGGCAAGTGCTCCAGCATTACAATGCGTTAATACCGTATAGCCATCTTCAAGCAGTGATTCTCCATTTTTACCAATTTTTTTGTTTATTTCGATATCTTCCCGGGCAATTGATACTGCTTCCTTCTCAAGTTCTTCTATCCAATTTTTTTCATTCTGTATAAGTTTCTCAAACTTCGAGTGCATTCTTTCCAGAGCCCAAAAAAGATTTACAGCAGTCGGTCTGCTTGATCCAAGAAGCTCTTTAACTGATTTCATATGTTCTATCAGCTTATTGCAATTACTACCATCAACCTCCATCGCCCCTAGCAAATAACCAAAAGCAGCACTTGCGCCAATGGCAGGAGCTCCACGAACAACCATATTTTTTATTGCATTGTACACATCATCATGGTTTCTACAGATCACCAGTTCATTTTCAACTGGTAATTTTCTTTGATCAATAAAAATCAAAGTATTGCCGGTCCATTCAAGGGTTATGCTCTTGAAGTTCATTTCTCGTTACCCTCCAGCGAATCAAATATACTTTTTACAAGCTTTCTGTAGCTCTTTTCTATCTCAGAACCCCTCATATGAGAAACAATACCCTTTCCGCTATCGGAATTCATCACAACCTGTGGATCGAAGGGAAGAGATTCCAAAAGAGGAATATCGTAATCCTTAGAAAGTCTATCCCCTGCTCCTTTACCGAAAAGCAGGATCTTTTCACCGCAATTTGGACAACGTAAATAAGACATGTTTTCAACAAAACCTATAACGTCCTTCTTTAATGATTTTGCGAAATTAAAGGCCCTACTCACATCACCAGCTGAAACATTCTGTGGAGTGGTTACCAGCAAAACCTTTATGTCCTTAAAAGTCTGAAGAATAGTCAATGATTCATCACCAGTACCTGGAGGTGAGTCTATTATTAGAAAATCAAGGTCTCCCCAGGCAACATCGCCAAGAAACTGATAAATTGCAGACGTTTTCATTGGCCCCCTCCAGATAACAGGAACATCGTTTTCAATGAAGTTTGCAAGTGAAACGACCTTCAGATTTGGTAACGGTTCTGGAGGTAAAATCTGTCCCTCAAGGACTTCCGGTTTATTTTTGATTCCAAGCATCAAAGCAACATCCGGTCCGTGCAAATCTATATCAAGCAAACCTACATCATAACCTTCATCAGCAAGTGCAACTGCAAGATTAACAGCAACGGTGGATTTACCAACGCCGCCCTTACCTGACATTACAAGTAATTTGTGTTTAATAGTTTTAAGATTTTCTTTTACCTTTTTCATTCGTTCCTTCAATTTATCATTTTGTGCCATCTCAATCCCTCACTTTTCTATATAATTGATCTCGTGCGTTAGTTTAACTGTTTCCCTTAGCATTGCCGAAACAGAGCAATATTTATCCTGTGAAAGTTCCACAGCTTTTTCTATTTTGTCCTTTGGCAAATTTTTTCCAATAAAATTGTATGTTAAGTTGATCTTTGTAAAAACCTTTGGATGTTCTTCTTTCTTCTCACTTTCGACTTCCATATAGTACTCATAATCAGTGACTTTCATTTTTCTTAAAATAGAAACGACATCCATGGAAGTGCAACCCATTAGAGCAATTAGAACATATTCCATCGGTCTTGCAGCACTATCTTTTCCTCCAACATTTTCTCCACTATCAAGATAAACATCATGTCCTGAAGGAGTTTTTACATGAAAAGCCATTTCTCCAATCCTTTGCAATTTCATTGTCATATCTTGACCTCCTATACTGTTTGTTAGCAAAAAAAAGGGGCTACTGCCCCTCCTGCCAATTATAAATTACTTCTTTGAGATGTTCTCACGCGCTATAGAAACATATTCTTTAAAAGCATTAAAATCATTAACCGCCAAATCAGCCAACATTTTTCTATTGATATTGATGCCCGCTTCCTTAAGTCCGTGAATCAAATCATTGTACTTTATGCCAAGAGATCTTGCTGCTGCATTGATTCTGGTTATCCATAATTTTCTGAAGTCTCTCTTTCTTTGCTTCCTGCCAAAATATGAATAGACGCCAGACTTAATATAGTACTGTTTTGCCAGTCTGTATCTCCTGCTAAGTGCGCCTCTATAACCTCTTGCAGCTTTAAGTATTTTTTTCTTCTTCTTTTTGGCTGCAACTCCACCTTTAACACGCATTTATATCACCTCTCGCCTCATAACGATTATTTTTGGATTGCCTGTTTTATTTTCTTTACAACTTTTTTGTTTTCTACTTCTTCCCATGTCCTTGCGTTCCTGCTGTAGTTCTCTCTCATTTTTCCTGTGTTATGATTTCTACCGGAATGCTGTCTAAGGACTTTCCCGTTTTTTGTTATCTTAAACCTTTTTGCACTTGCTTTATGACTCTTCATCTTATTCCTTTTTCCCATCTTTCTTTCCTCCTTGCTTTGTTTTAGGCTTAAGCATCATCCACATATCGCGTCCTTCTACCCTGGGTGTTTTATCCACTTCACTGATATCACTTAAATCATCAGAAATACGCTCAAGCAGTTCTTTCCCCTTCTCAGTAAATGCCATTTCTCTTCCTCTAAACATTATTACAACTCTGACTTTACTTCCTTCTTCCAGAAAATCTCTTATATGACCGACTTTTGTATTAAAATCATGATTTTCTATTCCCAATCTAAACTTCATCTGTTTCAGCTGATTTTGTTTTGATTTCTTCTTTGCTTCCCTTTCGCGTTTTTCTTTTTCATACTTATACTTTCCGTAATCCATTATTTTAGCCACTGGTGGGTTTGCATTTGGAGCCACCAGCACCAAATCATATCCTTTATCACGGGCCATATTAATCCCTTCAATGGTTGGCATAATACCAATCTGTTCACCATCTTCATCAATTACTCTCACCTTGTCACTTCGTATCTCGTTGTTTCTTGGAGCATAACTCTTTTTGTTCTTTGGTACTTTCGAATAGTTTCTTCCGATAATCAATCACCTCACAAAATAAAATAAGCGGGGGAACCCCGCCTGGATATATTTTTTACCTCTTATACCCCTCAGCTTAAGCGGGGGTGGGAGTTACGGGACTCCTCTTGCTTTTTATCTGGTGGGCCGTGCAGGAATCGAACCCGCAACCTACTGATTAAGAATCAGCCGCTCTGCCTTTTGAGCTAACGGCCCAATCAAACACATTTTAGCCCAATCACCGTTTTATGTCAACACCACTGATCGTCATTATTTTTCTGTATTTAGCTTCAGCGTATACACATCATCCTTAAAATTTGCAAAATAGGCATGACTGTCTCCAGTTTCTTCATAACGATAATGTTTCTCTATATTTAAATCCAGTGTACTCCACATGATTCCTTCGCCAGTACCAAGGCTTTCTATTACTTCTCCTGAAGGTGAAACAATCCTACTTTGTCCTAAAAGTTCCATTTCTTTACATTTTCCGGATTGACTTGAAGTAACCACATAAACACCGTTTTCGAGTGCTCTTGATCTCGTTGCAATATCGTAAATTCTGTACCTTTCTTTACCAAAAGCAAAGGGCATCAACAGTGCCTCCGCCCCTCCTCTGGCTAAAATTCTTGATAGTTCGGGAAAACCAACTTCATAACACATAACTACTCCAAACGAAATGCCATTAAATGAAAAACTAAGTGGTTTTTTTCCTGGTACGAAACTCTCTTTTTCCGTCCTAAACAAATGAATTTTATCGTAGAAAATTGGCTCTTCATAAGGTTTGAAAACGGCTGTGGAATTTGTATAACCGTTTTTTATTTTTCTAATCATTCCTGCCACTACCGCTATGTCATTGTAATCTGATAGCGCTGAAAGAGTTTCCAGGGTTTCGTCATACATTTCTAAAGCTGTTTCTATTGTTTTTTTATCTGAACCATATCCCGAATTAAACATCTCTGGAAGTAGAACAAGTTTTGCTCCTTTATCCACCAGGGTATCAACAGTATCCATTGCGATCTCCAGATTATGACCGGGCAGGTCTCCAAGCGAATTAAACTGTGCACTACCTACACAAACCGTTTTTCGTGGCAAAAAAATCACTCCTGTTTACTGTCGCTTTTTCTTTGATTTATCCTTACCAATAATTTTCTAATATCCTGAAACATTATTAACGTTATTAAACCAACAGCTAGAACGATCCCTCCATATCCCATTTTTTCATAAGATACAAGACTTAAACCCAGAGCAATGAAACTCCAAAAAATTATTGCAAAGAAAACCGAGATCTTTTTATATGAAAAAAATCCCTCCAGACCAGAGAAAAAATATCCCAGAGAAAAGAGCAACAAAGATGTTTGCCTATCTGCTATTCCGCCTTCTCTTAGATAGGAAACCGTAGAAAAGGCATATATTAATAATAATGTTAGCCCCTGTAAACCTACAATCCATCCTCTTTCTTTACTGAGAAAAGTTCCTAAAACCAGTACAACCGACACCAAAACTACATAATATGCGTTTAACTGCAGCGTGTTAATCAGTAAGACTGGTATGACAGCAAAAATATAACGTATTAGAGATGAGCGCATATTTTATTTGTATCCATTCTCCTTTAACCACGTTTCAGCGTTTTCTTTTGATTCTTTTCCCTGAGCTTCAAATTCTGGCTGTAAAGGCATTTCAAGAATTTTCTCATAGTACTCTGCTGCTTTATCCATTTTTCCCCAGTTTTCATAAAGCAATGCAAGCTCATAATAAGAATTTATGTAATCAGGTTCAAGATTTATAGCCTTTAACAAAAGTTCTTCAGACTTATCATAATTTTTAAAAGGCCATGGAGTATCTCTGTATCTCATACCCATTGCTAAAAAAGGCATATTGTTTTCGGGCATAAGTTCCATTGCTTTTTCTATAAAATGATCAAAATCTCCCAGCATAAATAGCGACTTCACTATACCTGCAAACTCTGCCAGCTGTCCAATAGAAGCGCCTGCCACATAATATGCATAGCCATATTCCGGATCCATTTTAATGGCCATTTCTGCAAGCTCCCTGGCACGTTCATAATTTTCAACCTTTTCTTCTTCTGATACCCAGTTTGCATATTCTCTCTTGCAATCAGCTAGTAATGTCAAAAACTTTACATTTTCAAATACCTTTTCTTCATTTTCCAGCTCTCCTACCAGTTTTTTCATTTGTTCAAGATTTTGAGACGATCGAATTACAATGAATCTTTGATAAGCTTCCTCGTAGTCAATTGAGAACGCAGTGACTGTTACCAATATTCCTAAAAGAAAAACAAATACCAACTTCTTCACAAATATTACCTCCCATCGATGATATTCAAGCAGAATTATTATATCATTGTTAATGAGATGTGGAACGGGAGGTTATAAATGAAAAGTATCATAGTCGTACGATATGGAGAAATTGGCCTAAAGGGCAGAAACAGAGGAAATTTCGAAGATCAGCTAATCAAAAACATTTCCAGCCAATTAGATTCATATCATATATGGAAAGAAAGAGGAAGAATATTTATTGATGGTGAATTCAACAAAAACGTGGAACACGTTTTAAAAAGCACGTTTGGCATACAAAATTTCAGTGCTGGAAAGTTATGTTCTCTTGACTCTGAAGAAATTGAAGAGGCAGCACTCATAATCGCAGGGGAAAAAATTACCAGAGGATTGAATACATTTAAAGTAGAAACAAAGCGTGCCAACAAGAATTATCCTATGAACAGTCTGGAGTTTAGCGCATGGCTTGGAAGAAGGGTTCTGAGGAATCATGACTCATTGAAGGTAGATGTACACGAGCCAGATTTTATCATTAATGCAGAAATAAGAGAAAATCACGTAATAATAACAGGAGAGAAGAAAAGAGGACCTGGAGGACTTCCCGTAGGTACCGGCAGCAAAGCGTTGCTATTATTATCAGGAGGACTGGATAGCCCCGTTGCTGGATGGTATGCAATGAAAAGGGGACTGATTGTTGATGCTATTCACTTTAGAAGTCCACCTTTTACTGGAGAAAAGGCTTTACAGAAAGTCCTGGACCTTGGGAAAGAGTTAACTAGATTCACAGGTGGTCGCACATTAAAAATTTATTCGGTAAATTTTGCTAAAGCACAAACTTCGATACACAAAAATGTCCTGGAAAAATACAGCCTTGTTATCCAGAGACGAGCGATGATGAGAATTGCAGATATTGTTTGTAAGAAAAAGGGATATGAAGCTTTAATCACAGGAGAAAATCTGGGGCAGGTAGCAAGTCAGACCCTTGAAAATATCAAAGTAATTGGAGATGTTTCAGAAAGTGTCGTACTAAGACCACTAATAGGATTTGATAAACTGGATATAGTAGAAAAGGCAAAAGCTATTGATACATTTAAAATATCATCAAGGCCTTACGAAGATTGTTGTGTGATGTTTCTACCATCAAACCCTGTCACAAAAGCCAGAGTTGATCCTGTCAGAAATCAAGAAAGTAACATAGACATGGGTACTATTATTAATGAAACACTGGACAATGTTGATTTATTTTTGTTAAAAAACGGGGAAATAATTAACAGGGAGAAAGCATATCATGAAGAAACTGATTAACTTCTTGGTAACTGTTTGGATTGGTTTTTCATTTATTCTATATGTTTGTGTTTACGGTTCGATAGTGTTGCTAATAAGTTTGATCATTGAAAAGCTGTCATCTCGTGAAAAAGCTAAAGATTACCTTGGAAAGGAAGTAGGACGCTTTGGCAAAGCAACATTTTTACTTGCATTTAGCAAAGTAACCGTAATTGGAAAAGAAAATATTCCTGAAAAAGGACCAGCTGTCATTGTGTCGAATCATCAAAGTGCCTTTGATATTCCGTTGATGGTAGGTTTTGTTAAGGGTAGAATTTCTTTTATAGCCAAGAAAGAAATAGGAAAAATACCTTTTTTGAAATGGTTTGTAGTAAGACTGGACGGAATTTTAATAGAACGTGGTAATAAGATTCAGACTGCTTCATCCATGAGAAAAATTTTGCGAGTATTGAAAAATGGCGGTATAATAATGCTTTTCCCGGAAGGGACAAGAGACAGCACAGGGGCAATGGGAGATTTTAAGGAAGGAAGTCTTGCAATACCTCACAAACTAAACGTACCTGTATTACCTGTCGCTATTGATGGAACTCGAAACATGATGAAAAAAGGAAGCCTGCTAATAAGACCATCTAAAATTAATATAATGATATTAGAACCACTAAATCCAAAAGAATTTACCGAAGAAGAACAGTTAAGAAAAAGAACAGAAGAACTTATTGGTAATGCCTTAATCACAATAAAAAGCGACGAAGGGAGTGATCTATATGTTAAAAGTTAGAATTAGAGGTCTTGCTATCGATCAGACAAATACACCCGTAGTCATATTGGAAACAGAAAAATCTGATAAAGGTTTTGGGATATGGATAGGACGTTTCGAAGCTGAATCACTCGCTATAGCGGTAAGCGGTAAAGAATTCCCCAGACCGTTAACATATGATTTGTTGTTAAATTGCTTAACCTCGCTGGACGCAACTATTGAGAAGGCAATAATTCATTCAATAGAGGATGATGTATATCACGCATCTCTTTATCTAACCAAGGAAAATGGCGAAACCATTACAATTGATGCAAGGCCTTCAGATTGTCTTGTGCTTGCAGTGAAATCCAGTTTCCCTATCTATGTTGAAGAAGAAGTTTTTGAACGAAGTGCCATAGACCTTCAAAAACTTGGAGAAGACTACCCGGAACATACCACAAAAAAAGGAAATAATGAAGAATTTAAGCAGTTCATTGAAAACATTCAGGTAGAAGACTTCAAACGCTATCTTCGTAGAAAAGATGATGATTCCGATGAAGACAAAACTTGATAAATTTGCAAATTACTTCGATAAAAAACTAAAAGATTATTTCGACAATAAAGACATGCCGCTTGAATTCAAAAAAACAATAGAGTACACCCCCCTCGCGGGTGGAAAAAGACTTAGACCGTACCTAATTCACTTGTTTTCGGAAGAGTTAGAAATTGAAGACCATACAATTTTACCTTTAGAGTTAGCAGTAGAGATATTCCACAGCGCCAGCTTGATACATGATGATTTGCCAGCGATAGACAACGACAAACTTAGACGTGGAAAACCTTCACTTCACACTGTTTATGGTGAAGGTGAAGCATTACTTGCCGGAGATTACCTGATGCTTCACGCAAATCATTTAATTAACTCATTGGATGCAGGTCCTGATCGCATCATAGAACTAAATAAATCGTGGAATAAAACAGCAGAAAATGTAGTATTGGGCGAATATATTGATATACGATATGAAAATTACGATAAATACATTCTTGATGAAATACACAAACTTAAAACAGGGGCCCTTTTTGGATTTTGCTTTTCTTCACCTTTCATTTTTAGGGGAATGTTCGACAAGGCAAAACAATATGGAGAAATAGGTAATAATTTTGGTATTTGCTTTCAAATAATGGACGACATCAAAGATGTTACGGGAACCAGCAAAATACTTGGTAAAACGCCAGGTAAAGATCAAACATTAAATAAACCTACTATTCTGGATCGTCTATCGCTATCGGAAGCCATAGAATACAGTAATGATCTTTTTAAAGAAACAGTTCAACAAATAGAATATAAGCCTATAAGAGAAGTTCTCAGCGAGCTAAAAGAGATTATTGAAAAATCATGAAAAGAGATATTTTATGGGTGAATTCAGGTATTTTAAAAGACTTATAACATCAGGGAATCTGTTTTGTGGGAGAAGCTTCATCGATCTTTCAATTGCTTTTTTCAATTTCTTTGAAATCGGAGGAAACCTCATTTTCTCACCCTTAAGTCTGCTTGTAGCAGGTAAAGGATCCTGACCTGTAACCATAAAATAAATAATCGCACCCATAGAATAAATGTCTGACTGAACTTCAAGCATCATTTCCTGGGTGAAACGTTCGGGTGCAGAATAATGTCTGGAAACTATATTGCCTATAGACCCTCTATAAAGCGAGCCAATTGACGAAGCTGCTCCAAAATCCGTTATTTTGACAGACTTTTCTTTATCAGTAATCAGGATATTGGATGGTTTCAAATCTCCGTGAAGTATTCCCTTACTATGAATTATCTGCAAGCCTTTACCTATTTCATCTATTAGTTCTTTAATCTCCAGGTCAGAAAGAAAACCCCGTTCATAAACATATTTTCTAAGTGTACTGCCCTGTATAAACTCCATCACGTAGTAGGCGGTTTTATTTTCTTTAAATGCGCTTATTACCTTAACAATTCGTGGATCGTCAATTGAGGATATCAGTTCAGCTTCTTCAAGAAAATGTTCGATTTTTTCAAAAGTGTTATCCTCTTCAGAACTAGATGGAAGTTCAACTGAAGAACTACGGCGAACAGCACCTGCTGGAAAAAATTCTTTTACAGCCACATATTCTCCGGTTTTCAAGTCTTCACAGAGGTAAGTTAACCCAAATCCCCCTCTACCTAAAGATACAAGTATCTTGTACCTGTCATTGAGCTTGATCCCATTTTCCAGAGCTCTGCGGATAGATATCCCTCCAAGATCGTCATAACAGCTGCTGCTGTATTAATATATTATAGGAGAAACCATGAAAAAACCAAACATACATTGACTTTAAAACTTCAACCGTGCTTTCGGACTATAATTAATCTCATAAAAAACCCGGCACCTAACCGGGTTAGATAGTAATATTGAGTTTTATAAAATCAGTTCTTGGTCGCTGATATGGCAGACAACGCCAATGATGCCAATTTTGAGCGTGCTACGTCCGCTCTTGATACTATAACAATCGGAACTGTTGCTCCCAGAATTATCCCTGCAATCGTTCCGTCAGCAAGATAAATGGCTGATTTTCCAAGAATATTCCCCGAATGAATATCCGGCACTACAAGCAAATCTGCATTACCCGCTACTGAACCAGAAATTTTCTTTATCTTTGCTGCCATTTCACTTAATGCGTTATCCAGGGCAAGAGGTCCATCGATTTCACAATTTTTTAACTGTTTGCGTTGAGCCATCTTTGAAATAGCAGCAGCTTCCAGTGTTTCTGGCATACTTTCATTTACGACTTCTACAGCTGCAAGCAAGGCTACACGCGGATTTTCATAACCAATATTGTTCATGAAACTAACTGCGTTATTGATTATTGCTACTTTCTCGTTAATATCCGGTTTGATAACCATACCACCATCTGAAACAAATATCAGTCGATCCATTGCTGGAACATCCAGAACTGCCAGATGACTTAACAGCTCGCCTTTTCGTAATCCCCATTCCTTATTCAATACAGCTTTGAGCAGTATAGATGTTTTAACAAGCCCCTTCATCAAAATTTGTGCTTTATTATTTCTTATAGCTTTTACTCCTTTTTCAGCTGCTTCGACTGAATCAGAAGCATCGATTATCTCACAATCAAGTTCTACTTTTTCACATATCTGCGATGTTTTTTCTTTGTCTCCAACCAGTATTGGTTCAGCTATTCCCAAATCCTGTGCCTTTTTCAAAGCGCGGAGCCCCTCTTCATCTTCAGAACCAACCAAAGCAACCTTTCGAGTTTCCAATTTACTGGCATATTGAAGCATTTCATCAAAATTACAGAACATACAGAACTATACCCCCAATTTATTCAATATCATAAATAAACAGATTTCTTCCTTCCACAAGATCATTCAGGTCAGTTATCAAAATCACTTTTTCAGTACCGAAATCACTTTTACATTTAATGGTTATAGGTTTAATGTTTTCAGGAATATCTACCGCTATTTTTTTCAGCAACTCTTTATTTTCAAAATAAGATATTTCCTTCAATCCACTACTGAAAAGATTGATTTCGCCAAAAGGGGTTATTCTATCTTCTTCGTTGAAAAGTACGAGTCTACCGTCCGTCGTACCAAGCATAATGAATTCTTTTCCAAGAATTTTGTCTTTGAAAATCGAGATGTAGCGTTCTCCATCTACAGAATAACGGTCTCCATCTGTAAGGAAATACCAATATCCCCCATCAGAACTGCCATCGTGATCATCATCCACCACAATACGCCATCTATAAAGCGTGAAAGGTGTCAGAAAACTAAAGTGCATTGTTTCTGAATGTATTCCGGAAATCCTAAGCGACTCGCCGGAGAAAACATTTTCAAGTATCAAATCGTAGCTCAAATCATCATTATCAAGATCATTCGCCCTCCAGCTAAAGGTGTCAAAGCTCATTCTTACCTTTGAACCATCTGCAGGCGAAAAAGCCCTTGGAGTTCCAGGCTTAGTATTGCCAACATAGAAAATGGTTTCATCACTTGCCGTTCCACCGAATCCATCAGATGTCTTAATTTCTACCTTGTATTTCCTGTTTCCCGGTACGAACGGTAATATAAGACTTCTTGTATTAACACTATCTGAGAATACTTGCTTCTCCGTACTGATATCACTTACTGTAATTAATTGCTCCAATTCATCACCATCATAATCAAAACTCTTCCAGTGGATTTTTACAAAGCCCGAATCCATAATTTCAGGTACCTGAAGTCTGGTAACCGGAATGTTATTTTTCGTTTCAAAGTATTTACTATTTCTATTGATTCCACCAAATTCATCTTCTGCATATACAACAACTTCATATTTACTGTGCCCTTTGAGATTGGAAAATACTGTTGTTTCTTTTTCGAGATTTTCTTTAATAGTAACCTTATCTTCTGTAATATTTTTTAATTCAACAGTATAGGATAAACTATCATCATCCGGGTCATATCCAATCCACCTAACCCTTACAGAGGCGGGAACATCGTTCGTCGCTTGACTGGAAATTTCAATGTATTCTACTGAAGGGATTCCATTTCTCGTAGTGAAAGTAGCTGTTTCGCTATCAGAACCACCAAAATTATCCCTTGCAATCACTTTCCAGTAGTATAGACTGTGTCCTTTTAACCTTTCTTCATTACTCAGTTCATAACCGCTATTATTAGTACTTGCAAAAGGAACTTCGGGTTCTTTTTCATCGTCTTTCCAGATGTATAGTTGATATCTTAGAGCATCACCATCAGGATCCTCAGCTTTCCATACAAACTCTGGTACAGATGTTATTTTTTCTGCCCTGGGTTTAGGATTTATCAAGCTCACAATCGATGGAGGAGCATTTTCCGTTTCAAACACAATAGAAATTGTTGTTTCTCCATCAAAGTTATCTCGAGCTATAAGTGTTACTCTATATTGCGTATGACCTTTTAACATCCTCTTGACCGAAAATGCTGTGTCATTTATTAAATCACTCTCAACTACGATTTCATTTGTGGAAGTGTTTACAACAGCAAGTTTATAAGAAATGTCATCACCATCAGGATCCTCTGCCATCCACGAAAATACAGGATATCTGGTAATACCTTTCAAACTCTCTGATGTAACATCCCTACCTTTTGTATCAACGATTTTGAATTCTTTTATTTCAGGATCACGATTTGGGGTTTTTATTTCTTTTTCAACACTTGAACGCTTGGCATATTTTTCTGTTGCGCTGAGAACATCAGTTGCCGATACTTGAACCAAATAATTACGGTGACCTGTTAAATTCTCACTATTTATGGTAATTACCTGTCTTTCAGTTTTTGTTTCAAATATTATTTTCTCTCCATCAAATAATTTCACTTCATACTGCAATACATCACCATCAACATCATTTGAATCAATGGATACTACTGGATTTATACCCTCAAAGGTTATTGAGCAATCAATTTCAGGTCTATTGTTAAGCGTTACAAAACGTTTGAAATCGGTACTAAACACAGCATTGTAGTTGTCTCTTGCAATAACTCTCCAGTAGTATTCTTCATGAGGTTCAAGATCTGCTACTGTATAGTTTCTTTCATCAGTAGTGTAACTCTTGTAAAGTTTGCCCTTACCCAATTCTCCCTTGTATATTTCTATCTCACTAATAACTTCGTCGCCATCAAAATCAAAAACATCCCAGACAAATTTGGCTTCATTATAATCAACAAAACCTTCTTCATCCTTTACTACACCGTAAGAGAGTACTTCAGGTGGAGAGTTAGGCGTTTCAATTAAACTCGAAACGTTGGACGATCTTGAATCATATACTGCTGGAGGATTATCATGCACCTCAACAAATACTTCATATTCCGAGTGACCCTTTAGGCCCATGAAAACAATCTGGAATTTTTGCTTCATCTGTTGCTGACTTTTTTGGATCTTAGGTGTTCTTCTTACATCATCACCTTTCAGTTGTCCACTTACTATAACTTCATCTCCATCGGGATCGATTATTTCAAGATTTACAGTCAATACGTAGCCAGTTTCACCTTTCTCTGTAGAGTGCCCGAAAACCTCTATTAGTGGCCTTCTATTCAACAATGGTAATTCTTTTATTTCAGCTGTCTTACCATTATATTCATCCGTTACTTCCAGCTCAAAGACATAAATTCCTCTTTCAGGTAATTCAACGGTAAATTGTTTTTTGTCCAACTCATAATCTTCTATAAGGGTGCCATTTTGTTTTTTAACGTACAAAGTAGCAGTTAATTCGTCCCCATCTCTGTCGGAGTAATCAGTTATGACACTTACGATCTGTCCTTCCTTTGCAAATTCTGCTTCAAGCTTAAAAATATCAATCGAAGGTGGGGTGTTAATCTGTTCAATTGTTGTCGTTTTGCTACTTATTCCTCCGTATTCATCTAGTGCCTCGATAGTTATGTCATATGTTCTGTTTCCTTTTAGTTCAGGCATTTTTTTTGGTTTTATAAATGTTTCGTTTGTTTCTAAATCAAGGAAGGCATCGTCATGTCTTGTTATATTTACTCTGTACGAAAGTTCATCACCATCACGGTCCACGCATTTCCATGCTATGCCTTTCTTTAAATCATAAGGATCTTCTGTATTTCTTGGTTTTGTGATTTCGGGTGAATCAGGAGTGCGATTCATTGTTTTAAACGATACAGTACTGGTTGATGACAACCCATGTTCATCTATAACCTTTATTTCAAGCAAATATTCACTGTGTCCCATGATTTTTTCAGAAGGTAACATAAAACTGGGTTCAGTTTCAGTTAGTACTAAATCGCCATCCAGATAGACTTCGTAACTTAATTCTGCATTTTTCACATCACTGGCTTTTAGCTCAACCATGACACTATCCGGATTAACAGTTGAACCATCTTCTGGCATCACTATTCCTATTGTCGGTTTAACCGGAGAAGTAAGAAATTCATTTGTTTCTGGAAGTGATTTAGCTCCAAGGCTATCTTCTACGGTAATCTCACACCTATAAATTCTATTTTCATAAAGATTAAGCCCATATTCGCTAAATTTAAATGAGGTCGCCTCAGGATCGATTAACTCATCGAATAAGATCTTTTCATCTTCTCTAACAGTTATTTTCTGTTGTATAATTCTATCTCCATCTGGATCTGTTGTTTCCCATGAAATGCTCCCTGTTAAAGGATTTACAGCTTCTCCTTCTTCAGGAGACACAAATTCTACATAAGGTTCCCTGTTTGCTGTTTTAAAGCTCCATACAGGACTCGGGAAAAGTTCTTCTCTGCCATTACTCTTCAAAAGAACAATATACCAGTTATACTCGGTATGCGGATTTAAATCCTTCACAGTGATTTGTTTATTTGAAGTTAATAATTCAATAGGTTTCTCCGGATTTTCCTTTTCTGATAAAACTACTTTAAACCTGAAATTTTCAAGTACCAGATCCTTAACATCCCAGTTCAAAATGTACGTAGTAGCAGGTTCATTACCCGCTCTGCTTTTACCTATCCATAAATATTCTCCGGTAATTCTCAGTACATTACTGTAAACTCTATCATAACCGTCATCTGCAAATGCCCTTATATAATAGTCTCTACCTATTGGAATGCCGACCTGGAAATTATCATCAATCTTACTCTCGCCTGTTCGGGGTCCCACTAACTCAAAATCAGAAAAATCAGGATATATTGATTTTTCTATTCCATACTCTACTTCGTCACCATCTCTTTCTTCAATAGAAACATCTACTGTGATTTCACGTTCTTTTGTAACAAACGTTCCAGCTGGTTCCATATCAATATCAGGAAGATCATTTTCCAGTGTCACTTGCCAGTACATTGTTTCGCCACTGCTATCCAAATTGCTCAATCTTCCTTTATCCGTAACAACATCTACAGTCCATTGGTAATTACCAAAATCCTCAAGATTTACTTTTGTGCTTTGTTCGTTCAATTCACGAATGGTATTTAATGGTCCCTTCAATTTGAATATGTACTGATTTACATTTACTTCTTTTTCGAGCTCCCAGGAGAACTCAGTTAAGCCTCTCGTAATTGTTCCGGTAGGAGATGGTTTGACAACGGGGTATGAATATGGCACATAAAAAACTCTTTCAGCTTCATCAATATCAACCTGCATGCCATCAATAGAAAAAACATCCACTATTACCCGGAACTCTTTATTCTCTGGAAGTTCCTGTTCAAAATAATTGTCTTTCGTGTATTCCTCATCTACTACTCCTGGGATTTTTACAACATATTCGGGGTTATATTTATCATAGGCTGTCCATTCTATTCTTACAGGATTTTGTGGTTTTATATTGGTGATTTTTAGTTCTGGAAGTGTTTCCAGTGTTTTAAAGACAAACTCATGGGTCCTTGTCTGATCAACGGTGATACTCCACAGATACTCTTTAAATGGACTCAAATGAAGGCTAATATTGTTAGAAGCGGTAGTAAAGGATTGAGGTTTTTTCCCTACCTCTGAATATTTTACTGTGTATACATGATGTTTTATTGTGGGATAAACATATCTCCACATAAGGGTGATTGACTTTTTATCTTCAAGAAATACGACACTTCTGTTTTTTGGAGATACAACAAGTTCGGGAAGTTTTTGAATTTCTACTTTCATTGATTTAAAAGCTTTGACAAAATCATCAATTCTCATATGTTTTTCCAGCATGGGTTCAAAAAGATTTACCAGTTCTTCTGGCTCTTTCATTAGTTCTTGTATAAGTGTGCCTTTATCTCTCACAATTAATCTATTTATCTTTGAAGTTTTGAAAGTACTATTTATGTTTATTAAATTCTCTTTTCTCGTGTCCTGAAATTGAGGATTAACCTCTTTATAAATGCTTTTTATTTCATAATAGACGAGTTCAATTTCATTCATGGCTTTGATAGTTTTCAAGGAACCAGTTTTATTTGTTTCGCTAACAAATGTTCTGTGATTTTTTGTTAATACATTTTCTAACATCTTAATTCTTTCCAAAAGAATATTGGCAGTATCATACAGGGCAAGTTCCCAGTAATCTTCTTCACGTGTATATGCGTAATCAATAAGGCTTTCAACCGTATCGTAGTTTATTCTGTTCAAATATCTGAAGGCTTTGTCAGCCAGTGATTCTCTTGAACCGTAAGTAAGTGGTCTAATAGCTGTAACCAGTGAATCAACCATATCCATCGAACTGTTATACAGAGTTGTAATCTCTGAAGGGTCAGGAATATTACCTATTAACACTGAATAAAGCAGTTTGAGATTCTGTTCGTCTTCAACAACAAAACCATCTGAGTTTATCAACAATGGATAACTCTTGTTATCTGACCTAATGAGAATCAGGCGAAAAAGTTCCTCATCCGTTAATCCGTTCAATTCATCTTTTTCAACACTCAGACCATAAGATTTGACTAAATTATAAGGTTCCATACTTAA
Source organism: Kosmotogaceae bacterium (assembly GCA_049975465.1). Taxonomy (GTDB): domain Bacteria; phylum Thermotogota; class Thermotogae; order Petrotogales; family Kosmotogaceae; genus JASMTM01. Next base: position 19,910 of record JBNGCV010000005.1, on the reverse strand, counting down.
TATTGAATTTAGCAATTCTGTTGAACCCAAACTCCAATCAGTTGTTTCATCATAATTCAATATCAGAGGATCTATATCGAGATAATCCCATCCAAAAGCAAATGATAATGGTATAACAAGAATGAATAAATATAGGAACACTTTTTTCATAATCGTCCCCCCCAGTTGGCTTCTTTAAAAGCTTATACAATGAGATTTTATCACAGTTTGGCATAAAGACACAAAGAAACTGTACTGCAAAATAAAAATGATATGATTTTTGTAATACGGAGGTGCAGCTCATGAATTGCTTATATCTTAATAAACGACTTGAAATTGCAAAGCATATTGCAACAAGCGCAGGGGACTCCATACTGAAAAACTACGATAAAAAACGCATAGTCGACACAAAAAGCAATGAGTCAGATTTTGTAACACAATTTGATGTAAATGTTCAGAGAGATATCATACAGGGTATTAAAGAATCCTTTCCCGGCGATTTCTTCGTTGCAGAAGAAGAGGGAATGCATAGTAAATCCTTTAAGGGTAATGTGTGGATAATTGATCCCATTGATGGTACATTGAATTTCGTTCACAAATTACCATTATTTTGCGTGTCAATTGCCTTTTTCAAGGACAAAGAACCTTTAATAGGTGTAATTTACTGGCCCAGTGCACGAATATTACTCCATGCATCGAAAAACAACGGAGCATTCCTCAATAATAAAAAAGTTAGCGTTTCCCGTACCAATCAGTTAAAAGATAGTATTGTGACACTGGGAACTTCAAAAAGGACAGCGATGGATCTGATGTCTGTTCTTCATGATAAAGTACAGCGAATACGTATGTTTGGAACTGCTGCATTGCAGGCTGCATTTGTTGGTGCTGGTTTTTCTGAAGCCTATATTGGAGTAGAAATGAACATATGGGATATTGCAGCCGCTTATGTGATAGTAAAAGAAGCTGGTGGAATTATTACAAACTGGCATGGTAAGGGAATCGACGCATTTGACACAAAAAAGATGATATTTTCAAATGTTTTCATTTATAATGAAATTTCAAAACTGATTGAAGATATAGATATTGGACCTGGATACTGAAATTTCTCTGTATGTCAACTCACATGCTTTCAGGGGCGCTAACCCCTAAAAGATTGAGCCCCTGCGCTATGGTTCTCTTTACCAGACTCGATAATTTCAAACGTATCGATGATACATCAGGACACTTCGGATCAACTACAACATGTTTGTTATAAAACGCATGATATGTTCCAGCAAGTTGCTCCAGATAAGAGGTTAGTCGATTTGTCTTGAAATCTGTGGTTATTTTTTTCAAAACATCTTTGAAGCCGGAAACTTGCCTTATTATTTTCTTCTCCTCTTCGTTAAACTCGTAATTGTCGGTGATAAAGGATTCAACCGAAAGATTCTCTCTTGCAGCTTTTTCGAAAATGCTGCTTATTCTGGCGTGAGCATACTGAATATAATAAACAGGATTTTCACTTGACTTCTTTTTGGCGAGTTCAATATCAAAATCCATATGTGTATCAGGATCAAACATGGCAAAGAAGTATCGTGCTGCATCAGTTCCGACAGTATCTAACAGCTCTTTTAAAGTAACAAATTCACCTTTCCTTGTAGACATCTTTACAATCTTATCTTCCTGTTTTATGTTGACATATTGGTGTATCACAACTCTTAAAAAATCCTCGGGTAATCCCAGCGCTTTCATGGCAGCATTCATTCTTTTTATGTGCCCGCTGTGATCAGGTCCCCAAATGTCGCAAGCTATTTCATAACCTCTTTTATATTTATTAAAATGGTAGGCAATGTCGGTAAGAAAATACGTGTATGTTCCATCGGACCGGATTAACACTTTATCTTTTTCATCTTCCAAAGAAGATACCTTAAGCCATAAAGCACCATCTTTTTCGTAAGTTAATCCCTTTTGTTTGAGCGTGCTCAATATTTTTTTCACTTCGTTGTTTTCTATAAGACTCTTTTCACTGAATGCTGAATCAAATCGTACCCTTAATTGAGACAAAGTCTTCTGTATCTCTTCCTGTATATTTTTTAAAGCAAACTTTGAGAAGATTCCTTCACTTTTTTCCGTCCATGGTTTTTTATATGCCTCACCATATTTTTCCAGAAAAATCCTTGCAATTTCAATCAGGTATTCTCCTTTATAACCATCTTCAGGTATTTCTTCGTCCTCGCCAACTAGTTGCATATAACGTGCCCATAGAGATTTTCCCAACAGTTTTATCTGTCTTCCTGCATCATTCATGTACATTTCTTTACTAACATCATAACCCTGACTTTCAAAGACAGTTGATAATACATCACCGAAAACAAGTTGACGACCATGTCCGATAGTAATAGGTCCTGTGGGGTTAGCGCTTCCAAATTCGAAAAGAATTTTTATTTCTCCTTCTTCTTTCCAAAATTCTGGTCTCTCAAGTAAGTTAATCAACGTTTCACTGTATACTTCATTATTCAATATGAAATTGATAAATCCTGGCCCTGCTACGATACATTCCTTGATAAATGAAAAAGAAGAAATTTCGCTAGTGATTTCTTCAGCAATTTCTTTTGGACTTTTCTTTAGCTCCTTCGTCAGCAAAAAAGCCACATTAGTTGAAAAATCACCCATACCCTCAGGTGGAATTTCCACGGTAAAATCAGGTATATTTTCTATATCGAAGCTATTTAATACGCTTTTTATGGCAGAATATACCTTTTTTCTTAGCATAATACACCTCCAACCATTATAAGAAAGCAAACTGGTTTATAAGTTCATAAAAAAGCTATCATTAGCTCTAGACAATTATAGACCTTGTTGAAAGAATTGATGACAGTCTGTATCATAATAAAAGTATACCAGTTAAAAGGAGGCGATAACATGGGTGTCAATCTACATGGTAAGAGCTTTTTAACTCTTCTTGATTTTAGTCCTGACGAGCTGAACTACCTTTTGGAAATTTCCAAACAGGTTAAAGCAGAAAAAAGAGCTGGAAACTTACCAATGCGTTTTGCAGGAAAATCACTAGCAATATTATTTGAAAAAAGATCAACAAGAACCAGAACTGCCTTCGAAACAGCTTTTGGAGAAGAAGGTGGTCATGCAGTATTTCTCTCAAGAGATGATATCCATCTTGGGGTAAAAGAAGACCTTGAAGATACCGCCAGAGTACTCGGTAGAATGTTTGATGCAATAGCTTTCAGAGGATTTAAACAGGAAACAGTCGAAGAACTTGCTAATTGGTCAGGTATCCCTGTATACAATGGTTTAACGGATCTATATCATCCAACTCAAATACTTGCTGATTTTATGACCATAGAAGAGTATTTTGGAACACTAAGAGGCAGAAAACTCGTTTTCCTGGGTGATGCCAGAAATAATGTTGCCAATTCTCTCTTTATTGGAGCTGCTAAACTGGGTTTACATTTCGTATCTTGTGGCCCAAAAGATTTGTGGCCCTCAGAAAAATTAGTCGAAAAATGCGAAGACATAGCAAGAAAAGAAAAAAGTGGAGCAGTACTTGAACGAACAGACAATGTGAAAGAAGCTGTTGATGGTGCAGATGCCATTTACACTGATGTCTGGGCATCTATGGGAGAAGAAGAAAAACTGAAAGAGAGAATTGAACTTTTAAAACCTTATCAGGTAAATGAAGAAGTAATGAAAAGAACAGGTAGAAAAGATACCGTTTTCCTGCACTGTCTCCCGGCTGTTAAAGGCAACGAGGTAACCCGTGAGGTCATCGAAGGACCACAATCCAGAGTTTTTGAAGAAGCTGAAAATCGTAAACATACAATAAAAGCAGTCATGATTGCTACACTGGTTTGAGGTGATTAATCTGTGAAAACTATCGTCATTGCAATTGGTGGAAACGCGTTGAATGCACCTGGTGAAAATCCAAGTGCCGAAGTTATGAAAAAGAACCTTATGGGTACAGTAAAGCATCTCGCTGATTTGATTGATGAAGGTTATGATTTAGTGATAACACATGGCAATGGGCCTCAGGTGGGTAATTTAATGGTACAACAAGATCATGCAAAGGACGTTTTACCTCCTTATCCTCTTGATGTAAACGACGCAATGACCCAGGGATCAATTGGTTATCTGATCTCGCAAACTCTCTCAAATGAACTGAATTCAAGAGGAGTCAATGCAGATATCGCAACGTTGCTAACTCAGGTTGTTGTAGACAAAAATGACCCGGGTTTCCAAAATCCAACAAAACCTGTAGGCCCCTTTTACGACGAAGATACTGCAAGAAAACTCAAAACTGAAAAAAATTGGTCGATGAAAGAGGATGCGGGTAGAGGGTTTCGAAGAGTAGTTCCATCTCCAAAACCTCTTGATATAGTAGAAATCGATTCCATAAAAAATTTAATTGAAGCAGATACCATTCTGGTGGCAGCAGGTGGAGGCGGCATACCCGTAGTTAGAGATCCAAATGGTTATCTCAAAGGAATAGAAGCAGTAATAGATAAAGATCGGGCCTCATCACTTCTTGCCAGGTTAATAGATGCTGAAATGTTTATGATCTTAACCGCCGTTGATTACGCATACATCAACTTTGGCAAACCCGAACAAAAACCACTAAAGAAAATAAGTATAGAAGAAGCCGAACAGTTGATGAGTGAAGGTCATTTTGCTAAAGGCAGTATGTATCCCAAGATCGAATCGGTAGTTGAATTTGTTAAAGAAACAAAAAAGAAAGCAATCATAACCTCATTACAAAAAGTAGATGATGCTGTTCATGAAAAATCTGGAACAATAGTATTACCCTAAACGATTACAACCCGGACTTTTTGTCAGGGTTTTTTGTTTCAATTTTTTCATGTTATAATCAAAATGAACGAATGATTAAAGGAAGTGATACCATGCGCGGAAAGGAAACTCGTGAAAGAATATTAGAAGCTGCAATCAAGGTTATCTCGGATGAAACAATAGAAGGGCTCAGTACGAGAAAAGTTTCTTCGGAGGCCAATGTTAATCTTGCTGCAATTCACTATCATCATAGATCAAAGGAAGGAATGCTGATCGATCTGGCGAGATATCTTATGATGAATTACATCACTCCTAAACTTGAATCCTGTATGGTGAACGGCAAAAAACCAAAGGAGCTTTTTGCAGATATTTATAGATCGATCGAATCATTATATGATGAAAATCCTGAGGTTTTGATTTCTTTTGTGTATCTGTGGCTGCATGGAAGAAAAAGCAGGCGCATAAAAGAAATCATACTGAATTCTAGAGAAGAATTAACAGAAAAACTCATAACCAAACTTACAAACCACATGTCACTTAAACGGGCCAAAAAAGTTTCAAGAAGATTCAATAATCAGTTATTTGGTTATATCCTGGACCTAACTGTTGTCGGAGAAAAGTTACCCGAAAAGGAAGTCAATGAACTGGCAGCTCGACTGGCATAATTCCAAACAGTAACAAATTGATTTTATGAAAAAATAAACAATTAAGACAACAGTGCATGAGTTAAGCAACTCACGCTTTTCTTTTATACGCTTTAGTATAGATATGTAGGTTTCATTAACTGTCCTGACTATATTAAATCTGGTAATATTTTATGTGACGAACTTTTACGTTGATAATGTAAAAGGTGGCTGCTAGTATGAGCAAAACATCAAAGTGGATTCTGGGATATTTCATCATTTATGTAGCAACATTTTTTATCTTTCCAATGACTTCTCGTATACTTACGATGAGTTTTATTATCATGCTTCTCTCACTTGCACCAACGCATTTTGTTAAGAACAAGAAATGGCATGGATTGATAAGTGTAATAACACTTGTCATTATATTTGTAAGCCTTTCATATCTTATTGTTTCAGCAGTACCAGTTTTCTTGAACGGTGTACAAACATTTCAGGAGCAATTTAAAGAATTTTCAGTAGACGATATTTTAAAAAACTTCCCCAATTTACCTGAATGGATCAAGGAAGCAGTCAGAACCTCTTTAGATAATCTTGGTAAATCATTTGGAAATTTCCTGTTCGATACAGGTATGTATATAAGTAGAAATCTTCCTACCTGGATAACTTACAGCGTTTTACTTGTCGTTGCTGCAGCTTTTCTGGTAGCCAGCGGATACAAGTTGAGAAGAAAAATAACTGTACTCTTTCCTGGTTGTGATATAACAAAACTTAGGAATTTTTACTCGCTTCTTCTTGGAGATTTACAAAGATATGTAGGCGGTCAGTTAATTATTGCAGTGATTGTTGGAAGTATAATAGGGTTTGGTGTTTTTTTCACAGGAATTCCTGGAGCAGTTTTTCTGGGACTCTTAGCAGGAGTAACGAATCTTATTCCCTTCCTCGGAGTCATCGTTTCTGCAATACCAACACTTATACTTGGCTTTACCAGCAAAGGGATTCCTGGAATAATTATTGCTGCAATTATTTTGATAATCGCCAATCAGACAGAAATGTGGTTTCTTTCTCCAAAGATCATGGAAGAAAGACTAAAGATTAACTGGTTTATAATACTAATAACGCTTCTGGCTTTCTCTGAATTGTTTGGAGCTTTCGGAATCGTTTTGGCTTTACCTTTCATAATTTTTGTAAAACGATTCTGGTTATTTTTTGTTACCAAGACCAAAAGAGGTGACTTGAGTGAGCATTTATGACAGGGACTGGTATAGAGAACAACATAAAGAGAAGAAGCCTTCGCCGGAAAAGAAGGCTCCTGCAAAACAATTTCTATACGGTTTTATTCTTGGAGTAGTTGTAACTGCAATCTTTTTCTTTCTTGTATTCTAAAATGTGTACACTATAAATGGTCTAATTTCGAAGAAGAAACTTTTAGCAAAATATTGTGTAAAATAATCACCAAAGTAAAAATTCGTATCAATTCCAGCAGATAAAGAATTCCAGGAATAAGAACCTTTTATTGTTATTATATTTGCTGATGTAGTCTCCCCAACGGGACCAGTAAAATAATATAAACCCGGGTAGTCCTCCTCAGGATATAAATCTTCATCGTCGATATCGTTATCCGGGTCATCCATATACAAATAAGGCGTCCTAAGATCTATTTCTCCCTGGGTAAAATGCTCATATATTGCTTTTAATGAAAAATTATCGTATATTGCATCGAAGAATATGGCAAATGCGTTTAAATCAGGTCCATATTTAAACCCAAGAGGATACTCGTTGGTGTCCCTGGCTCCGGGTAATTCAGATTTCGTTACGGTACGGTTTGTCATCTTCAACAATGGTTGCCACCTGTTATATATCCATGTATCTGTATGATATAGTTCAAACGCAGCAGAACCAATTCCATCACCAAGAAAGTTAAATGCGTACTCTATACCTCCACCATAAGCATAAGCCTTTGGTTTCCCTTTCTTACTTGGCTCTGTGGGGCCCGCATAATCATCCAGTGTAAACTCACCATAGATATTAAAACCTTTGAAAGGGACAACAGAAAAATCAGCAGAAAGCATTACGTTGGAATAACCTTCACCATAGGTGTTATGATAAATTATAACAGGACTGAAATCCGTTAAATCGGGAGTTTTTCCTCCCACAGCGTTTACTTCTCCAATTCCTATGCGGAACCAATCCAGCGGTTGAAAATCAAATCTATGACCGACTATATGTTTGGAAGGGGTATTGTAAATGCGGTCTTGCTGGTTTAAATCCCATGCCTTGTCCTGTTTTTCCCATTCTTTATCGCTCAATAATGATGCGCTAGAAATTATATTGAAGGTGTATGTAAAATTGCCTTTACCCATTGTACCTGTATATGAACCTGTAAAATTGTCATAATAATCTGAAGCATTGCTTATTGTCAGTCCATTTCTCATTGGGCCCCAGCTAAGTTTGTTCCTGCCAACATTCAAAAAAAGATTACTGGTTGAGTAGCTCAAATAACCAAAACTGGGAAAGCTGAAGTCAAAAGCTAATATATTTCCCATGAACAGCTCATGTGGAATATTAGAGACTGGTGGAGTATCGTGATCCTTACCGTTTGAGATATAATTCCTGTAATCTTTCTTAAAGTCGATGTTTATTACTGCTTTGAAATTGTTCCCAACTTCGGTGTCAACACCAAAAACAAACCAGCTCAACAATGAATCATATCGATACCTTAAAAATAATGGTACACAGGGATGAAACCAGCCTTCCTTTTTTGTAAACGCTTCAAAATTATGAATTGTTAATTCGGGGGCAAGTGTCAGATATGGATCAGAAATAAATCTTTGTGAATTTTCATTGCTTCCCTCGATGAAACCTTTAGAAAGAGGAGCACTGGGTGTAAAGGGAACTATTCCTTTAATAATATTGTTCAGTCTCCATTGTTCATAGGTTTCACTCCCTTTGAACAGCAGTATTCCATTGCTTGAAAAGATCAAACTAACAACAACTAAAATCAGTAAAACAGAAAATAATTTTTTATACAAAACAGCACCTCCTAAAAACTAAATATTTTCCCCATTCCAAGGCTAAAGAAATATTTTACTTCATCATGGTTGGAAACAGAAAAATTTCCCATAACTAAAATATCGTTATTGATTAAATATTCTAAACTGGCAGAAATTACATATACAGTATGAATTGGTTTAACCAATTTATACCAGTGATACTCAAAAGGAGGATCATAATCATCTGTAATCCCATAATTTCCCTTTCGAAGTAATTCAAAAAGTACATTACCTTTTAATCTTTCATTTTCATAACGTATTTCAAAAAGATTAAGTTCAGCATCAGGCCCGTGTTTAAATCCATAAAATGTGTACGTTTTAGTCCACGAAGAAAGCCACATTACATTCATACGAATAGGGTTGACAAATTTTCCAATTTCACTATCTCTGTTGTACAAATATGGTGTTGTTCTGTAATACTCATAACGTAAATACAGCCCACCGTTCTTATTCTGTCTATCAAATAAGGTATAATCGCTATCCTTTAGGCCTATCTTTTTAAAAGCTTCTCCATCAATTATTTTCCTCTCAACACCGGCGAACCAGCCTATAGCAGTAGGATTGGAATAATTTGATTCACTGGATAATCTAATATCATCAAAAATAGTTTCACCGCATAATCTCCAGTCATCGTTGAACCAGTCCAGATAAAGAATAGCAATAACATTTGAATGGCTTTGATAGGTATGGTGATAGATTATAAATGGACCCAGATCCTGAAGATCTGGATAAACACCGTAAATAAGGTTTTCTTCAGAAATGGATAATCTAAAGTTTCCCATGTCAAACCAGATACCATGATTTAGTAACGTCTTTGGAGCATCATAAACAGACCTGTCAGATGATATTCCTATGAACCTGTAACCAACCGTCCCTAGAGAAAACGAAGCATTATAATCAAACCATAAGTGGTCGTAGTAAGGAGGCGAATCAGCAAGAGCAAGATCATAGTAACCAGGTCCATATTTTAATTTTCTTCTTCCAAGAGAAACCGTTAACTTGTCTGTATTATATTCAACAAAGCCCAGTCTCGGGAAATTAGCATCAAAAAAAGGTGAGTAGCTGTCAACTGAAATCGGCAGATTACACCAGTCTCTACCCATCAAAAAACTTGAAAAATCCTGTTTTGCTTCATAGCGAATGATACCTGTTAAATTCCCTTCCACTATTTCAATTCCAGCTCTCGCTAACGGCAGTGTTTCAGTATATCTGAGCAGATCATCCGCGTTTGGCTTATAAAATTTGTCTCTATCTGGATAATTATTTATTGACAAAACAGGAGAAAGACTTATTTGCAGGTTTATCGCTGATAAGGCTGATATAGAAATTACTAACAAAAAAAATACAAGCACTTTCTTCATAATATTCAACTCCCGGATTTTTTATCAGAACATCAACGTTTAGAAAAAGGTTCACTGACCAAATAAAGGTGTTTTTTTAAATATATATTTATTCCCCGGTACCCTGTGAACCTAAATCAAGTATAAACTTTAGGGGGTATTAAAATGAAACCCAAAATGGACTTGTTTATTCCCGAGTTAATTGGTAGAATATAACCAGCGTGGATATCCATTCCAGTGCAAATCTGGAACCTGATGCGGTCGTAGACCGTGGTATTGGAACAGTAAACGGAAAAACAGCTTCGGTGGGAAGCGGAACTATAATTTATCATAAAGTAACACTGGACAACAAGGTAGCAAAAAAAGGAAAAAGACATCCAGATATAAGAAAAAATGTGATAATAGGTGCAGAAATAAAAATCCTTGGACCTGTTTACGTCGGTAATAATTCAAAAATTGGTGTTAACAGTGTTGTTGTCCAGCATAATGTGTGCAAAAATGACACATTTGTTGGTACACAAGCAAGAAGTATGCAGAAAAGGAAGGGAATAACTATGAACATAATAAAGACTATTGGGAATACACCCATGGTGAAAATAGAAAAGTTAGATCCTTCAGGAAAAACCTATCTTAAACTAGAGAAGAATAATCCAGGTGGAAGCTTAAAGGATCGTGCCGTTCTTGGTATGCTATTAAACGCAAATGAGTCTGGTAGACTATATGAAAATGTAACAATTATAGAGCCTACTAGCGGGAACACAGGCATATCAATAGCTATGCTTTCGTCTTTTTTCAATTACAAAGCCATACTGGTAATGCCAGAGACAGCAAGTGTTGAAAGAATCAAAGTGATGAAAGCATTTGGGGCCAAAGTTGTGCTCACTTCAAAAGAAGATGGTATGAAAGGTTCAATAAAAAAAGTTGAAGAGTTATTAAAGGAAATTAAGCCATCAATTACACTCGATCAATTTAACAATCCTGCCAACTCAGCATATCATGAGTTAACAACAGGTCCAGAAATTTTTTCGCAGATGTCAGGAGAAATTGACACATTTGTATGTGGGACCGGTACTGGCGGAACACTTACGGGCGTTGGGAGAGCGCTAAAAGTATTTAGTAAATCTATAAGAGTTGTCGCAGTAGAACCAGCAAATTCTCCAGTGCTAACCAAAGGTATTCCGGGAAAACACAGGATACAGGGAATAGGTCCAGGTTTTATCCCCTCTATATTAGACAGAAACATTATCGATGAGGTAGTTACAGTAAGTGATGAAGAAGCTTTTGCTACAATGCATGAACTACACAAAAAAGAGGGATTACTGGTAGGAATTTCTACAGGTGCAAATATCGCAGCCAGTATTAAATTAAAGAAATCCGGCACTACAGGTAACATCGTTACCGTCGCGCCGGATCATTACGAACGTTATTTAAGCGAAAATAGTTAGTTATTTAACAACCATTTCACCACGAGGATAATATCTGAAACCATCTGTCCACATCTGATTATTCGAGAAATCTACATATCTTAACCCTGCAGGCTTCATATTTATCAGATGAACATCGTAAGAACCATCAACAAATATATCGTATTTCTGATTGCTACTGAACTGAACACTATCCATTATCACTGGAGCCCATTCTGATTGTTCTAAAGGCGACATTTTCAGGTATTCATGTTTCAAATCTTCTGGTAAGGATCTATTAGAAATGAAAATTCCATTTTCTGTTGTATTTTCAATATTGCAATTTTTTATGGTGACTCCACTGTTCGCAAGTAACATACCAATATACGGATTACCGTTATATGTATCGCCGGAAATTGAAGTATCTACAATATTGGCATAGGAAACATTACTTATCCTCAATCCAAACTGAACACCGTTTACCCTTGAGTTGACAATAGAAACCTCTCTGCTATTTAATATTTCCACACCTGTATTCATTGAGGAAACATTAATATTAACCAGTTCAATGGGCTTGAAAGCATTTTTTACACTTAAACCCAGAGAATTTATTGACTCCAGGGCTTCATAATTCTGTATATTAATGCTTCCCTGAGGATCAAGTATTGTAAATCCATTTGTTGATTCTTTAATTTTAATATCCCGTGCGTTTAGTCGCGACATTTCTGATAGATAGGCAGCTGTTCTTACATCACTAAATGTTGCCTTCTTTAACTCAAGCGCACTGCCATTTTTCATAACAAGCGGAATGACTGAACCAGAAAACGTGCAGTTTTCAAGTAAGAATGTGCTGTTATTACCAGAAAGTCTTCCATTTTCTCCGGTAAATGTAATATTTGACCCCTCAAATTTGCTCCCTTCATAAAAAGACGGAGAATATTTTGAAAGACTCTCAAAATGTATTCCTTTGCCACTGCCTTTCATTTCAAGTGATCCATCAACCTCTATCGATGCCCCATCCTGAAGCAGAACCAACCCTTCTCCACTTAATGACAATGTTGATCCTTCTTCAATTGTAAGCTCTTTGCTTATTAATATCGGAAAAGCTTTATAATCGTATGCAACTTCATCTGTTTTATCTCCGGTTAATATAGTAGCTCCCTGGTAAAGAGGTATATTATCTTTGACTATTTCATAATCATATCCTTCACCAGAAACTTCTATTTCAACATAAACAGACATTGTAGCCTGTTCTGTATCAGTAAACGGAGATTCGAATTCAGCAACAAGGACAACCAGTTGTCCCGGTCTCTCAGGTTTTCGGTAATCCAGCTGTCTCATAGCCTGATAAAGATCTGCGCCTTTGATCTTTCTACGTACCTTATATGAAACATCTTTATCAGGAAGCTGTAAGAACTCTACAGAAAATCTGCCATCTTCTGCAGTTTGATAAACGTGAAATCCTTTGAGATTGGTCAACTCAATCTCTGTTTCAGTAGCAGTAATAGTTTCAGATCTAATACCAGCAATATCGATGAAGTAATCCAGCTTGATCTTTCCAAAATATGTGTCTTTAAGTGTCTCCTTTTGTTTTATTTTTTCTGATAAAGAATAACGATATTCGTAAGTGTTTTTAGGTGTCGTTACTATAACATTCAATGTAGCATTTTCCGTAATATTATCAGACCTAACAAAAACGCTGGCTTCTTCATAATCCCTCTGTTCAACTGAAAGCTCAATCCCTTCTTTTATTTTGCTAAAATCAATCACTTCGATCTCAAAATGAGTTTCCTGTGATTCATTTCCGGCAAAATCGTATGCTGTAACGTTTACTCCGAGTTTTCCTCTGAATCCTGTGCCTTCTTTAGGTACAGGGATAACCAGCGTGTTGTTCTCTATTTCAAAAGGTATTGTATGCTGTTCTGAAACGATTATTTCACCTTCCAATCGAGCTAAATCTTTGACTGTCTCAAAGTTTATATGGATTTCACCATCTTTCATTTCAGCAGATCCCAGCGAAGGCTCATTTGGTGGTATGGTATCAACGATAAAACTGGATGAATCTTCTAAAGTTGTTTCATAAACACCTGAAGCTTTTAGAGCAATTTCGTGTTCTCCCTGCGCCAGATTTTCAAAAGAAACCATGGTGGCATCTGTGGATAACTCTTTTGTTTCACCATTTAATGTACATTCAATATCTGATACATTGTATGACTCAATAATTATACTAACGTCTGTCGAATCAACATACTCAGGGACATCTATCAATGATAAACGTGGCTTGCCTTTTAGTTCAATTGAGTGTGATTCACCAAACTTTATTTCTTTATAATATGGTATAACATTTATTAAATTGTTCTCTTCAAATAATGGAATTACTACTTCTTCCTGCAAAACGTCCATTTCTTGATCGCCATACATAATCCTGTATGAAACATCCTTATTGTCAAAATCCTTCGGTATAATCGTTTCCCAACCTATTAAGTATCCTTCATCTACAATCTCCAGTGAAAAATCTGAAAGTTTTACCGAAGGTACAGTGAAATCGAAATTATGAGTATTTCCATCATTCCAGTCAAGAGTTACGGACTTCTCCAAAACAGTGAGATTATCGTACCTCAATGCAATGTCATGGCCACCTTGAGATATTTCTTCAAATGTTACTTTACCAGTTTCCAGCAAAGTTTTTGTGGCTTCATCTATTGCTACTATAACCTTTTCAGTTGAAAGCCCTTTACCCAGATTAACATTAATTTGAACATTTACCGGAAGGGTACCAACTTTTATATTTTTTACATCAGATTCTCTCAGAATTACTACTGGTCCATAGGTATATTCAACAAACAACTGGTAGGACAGCGTTTCGTTTTGGAATTGTTCGAGCTCATCAGTATATTTCTGTCCATCTTTAGAAATTACAACTCCATTTCTTTGCAGTTTTACTTCAGCAATGTTATAGGGAGGATAGTCAACATCCCAGTTAAATTCAACCAGGCGTCCATTTTCTTTTAACTCATATCCAAAGGCAGTTATCTCAGGTGTGGGAATTTCAATTGTCAGCTCATCATCACCTCTGGCAACGCTTTTACTGTCAAGAATATTATCATCAAGGGTTTTGAGTTCTACTTCATCTCCTGACCTCTTAACCTTCAATTCAACAGTTGGAGAATTCTTACTAATATTTTTCTCTTCAATAGAAGAAACCACCTTTAAAGTAGGATTATCCTCAGCTACGGAAGGAAAAACAACGTCTATCGTAATTGTTTTGGGAGAAAAAACAAATATATATAGTAAAACCGCAACAACAACTGCAGCTACGACTACGCCAAGCGTGATTTTCACGCCTCGCTTCATTTAATCACCTCCCTTAAGAAAAAACAGCCCGCCTCAGGCGGGCCAATTATAAAAACCTTTATTTACTCCTTAAATACCCTCAGGAAGTAATCAGTGATATTTTCATCATCTTCGTGTTTTTCCAGGAACAATGTGTAATCACCTGAAAGCTTTGTAACCAATGAATGTGGGCCTTCAGCAAAGAAAAGCTCTTTAAGTTCATTATTGGTTACTAATGAAGAATTTTCAGCATTCTCAATTACACCATAAATTGTTCCCGTTAGCTTGATCTTATTAGGTTCAATTTCTGTAAGGAATTCCGCAAAGAACGAATTGTCTACTTCATAGAACTTTGCAGAAATAAGTTTTCCAAGGACTTCATATCTGAGTTCAGGATCTTCAATTGAATCATCTGGTTTGTTTGCACTGGGTTCATTACTGAATTTGGCTTTTCCAACAAAGGCAACGTCGTCAGAAACATCAAGCAACTCAAGAATATCAACATATCCACTCATGGTTGAAATTACTTCAAGCACAGCTTCATCAGATGATCGTGGATATTTGCCAAAGGAATCTACAAATTCTTTCAACTTACCAACTGTCATTGTTTCACCCGAGTAAAGAATTCTTGCTGACACGGGGAATAATGCAATCTGTGATTCGCTAAATATCTCTTTGTCCATTTCCTTTTTATGTTCCCATTTAGTAGTTTCTTTATAGTAAAAACTGAGAAGCTCATGTGGGAATAAAGCTACATCTTCAACAACAGTAGCTGCTTCTTCTTCATCTGGATAGTAAATGGACATTTTTGGTTTCACATTAGAAACATCGACTTCCTTGTCAAGCTCTTCGATAAATACTGTGTAATTTTCTGTTACTCTTCCTTTTACATCTGCGTCAACCTCGTGTACAACTTCTTCTTTTGCTGCTTTATCAGGAAGAGTCTGAAAGAATGTGCAGAAATCAGTTCCTTCTCCTTCCCAAACCTCCTCTGGAGGATTGATCAGGTGATACCAGTATTTTGATTCACCAAGAAGAAGATAGCTGTTACCTTCTTCGGTTTCTACAACGACAACACAGCCGAGCTTTGTAAGCTTCTTTTCAAATTCTTCTTTCTTAGTTTTGAAATCAGCGTCATTTTTGTGTTCTTCTTCCCAAATTCCCAGAATTTTATCATAACAATATATCTCAATATTAGATACATTGAGATCGGGTGTTGTAACTTCGTCAAAAACAAGCTGACCATCGTATTCTGCTTTATAAGAAATAACATTTTGTATGTCTCTCACTGGAACAAGCAGTTCTGTTTCTTCAGCCTTTTTGAATTCCGCAAGAGCAATTCTTGCAAATAAAGCATATGCTTCTTCTCGGCTAATTACATCTTGGTAAGTTCTTGTGAACACTTCAGCCTTACTGTAAACAGAACTATCGGTCAATATTGGTTCAGCTTTATCTTCTGCCGGTACAAGGAAGTAATTCTCAAATATGTAGATGTAAGCTGCGAGTTCTTTATCGAAAGAAAGCCCAGCATATTTACCACTTAACTCCTTTACTTTATCTGTTAGGTAAGCATAATCTGGATTTTTAACTACAAAAGCATCAACAAGATACTTGATAAATTCAGCCTTGGTGAGATTCTCTTCAATATTGTCCATTTCCAGGGATGTTGAAGCCTCTGTAAGCACCTGAGAATACCCCCAGATCCTCGTTGTGTCAAATCCACCTTTATAAACATTTTCATATTCTGTTTTTACAATGTTGTCATAAGGAGCCTGACCGGGATATTCTTCAATGGCCTTTCTTTCAAGACCGAGATATTTCACAAACATCGTCATAACTTCAGCTTTAGTAATAGGTTCATCAATATCATATTTGGCAAAAGGTTCATTATTTAACCAAATATCATAATTTGTAAAATTGATTATAGGGTCAAGATTCCGATAAACCAACATCCTTATCAAATCTGCCCTTTCTGCTGGTTTAACTCCTTCAACCCACTCGTCAACGTTGTACCATAATATGGGTTGAACTGGCATTTTTACTGCGAAAGTTACTGTGGTAAGTACCAACAAAGCCAGTATAATTAACTTTTTCATACACTTTCCCCCCTCTATGAGATTTAGGTTTGTTTATATTGCTTTCTAATGGTAATTTCAGGCATATTATACAATAAAAACGTGTTTGATTTCAATGTTCTGAGCAAAAATATATTTGCTAAAAACTTATAACAACCAGTTCACCGGGATCCTTTGAATAATCCCAGGACTCCTGTAACAAAATCAACGCATGTTTCTCAAAGATCAAAAAATCTACTGGATAACCCTGAAGATCGAAGCTTTTCAGCGAATCGCCTTCTTTTGATAATATTTCAAAACTACCGCTGAAAACACTTATAACATAATAATAATCTAAGTCGAACTCACATTTTAGCGGCCCTTTCCCTGTTGTTTCTATTATACCTGATTCTTCCGTAATAAGGTTATAACTGTAAATCTTATTCTCCAAAAGAGCACAAATCAACAATACATCTTCTCTTACTATAGGGAAATTAGAAAATTTTCCAATATTTACTTTATTCACTTCAAAAATGTAATTCCCTATCCTTTTAAAAAGCTGAATTGTATCGTCTAGATAATTTACTACACCAATAATTCTATCACTAATAAATATATAAGAGGGCCTTTTTCCGGTGTCTATTTTATTTTTCAATGTACCTTTTTCGTCGTACACGTATAATCCTTCTTCAGTACTAAAAGTATTCTCTAACTGGCTGTAATTATAAAAAAGTGACACATAGAAAAAGTATTCATCAGCCTTAATTGAAAGAGCTCTTACAGGTAAATATTGCCTATTCACTACTGAAAGATTACCCATATCTAAAAAAATAATTTCCCTGTCAATAGATAAAAGTGCCAATGTATCCTCAAGGAACGCGCCGGTGAAAATCCTGCTTTTCAGTGAAATAACATCAATAGGCTTCCAGGAACTAATATCACCTTCAAGATCGTACACAATTAACCTTCCTGAATGGAATGCCATGCAATAAAGCTTTCTTTCATGAATAATGATATTAACAATTCCATTATCAGAAAATTCATCAATGACTCTAACTAATTCAAAATCCTCGTTAAAAATATAAATACAGGAAGTACCTTCATCGAGAATCAGGAAATATGTATCTCCATTTTCGGTTTTATACATTGACAGACTATTGGGATGTGTTCCCACTTCGATTCGTTTTATTATCCCTCCAAAAAGAGGAATCGTTATCAACAAGAAAACCATTATTAATGCATACCGTTTCATGGAGAATAAACCTTATATACGAATAGATCTTTATTGAATTTTGATGCAGTTTCGCAATCTCTTATGTAAATATCCAAACGATTTCCTTTTATTTCGTTCCCCGAATCCTCCACCACAAAGAAACCTTTATTTGGTTCATTGGCAAAATACGGAATATAAATAACAGTGCCTGCCGGGAACACCTCGGGATCTGCTGACACTGTCCTGAATTGTTTTACATATGTTCCTGATAAAGTAACCTTAAAAGATGGAGATGTTGGGTTTTTTCCATCATCCCATTCAGTGTACATTGTCACTTTAAACTCTCCCATATCAATGAATAGTAAATCAGCAGGATTTATGGGGATTTCATTCTGCCATATTTCAAAATGCAGATTAACCCCATCCTCCTTTGTGATTCCAACAACATCACCAGCCCTGACAAAATCTCCTCTTTCCAGTTCTGTAAAACCAAGTCTTGAATAAACCGTTCTATAACCATCTCCATGTTCAATTAAAACAGCCAGTCCATAAAATTCATTCATTTCCCTGGCTTCTATTACTCTACCCGGCAATATGCTTTTAATATATGTTGATGATTCCAGTTTTAAATCAATGCCGGGATTTGCATAACCATTTTTTTAACTTCCATATGTAGATACTATCGAAGAAATGAGTTTTTCATAGTTATCAGGAATGCCGATTGCAGTTCTTACCAAATCAGGTCGTAAATAAGAATCATAATTCACCGGAATTATTAACTCGTCTCCAGAATGAATAACGTCGCTTTCTTTTAACTCACGATTTGAATTCCGCAAATCTTCAAGATTAATATTGTAGGCTCTGGCTATTTCCCACAAAGTATCACCTGATCGAACTGTGTATTTTACATATTTTTGCTCAATATTCAATACATCTGAACCGGCTCTGCTTCGAATATCAGCTATTTCAGAAAGAAACATTTCTAAAGAGAGAGTAGAGGCTTCGCTTGAGTAGATATTTTCAAGATGTTCTATTCTCGATTCCAGAGAAGAAAACTTTGACTCTTCTTCCTCATCACTGCTTTTCTCAAGCTCTTCAAGTAATGTTTTAATATTCTGCAGTTCCTTTTCAACAACCATCTTCTCTTCAACTGATCTAATAAATTCGTCGATTTTACTATCTATTTTTTCAACCATTTCTTTGTTATTTGTTCCGGTAACCTCAATTTCATTCAATTTTTCCCTTATCTTTGACATCTCTTTCAAAATTTCCTCAATTTTCTTGTATTCACTGGAATCATCAACTAACTTTTCTATCGTATCCAGCTGTTTATCGATTTCATTCAAGTCACCTGATAAGCTGTCAATTTCTTGTTTTATTTCTTCAAGATCCTCCCTCTGGCCAGAAATCTCATTCAGTCTGTCTTTAACAACTGACATCTCTCTACTAAATTCTTCCTTTGTTATCCACCAAACAGAACAGCTGGAAAGAGGAAAAAGCAAAATAATTAAGAAAAAACATATAGCAAATAGCCTAAGCTTCAAGAAACTACTCCCTTCAAGAAATCATAATTATTCAAAACAATTATAACAACATTTGTTTGTAGAAGAAAAAATCGTTTCATAATATATTAAATTACTTAGAAATATTAGAAGTAAACAAATATCAGAATTTGAAATATACTGTAATAATGAAGAAAAAAGGGCAAGGATTTCCTTGCCCTGTGGATGTAATACTACTTAACTTTCTTCTTCAATTCTTTGCCAGGTACGAATTTTGGTACCTTTCCCCCTGGAATTGTGATAGATTTCTTCGTTCTCGGATTTACACCTTTTCTGGCCTTTCTTTTTGCAATCTTAAACGTTCCAAATCCCACTAAACGGACCAAGTCGCCTTTAGAAAGCTTCTCCTCAATAGTATCTATTATCGTGTCTAAAAGCTCTGTAGCCTCTTTCTTTGTAATGTCCGTTTTGTCAGCTAATACATCTACAAGTTCCTTTTTGTTCATAATACCCCCCCTTTCAGATGGAATAAATATACTGCATTTTCCTTCCATTTCAAAACAAGCTTATCATAGTTGTTTCGTTCTTTGCAACTTTTTAACAGGGTTCCGGTTTAATTTTGTTAAAATTA
>JBNGCV010000004.1:0-65294 GCA_049975465.1 Kosmotogaceae bacterium | reverse complement strand
TAGCATAAAAAATAGGATAGATTCTTTACTAAAATCTTGACTTTTATCATAGGAGGAGATTTTATGTGTAAATCGTTAGTGTTGGTCCGTTTTTGTCCAAGAACCAGGGGACGGATCGGTTTATGTGCCAAAAAATGCCGCCAAAAAGGGGGCAGTCAATTAGCAAAATTATTTATTCCACTTCAACGATGGTTTTTAGAGATATATTAAGTGGTGTCTTGTTACTTAAGTTATCAGAAACAGGGCATCTGCTTTCAACCATTTCTACCCACTTATTTAATGTATCTTCATCAGCATCTGTGTCAACATTCATAGTAACATCAATGCTTTTGTAGCCCGCTCTATCGTTCGTATCTTTACCAAAAAGTTTATCTGCGTTGAGCGGTCCAGAAATGTCAAATGAAAGGTCTCTTATCTCGAAATTCAGTTCTTTTGCTACCATATGGCCAACTACATTTAGGCAACCTGCTAAAGATGCAAGAACGTATTCAACCGGTGTGGCTCCCTCATTTGTTCCACCAAACTGGTCTGGCTCATCCACTATCATCTCGAAGTTTCTCGCCTTTACTTTTGTTTTTGTTGCGTTTTCTGAAGTTGCTCTTATTCTAAATTTTGCATCAGACATTTTGTTTCCTCCTTTTGTTATGTTTTTCACTAATAATATAACGAAAATTAATACCCGATATATTAAGTCCTGATTAAAATTTGATTCGAAACTTTACATTTACAAAAATTATTTGTTTTATAGCACTTTTTTTACCTATTACAATAAAAAAGGGCACTTTGAAAGTGCCCGGGTGAATTTTTACTATCTATTAAGGCTTCATATTAAGTTCTAAGAACAGAGAAGTTGTTAAATCATCATCTATAGATATACCAACCTTTGGATACAATCTTATGCCAAAACCCCATGTATCATTTATTCCAGTGGTTACATATAAAACACCATTATCGAAGTTGTTTGATATTCCATTTATTCTTGCACCAATAGCCATTTCTGATACAAAGAGCCAGGGGACTTTACCAGAATGGATATCAAGAATATTTTGAAGCAAAGAGATTGTCCAACGTTTTTCATCAGTGTTAAAAGATCCTTTTATCAATGTATTCAAGTTGGGGGCCATTGAGATTGAACAAGATAATTCTGGAAAAACCGAATCTTCAGTAAAATGAATGTAGGGGTTGAAATTAACATCCCATCGATCTCCAGCTAATACACTTTTTAAAGTAATTTCAAAGCTACTTCCAATTTTGTAACGTAGAGAAAGAGCACCATTAAGTGTTATTCCAGGTCTTAATATTTTATCAAGTGCAAGGTATTCCAGAGAAATTGTCCCAGTTATTGATGAAGGGAGAGTTAATCCAACATTCAACTGACTTGATAATCTTTTTGTCATTTTACAATGATAATCTGCATTAAATATAAAGTGTTTGTTGCCATCGTCATACTCTCCACTAAGTGTTAGCCTGTGTTTTTCGAAGGGATCAGTATGTATGGTGCCAAAACCCAGTTTGTAGCCATCGCTTCCAAAACTTACTAAAGGAAAATGAATTACAGGATTTATGAAATATCTGGTTACATTGAGTCCAAAATCACCCTCTTCGTAGTTCACACTAATTGAGTTGTCCTCATCTTTTGGTTCTGGTATAGCAATCTGTTTTTGAATCGGTTCCAGCTCGAAAATAGCCATGCCTTTACTATTAAAAGAGTTTCCTATTGCATATACTTTGTTTTTAAAGCAAACAACCTTCTCCAGAAACATTCCTTCGCTTAGCTGATAAAACCTTTTTGCATAAGGATCAAAAGCGTAGGCATCCATATACTTTTCATTGTAGGCAGCAGTAAAGATTAATTTTTCGTTGAACCATTGAATGGAGGAACTTTTGAAAACCGGATCATCTAAAACGAATTCTAAATTACCGGATTCTATCAATGCTATACTTCCCTGTGTTTGCTCATTATCAACAATAAGAGCTATTTCTCCCTCTTCAGAAATTTCGATATCTTTTACGTGAAACTCTGTTTCCAGAAATATTGAATTGTTCTTCAAAAGTGTACTTCTTTCATTTTTTTGATCGTAACAGGCTATATAAATATCTTTATTATTTATTTCAAATGCAGTTATATGTCCTTTGAAAACGTCTTCCCATCCATTTGCATCTTTTTTCCACAATGTTCGCTTATATTCACTACCCTCAATATCGTTTTGCATAACAAGTAATACGCCATTATCACTTTTAGCTCTTATTGGAAGGACGCCATTGATTTCTATTGATGATTTTCCCTTCTCATTTAGAGAAGTTATGTTGATTCTATGTTTATTGTCCCAGGATGAAGCGTTACCCATAATTGCGTAAGAAAAGTACAATTTATCATCTGACCAAATATCTGTTATGTTTCCATTTTTCACAGTATAAATCTCTTTGAATTTACTCTGTTTGATCGGAGATTCATTAGACAATGTCTCTTTCCATTCGTTGTATAGAACGTTAATGTCTTTTCCAAAAGCTTTGTTTGATGCGATAATAATACCCAGGATAGGGGGCATTTTTGCAACTATGGAATGAAATTCTTTGGCTTTTGATAAACCATATTTATTGATTAGGTACTTATAGAATCCAGCGGGATAATTGTAATAAAGAAACCCTGTCCTGTAATCTTCATCATTTATTGCAAGAGCATAGGCAAGATCAGGAAAATAATTACCTTCTATACTTGATAAATACATGCCCCTGCCCCATACCGGATTATTTAGTCTGCCTTCGGCAAAATGTATGGAAGATTCTGCAAATAGTGTTACAGATTCACCGAAAGGAGTAAAGAATTGCGGTGACAGCAACTCTGAACCTGTAAAGATATTGGTAAGAAATCTGTTAGCTCCCGAGATGTATGAGAGATGAACTATATGGGTGAATTCGTGCATTATAACCTGTCTGAACCAGCTCACTGAGTTCAATCTGGTTGCCATATAGCTGTCTGGTGGCCACGTGTATATTGTAATATTCTTGTGATATTGAGGTACAGCATAGCCATTCGTTACTGTTCCGATATCCTTAATAACAATATTTATTTTTCCAGGGTCGTTGCCAACCAGATCTATTGCCAGAGGTCTTATTTCCTCAAATATTTTTCCTGCCTTTTCAGCTATTACTTTATATCCTGTTTCGTAATAAACATCAGCGTTCGGGAACTTCAATAATCCATAAGAAAAAATGGTTGAAACGCAGACTAAAAAAACGATCAAGATATAAAATAATTTCATCGTATATTCTCCTTTCTGAAACGATTATTATAACTTATGTCAATTATACGATAATAGAAAAAATCATAAATTTGAATTACAAAATAACCGACAAAATTTCAAATAGTCGGAAAAAGATAGAAAAATGCAAATTATGGGTTTAATGGTTAGTAAAATGAAATTAAACGTTCTTCTTCACTAATATTAATTTGAAGTTTTTGTTAATTGTAAAAATTGCCTATTGAAGAATGTATTATCTTGCTTTATTATATAAATTAGCAGACTCAAGGTTAGAGTGCTAAAAAATAAATATCGAAAGGAGGATTCATCGTGAAAGTCATTCCATTAGGATCGAGATTGTTAATTAAGCCTATTCAAGAGGAGAAGAAGACAGAAGGGGGTATAGTAATACCCGAAACAGCAAAAGAGAAACCTATGAAAGCTGAGGTACTTGAGGTTGGAAAAGAAGTTGAAGACCTTGATGTGAAACCAAAGGACAAGGTTATTTTTTCCAAGTATTCAGGTACTGAACTGAAGATTGATGAAGAAAATTATATTATCATTGATCAGGACGACGTTCTGGCAAAACTTGAGGACTGAAAGGAGGTAGAAAAGAATGGCTAAGATTATTAATTATGGTGAAGAAGCAAGAAGAGGACTTGAAAGAGGCGTAGATGCAGTAGCAAAGTCTGTAAAAATCACACTGGGGCCCAAAGGGAGAAATGTTGTTCTTGAGAAAAGCTGGGGTTCCCCAACAATTACAAATGATGGTGTATCAATAGCCAAGGAAATAGAACTTGAAGATAAGTTCGAAAATCTTGGTGCGCAGTTGGTCAAGGAAGTAGCATCAAAAACAAATGACATTGCAGGAGACGGTACAACAACAGCAACTGTTCTGGCTCAGGCAATGATTAAAGAAGGCATAAAAAATGTTGCAGCAGGTGGTAATCCGATATTAATAAGAAGAGGTATAGAAAAAGCTGTTAAAAAAGCAGTTGATGAGATAAGGAATATGTCCAAAAAATTAAACAGTAGAGATGATATCGCACATGTTGCTGCAATTTCTGCTAACGATCCTGAGATTGGGGACCTTATAGCTGATGCTATGGATAAAGTTGGACAGGATGGAGTTATAACAGTAGAAGATTCTAAGACACTGGAAACCTATGTTGAATTTGTTGAAGGTATGCAATTTGACAGAGGTTACATTTCTCCATACTTTGTGACAGATCCGGAGAAAATGGAAGCTGTTATCAAAGAGCCTTACATTTTGATAACTGACAAGAAGATTTCTGCAGTCAAAACACTGGTTCCCGTCATGGAAAAGGTTGCTCAGGCAGGAAAACCTCTTGTTATTATTGCTGAAGATATAGAGGGAGAAGCATTATCCACCCTTGTGCTTAACAAGATAAGAGGAACACTTGATTCAATGGCAATAAAAGCACCTGGCTTTGGTGACAGAAGAAAAGCCATGTTACAGGACATTGCAACACTGACCGGTGGAACAGTAATCAGTGAAGAGGTTGGTTTAACACTTGATAATGTAACAATGGAAGACATGGGTTCAGCAGGAACAATTAAGGTCAAGAAGGATGACACAATAATTGTTGACGGTCAGGGCAATGAAGATGAAATCAAGCAGAGAATTGCTCAGATCAAAGGACAGATAGAACAAACAACGTCTGATTATGAAAAGGAAACACTTCAGGAAAGACTAGCCAAGCTTTCTGGCGGTGTAGCCGTTATTAAAGTTGGAGCTGCCACGGAAACTGAACTTAAAGAGAAAAAGCATAGAATAGAAGATGCACTAAGTGCAACACGCGCAGGTGTCGAAGAAGGTATAGTTGCTGGAGGCGGTGTAGCGCTTGTAAGAGCTAGAAAAGTTGTTGAGAAATACATTGATGAGCTTGAGGACGAAGATCTTAAGGTTGGCGCAAACATTGTTCTCAAATCACTCGATGTACCGATGAGACAGATAGTAGCCAATGCTGGATTTGATGGTTCTGTTATCGTGCATAAAGTGCTCGAATCAGATGATGTTGAATTTGGATATGATGCTTTGAATAATGACTACTGCAACATGTTTAAAGCTGGTATTATTGATCCTGTTAAAGTTACAAGAAGTGCGCTTCAGAATGCAGCATCAATTGCTGGTATATTACTTACAACAGAAGCTACAGTAATAGATAAACCTGAAGAAAATGAGGATAAACAGCCGGCACCGCAGATGCCTCAGTATTAAATAAATAAAAGGTAACAAGTTGTTAAAAAGGGGACTTTTATAGTCCCCTTTTTTGTTTATGTACTGTTTAACCGTGAGAGAGTGTGTTAAAATAATTGAGAATAAATCTCAATAAGGTGATGTTATGATATGTCCTTTATCTGAACTTCCCGCAGGAACAAAAGGAAAAATAATAAAAATAAATCTACCTGACAGGTTTTCAGAGAGACTGTATGGTCTTGGTTTTGTTCCTGGCGAACAGGTAGAAGTTGTAAGAAAAGCCCCGCTGGGTGATCCTACCGTGTACAGAATCAAAGGCACGGAAATAACGCTTCGTGATTCACAGGCGTCAGAAATTTCTGTGAATAGTGATATAACGAATCTTTCGGTTGTCCATAGAGGGGAATATGTTGTTGATTTTTTAAGTGGCGGTTATCGATTTAGAGAAAATGTCAACAGGATGGGAATAAGACCGGGAAGCAGGATAAGAGTACTGATGTCCCATGTAAATAGGAAATTTATTGAAACGAATAAAGGAAAATTTTGGTTACCATTTGGAAAGTCCAAAAAGATTTTTGTGAGAGAAAGCAGTTATGAAAGAAAAAAATAAAAAAAATGCTGTACAATCAGAAACTAAAATAGATACTGGAACCATTGCTCTGCTTGGTAACCCTAACGTAGGTAAAACAAGTGTGTTTAACCTGTTGACCGGCATGAAGCAATATGTTGCGAATTGGCCAGGAGTAACTGTAGAGAAACGTGTTGGTAAACTGGAAAAGGAAAACAGATCCTTTAAAGTAGTTGATTTACCAGGCACATATACTCTGGGAGCAAACAGCCTTGATGAAAAGATTACCAGGGATTATCTTGTTGAGGAAGATCCTGAGATAGTAGTGGTAATTGCAGATGCAGTGAATTTGGAAAGGAGCCTTTATCTATTATTTCAGGTTCTTGAAATGAGAGGAGATGTTATACTCGCGATCAACTCTATAGATGAGGCCAAGAAAGAAAATATCTACATTGATCCAGATGAACTTCGACAACACCTGGGCATTCCTGTCTTCCTAATTTCTGCCTATACGGGTGAGGGAGTAGAAGATTTTATAAAAGGCATATCTAAGTACAGTATAGGCAGTTCTCATGTACATCGTATGTTTAGCAAAGAATTAGAAAATAAGATAGCAGAACTTTCTTCTATTTTTAGAAGTAAGGAAGAACTAAAGGATTACGACAGTCGGTGGTTATCTATCAAGGTGCTGGAAGGCGATGAAGATATCTGCAAACTCACTGGTATCAATTTAAAGGGGAACTTTTCAAGTGAGATTTCGCAGCTGAGATATGAACACATCAAGTATATTTTGAAAGAATCCTATAAAAAGCCAGGAAAAGAAAAGTGGGGAATGAATACGGCAACTGACCATGTATTTACTCACAAGTATCTTGGACTGGCCATATTTTTTTCCTTCATGTATCTTGTTTTTGAAATTACATTCACCTTTGGTGAACCTTTTGCGTTGATGATAGAAGGAGGGTTGGGCACTCTTGGTTCTTTTATTGAGGGACTTATAAGTATTGAGTGGCTGGCCAATGTTTTGAGTGAAGGAATAGTTGGAGGCGTTGGAGCTGTTCTTGTTTTTGTTCCAAATATTTTCATTTTGTTTCTGATAATGGGTATCCTGGAGGAATCTGGCTATCTTCCGAGAGCTGCATTTGTTGTTGATAAAGCCATGTATACGTTAAAGTTAAGTGGACGTTCCTTTATGTCTTTACTCCTTGGTTTTGGATGTAGTGTTACATCAATAATGTCTACAAGGTCGATAAGTGAGCCACAGGAAAGGATTGTAACGGCAATAGTATCACCTTTTATAAGCTGTAGCGCTCGATTACCTGTTTATATAATGATTGCAGGTGTTTTTTTCGGTGCCAGAGCGGGTATAGTTATTTTTTCGATTTATCTATTCAGCATATTTATAACTGCTGTTTCATCAATATTTATAAATAAACTTTTGTTTAAAGGCAAACCTGCACCGATGATTATGGAACTGCCAAGATATCGAACACCAAAAATTTCCTCTCTGATTCAATATACATGGAATAGAGGAAAACATTTTCTAAAAAAAGCCGGGAGTATTATTTTAATAGCTTCGATAGTGATCTGGTTCTTGTCTTACTATCCTGTACCGGGAAATATTACAGAAAGCTTTGCTGCAAAAATAGGGCATTTTTTGGAGCCAATATTTGCTCCAATAGGTTTTACATGGGAAATGGTAACTTCATTGATTTTTGGTGTTGCTGCAAAAGAAGTAATTGTTTCAACTCTTTCTACCTTAACATTATCCACACAGGCTGGTGTTTCAGCTGCTGCTGAACTAATGAAATCCGGTTTGACGCAGTTTGGTGCATTGGCTTTTTTGATGTTTGTTCTGCTTTATGTGCCTTGTTTGCCAACGCTTATAGTTTTGAAAAATGAAACGGGAAAATGGAGATATCTTATATTATCGATAGTTTATAGTTTCTCATTAGCTTATGTAGTAGCTTTGACAATATCTCTTGCAGGGAGATTGTTTGTATGAACATAAAAATAATAAACAGTTGGTTGTGGATATTTAGTATTGTTTATTCATTAATGGCTTTAAACACATTGATAGGGCTTATTTATGCTGAGCAGGATATAATCTTTGGACTTGTACTTGGTGTAGGTGCAGGTATTTACTTCTTTGGTCTTCGTGAAAGCCTTGAAAAACCACAAAGACGGGCAGCACATCTTCTTATTGGTACTATGTTTTCTTCGCTGTTAGGCTTATTCAAATTTTTGATACTTCTTGGAAGTTTATTATCTGGTTACTTAGAACAGGATTTTCATTTTTCTGTTGATTCATTCAATCTTTCAGTTATAATTGGCAGTGTAATAACTTTGGTTATACATTTGCGAATAAGAAAACAGTTCACCTAAAAATTATAAGTTCTTGATCTGAAAGCAAATGGGAGGATAGCCTTATGGCTGATATTTTTATAGTAGATGCCCAGATAAATGTAAGAAGGCTTATTAAAAATATTATTTCAAAAGAAGGGCATGAAGCATACACATTTGCGACATCTGAAGAAGCACTTAATAGCATAAAGAAAGGCGATCGACCGGAATTGATGTTTTTAGATCTGAAAATGCCCAAGATGAATGGTTTCGATTTCATAGAAAAGCTTGAAGAACTGGGTTGTTCTTTTCCAATTGTTGTGGTTACAGAACTAGATAAACCAGATATGATCAGAAAAGCTTTTATTATGGGTGTTTGTGATTTTATAACCAAACCTTTCGCACCACAAGAATTAACCGAGGCCTTTGAAAATTGTGTAAGAGCTGAAGAAGGACTACAAAAAAGAGTAAGACAGATTGAAAGATTGATAAAAGATGAAAAAATAAGCAAGGCTACCAAGGAGATCAGAAGGTTAATAAAGGATTTTCCAGACAGCCCTTATCCTCATTATTTGTTTGCTCTTGTTTCAGATGAGGACAAGAAAATTAAGCATCTTAAAGCAGCACTCGCGCTGGGCGAAAATTTCAAGGAAGCAAGAGAACTTCTTGAGAAAAAAGAAAAAAAAGATAATAATTAGGAGAGAGTAATATGCCTATTTTAAGAGGTTCCAGTAAAAAAAAGGGGTATTATGTTGTAATCTTTGGTTGTGGCAGATTGGGCTCTAGAATAGCTAACTGGCTATCAGGAACTGGTAATAGTGTAGTTGTAATTGATATAGAAGAAGTTGCTTTTCAATCTTTGCTATATGAATTTACAGGATTTACAATAACCGGTGATGCCACAGAATTGGAAACATTTCGTTCGGCCAAGGTTGATATGGCTGATTTTGTACTTGTTCTTACTTCTGATGATAATACAAACGTTATGATCGGTATGGTGGCAAAAGAGTATTATAATGTGCCCCGTGTGCTTGCAAGGGTTACAGATCCTAACAATATTGAGTTGTTTTCCGAATTTGGTATTGAGATTATCTGTCCAACGATGCTGGCGGTTGAAAATATTGAAGAAAGATTGGGATTCAATGAGAGTGATGAAGAATGAGAATAGTATTAATTGCTGGTACAGAAGTGGCATATCATCTATCCCGCAGGTTACAGGATAAGGGGCACCAAATAACTATTGTGGATAAAGATGAGGAGTTTTGTGAGGTTCTTGCAAAACGTTTGAAAAAAGCCACAATAATAAATGGTGATGGTAGTAAAAGACATGTTCTGGAACAACTTGAACTAAATGTTGATGATTTGTTTGTAGCGCTAACACCAAATGATCAGGATAACTTAATAGCATGTATGCTGGCGAAAAAAGTCTTTAAGTTAAATCGCCCAATAGCGCTTGTAAATGATCCTGACAACATAAAAGTATTTAGAAAGATAGGGGTTTCTGCTGTTGTCAGTCCCACGGAGATACTTTCAAGAGCTATTGAAGATAGCCTTTTTAGGGAACAAATAACCAATTTGATTCCAAACTCTGAGCGTCTTTCAGTATTCAGAGTTGAGATGGATGAAGATTCACCTGCAGTTTCTAAAAAATTGAAGGATCTTGAATTACCAAAAGACAGCGTAATAGGAGCCATCATTAGGAGTGACGAAGTAATCATACCAGGTGGTGACACAGGAATAGAAGCTGGTGACACGTTAATCGTGTTAAGTGATCCCTCTGTACAATCCGCTGTTTTCACCGTTTTGCTTGGAGAGGTTTAAATGTATCTCCTTACAATGAAGGAACGCTATAAAGTTATTCTTGGTTATATTGGCAGACTTTTTACTTATTTCCCTATCGTTCTATCATTACCGTTGCTTTTTTTCTTCTGGTATCCAGAAAACCAGTTTTCCGACATGCTGCCTTTTATTTATACAGCCATAATAGTTCTGATATTTGGACTTGCATTCAGGATAACATTTAAGGTTAAACCCGGTACTCCATTAACCATTCAGGAAGGTGCCATAATTGTTGTTCTTGTATGGACCTTCGGGATCTTTTTTTCTTCTTTACCCTTCTATTTGGGTGATATTCTGAACTTTTCTCAATCGATATTTGAATCGACAAGTGGATGGACTACGACGGGGTTAACAATGGTCAATGAGGATACAATTCCAAAAATATATCTTGTATGGAGGAGTATCCTTCAGTTCATGGGTGGTGCAGGTTTTGCAATAATAATGATGTCAGCTATAGCGGGTCCGGGAGGATTTGGTTTATATCACGCTGAGGGAAGAATAGACAATCTTGTACCCAATGTGAGAAGTTCAGTTCGTAGAATTCTGGTTATTTATTTCAGCTATGCTATTGCCGGTTTTATTGCTTATTTAGTAGTAGGAATGAACAGCTTTGATGCATTTAATCATTCACTTACTGCTCTTGCTACGGGAGGTTTTTCTACTCATTCAAGTTCAATAGGCGGATTTAATAGTATACCTATAGAGATCGTTACAATCATTTTGATGTTCCTTGGAACAACAGGTTTTGGTATTCACTACACGTTATGGAAGGGTAACTTCAAAGCATTCTGGAAAAATGGAGAACCAAAGCTTATGGGGATTATTGTAGTTATTTTTACGCCATTGCTTTTGGTGACAACCTTTTCAATGATATTTACCGGAATTGGCGAAGCTTTTAGACACGCTTTATTTCAGGGAATATCGGCTCTTACAGGTACAGGTTTCAATACGGTAGACGTTTCATGGTGGAGTTCAAATGGATTTCACACCGGACTATATTTACTAACGCTTCTCATGATTTTCGGAGGAGATATGGACTCTACTTCAGGTGGTTTAAAGCAATTCAGATTATTTGCTTTAATTAAGGTCATTTTTTCAGAGATCAAAGGTTTCTTTTTACCCCGTAACACAGTTGTGCAAACCGAGATCTGGAAAGGCGAAAAAAGGCAATATATAAGGCCATCACTGGTAAGAGAAATATTGGTAATTTTTACTCTTTATTTTTTAACCTTTGGAATAGGAACAGGAATAGTTGCGTCATATGGACATTCACTTGCTGACGCTTCCTTTGAGTTTGCTTCTGCCTTAAGTACCGTAGGACTTTCAGTTGGAATTACCGGACCGGATGCTCCCCTGGGTCTTATCTGGACAGAAACCGCCGGTATGTTTTTGGGTAGATTAGAATTCTTGGTTATCATATTTGGAATAACAAAAATTGTTAAAGATGCACGTTTTGCCATAAAAAAATCTGTCAAGGGGCGATAAAACATGATCAGAAGAATAAAAGGCACACAGGATATATATATGGATGAAGTAACTTACTGGCATTATGCTGAGGAAATTATTTATGAACTAACAAAAAAATACGCGTTTCAGGAAATTAGAACCCCAATTTTTGAAGCAACCCAGCTCTTCAAAAGAAGCGTTGGAGAATATACAGATGTTGTACAAAAAGAAATGTACACCTTTGAAGACAAAGGTGGAAGGTCAATTACGCTAAGGCCTGAAGGCACTGCAAGTATAGCGAGAGCATATATTGAAAATGGATTCATTAATTTTGGTTCACCTTTAAAGCTTTTTTATGTGGGACCAATGTTCAGGTACGAAAAACCACAGGAGGGGCGTTTGAGGCAATTTCATCAGTTTGGAATAGAAACATTGGGCTCGGAGGATCCCGAAGCAGATTTTGAAATAATTGATTTTTCTGTGAACTTTGTTAAAGCACTGGGAATAGATGATTTTCAGTTACTTATCAATTCTGTTGGTTGCGAAAAATGTAGACCTGAATACAGTAAGGCGCTGAAGAACTATTATTCTGGAAAGCTTGACAAAATTTGTGATGACTGTAAAAAACGATACGAGACAAATATATTAAGATTGCTGGATTGCGACAAAGATAGAGAAATAGCGAAAAATGCTCCCTCAATACATGATTATTTATGTAATGAATGTTCAGAACATTTCGATAAGCTCATTCATTTACTGGAAGAAAACGATATAGATTTTACAATAGATGAATCACTCGTTAGAGGACTTGATTACTATACCAAGACTGCTTTTGAGATAAAATCAAACATGCTTGGAGGACAGGACCAGATTCTTGGGGGAGGCCGTTATGATGGTCTCATAGAGCAAATAGGAGGTAAAAGCATACCAGCTGTTGGTTTTGCTGCAGGGCTGGATAGAATAATTCTATTGCTTAAAAAGGAGAAAATTGCACCTGAAAACAAAGAAAAACCTGATATCGCGGTTCTTGCAATTGATGAAATAGCAAAAAAGGAGTCCTTTAGGATTGCTGAGTATTTGAGAGAAAAGAATTTTTCTGTTTTTGTAGATGTAGTCAACAGAAATATAGGTAACAAGTTGAAACACGCTTCTCGCATTGGTGCCCCTATTTCAATAATATTAGGGGAGAATGAAATAAAATCTGGCGAGATTTCAATAAAGAACATGAGTTCCGGTGAGCAAAAGAATATTCCCTTGGAAGAAGCTTCCGCATATCTTATGTATATGTTGAAAAAGAAAAAAGTTGATAACTGAAAACAATTTGGGTTATATAAGCAAGAAAATAACAGCAAACGAAAGTAATAATGACATCATTATAATTAATTCAGTCTCAGCAGTTGTAAACTCTAATTTTTATATGTTATGATTGGAACACATATAAATGGGAGGGATAAAAGGTGGAAAATAGGAAGATTCTCAAGTTTTTGGAATCTTCACCTACAATACAAGAACTTAGGAGTTTCGCTAAATCGCTGGGGCTAAAACTTAGAAGAACCATGAAAAAGCGTGATCTTGTGAAGATTTTGGAGAAAGAGGCAAAAGAAATAGAGAACAAGAATAATGTAACTTATCAGGAAGTTCCATCAAGTGGAACTGCTCTGAAGAAACATGAAGAAAAGCACGAAATTTTTTCTAAACCAGAAGCATATGATTTGCCAGTCAGCTATAAAAAAGACAAAATTGTGCTTCTTCCCATAAATCCAAAATGGGTTTACGCCTACTGGGATTTTTCGGATAGAACAAAAAATAAAATTGAAAAATTTGAGCTTAAACTAAGATTACATGATGTAACAAATATAATTTTCGATGGCAGCAACGCTAATTTAACAAAAGAGGCTTCAATAAGTTCCCATACCGGAAATTGGTATTTTGAAGTCGATTTTGCTGGTGCCAACTATGTTGTAGAAATTGGTTACTATGAAAAAGGTTTTCAAAGAATAATGATATCTAACGTTATATCTACTCCAAGAAATTTCCCTAAATACGGAAAACATGAAACCTGGGCTGATCTCAGTAGAAGTAAAAGAAAGGTGACTCCGGTACACGTGAGATCAAGTTTTGAGAATGCATTTATTGGTTCAAGCAGAGTTTCTTCAATACAGGGAAATCCCTCTTCTGAAGAATACCTAAAAATCCTTTCCAAGCATTTAAGTGGGAGGTTATTTCTATGAATGAGGGAAAGTTCATCCTGATGCTTCATGCTCATCTTCCATTTATCAATCATCCCGATTTCCCGCAATTTATGGAAGAAAGATGGTTATTTGAAGGGATAACAGAAACATACATACCTCTTCTAAAAGCCTTTGAACGCCTGGAAAAGGATGGCATAAATTTCAAACTGGCGATGAGCATAACTCCTCCGTTAATGGAAATGTTTGCAAACAAAGACTTAAAGCGGAAGTATGAGGAATACATGAACAAACTCATAGAACTTGCAGATAAAGAAGTTGAACGCACGAAAGATGAGAATCCACTAAAACATAAGATGGCAAAGTACTATAGGGAAGATTATGAAGATATACTTGAACATTTCAAGGCTGTTGATGGCGATTTAACAAAGGCATTTGCGCATTTTCAAAGTAAAGGCAATCTACAGATTATTACATGTAATGCAACTCATGGTTTTTTGCCTTTAATGATGCATATTCCTCAAAATGTTAATGCTCAAATAGAAGTTGGCGTTAATGCATACGAGAGACATGTTGGCCAAAAACCAGATGGCATTTGGCTCGCTGAATGTGGTTATGAACCTGGTCTTGATAAGTATCTTAAAAGACACGGACTCTCCTTTTTCTTTGTAGATTCTCATGGTTTGTGGTTTGGTGACCCTGCCCCTGCCTATGGTGTTTACAGACCAGTAATGACAGAAGAAGGCGTTTTTGTTTTCGCCAGGGATCCAGAATCAAGTCAGCAGGTATGGAGTGCTGATGTTGGTTATCCTGGAGACTCGCGATATAGAGAGTTTTATAGAGATATTGGATTTGATAGAGAAGAAGACTATATAAAACCTTATATAGATGGAAGCGGGGAACGCTGTAATACTGGAATAAAATATCATAAAATAACATCAAAGGAAAATGACCTTAATTCAAAGGAGCTATATGATATTGATGAAGCGCATGATGCTGTCAGAGAACATGCCAAAGATTTTATCAACAAGAAGAAAGAACAGGTTACGAAGCTGCTGGAAGAATTCGATGGTGTGGAACCTGTAATAACGGCTCCTTTTGATGCTGAACTTTTTGGTCACTGGTGGTATGAAGGACCGCTGTTTATTGAACAGCTGTTCAGAGAAATGGACGATGCTGAAGAGTTGAACCCACATACACCTCGAGAAGTCATAGATACAATTGATAGTGTTCAGATAGTAACTCCCGCGGCCTCCACATGGGGTGCAAATGGTTATAACGAAGTCTGGTTAAATGGTAGCAATGAATGGATTTATAGGCATCTTGATAATGCTACTGAAAACATGATAAATTTAGCTAGTAAACACTATCAAGCAAAGGGTCTACAGGAACGGGTACTAAATCAGATGTCCAGGGAATTGTTGCTTGCTCAATCCAGTGATTGGGCTTTTATAATGACCACAGGAACCACGGTAGAATATGCAGTTAACAAGACCAAAACGCACCTTAACAGATTTAGAGAACTAAAGAAAGAACTTGAAAATGACAACATTGATGAAAATAAACTCAAAACCCTGGAGTGGATCGATAGCATTTTTGATGATATTGATTTTAGGGTTTACGCTAAGGAAATATAAATGTATTAAAGAGAATGAATATTTAATTAGCAATATAGCTATGATATAATCGTTAATTGCAGGGGAGGAAGTGCTAAACAGCGGCCTCCCCTTATTGGTTGATATTGGTTTAATTAAGTTATATCATTATACGAGTTTAATAGAATCTGGAAGGAGTTGGAGCTATGAAAAGGAAAGATTTAATGAAGAGAATTCAGGTACCCATCATCTGGACGATAGCGGTTCTTTTTGCAGCCGGTGTAATCTGGTGGTCTGTTGCCAGCTATCTGGGAGGTCAGAGTCAGAATAACGAGGAACCTGAAACAAATCTCTCATATGAAAATTCTGTTGCATATCTAACAAAGGATGGAACACCTCTCGAAGAAGAAAGATATTTTGTTACCGTCAGAGAATTTGAACGAAGGGCAAGACAAAATATAGACAATATAAGGCAGCAAGGTCAAGAAGTAAATGCCTATTTTGGCACACAACAGGTTCCAAGTGAAATAGAAATCAGACATATGGTACTGAAAAACCTTATCGAAGAAAAAATACTTACATATTACACAGTGAACGAAGGAATTTATCCAACTCAGGAAGAACTTGATGCTCAAACTGATTCGATTGTTAACAACTATACTTCAGATGAAAATACGAGAAATCAAATTATAAGTATTTATGGTTCCATAGAGGCATTTCGGTCCCTGGTTGAAGATACAATTATCGGGCAGATACTTGTAAACAAGGTAAAAGATTATGTATTCAGCGATGTAGATCAACAACTTGCTGAGTATTTTGAAGAGAACAAAGATGATATAAAGAAAGAATACGAAGTGGTTAATGCAAGTCACATTCTTTTATCTTCAGAAGCTACTGCCAATGAAATAAAGGAAAGAATCACATCAGGCGAATTAGCGTTTAGCGCAGCTGCCAGCAATTTTTCAATAGATACAAACAGTGCCATGACCGGTGGCAGTCTTGGGGAAATTCACAGAGGATATATGGTTGAGAAATTTGAGGAGGCTGCTTTTTCAGCAACTCCTAACGAGATTGTTGGCCCTGTTGAAACACAGTATGGTTATCACTTAATAAAGGTAGCTTCAAAAACAACTTTTGATAATTTCGAGGAACTAAAATTATCCTCTGTATATTCTGATGTGAAAAATGATTATCTTAATCAGAAGTTTCAGGAATGGTTTGAAGAATACAAAGAAGAAAGCAATTTCGATTATATAATTAATGATTCAGAGATGAAACTTTTTGATACATACCAGAAGGTCCAGGAATCTGAGAAAGAATTAGACGACTTTTACAAAAGCCTTGAAGAGGAAATCTTCATGGAAGATGGTCAGATAGTAATTTCTGAAGGATATCTTCCAGTTGTTCTTTATACAAAGATCACAGATAAGAAAAATTCAGAGCTTGAAGATAAAAAGAGTAAATTAACAGACATTATTGAATACAGGGAAACGTTACCCTCTACTGTTCTAACAATGACTCCAGAAGAAGTGGAAGAAAAAATCCAGGAATTAAACGAAAGCAATGATAGAAGTGAACTATCAACCTATCAAAATGCGCAAACATTATTTGAATATGAAAACGAACTTGACATATCTGAAGTATCACAAGCTCAAAAAATGCTTGAACAGGTTGATGAAGAACTGCAAAGTCTTGAAGAACGATTTGAAAAGGTTGTTAGATTCCTTTATGAAGAGATGCCCTATTCTCCACAGGTAATAACTTATATGTACGAAATCGATCCCGATGATCCCAAGGTCGCTTATAGATACTATGAGAACTACTATGAACAAAACCTGAAACCAATAATCAACGATCCTTCTACTTACCAGAGCTATTTGAGTTATTACCAGCAGTATTTTGGCAATCAAGCAAGAAATTATTTAATTGAATATCCGTTGAATCAAATGGAGAGAGAATTGAACCAGAAGATTATTGAAAGCACTGAGGCATCAACGGACACAAAAATCTCAGCACTGTTTCTTATTGTGGATGTATATGAAAAATTATCGAATCTTGATCAATCAGAAGGTTTAATTCAGTTATACATGATGGCTGAGAGACGTTATCTACGTGAATTAAAGGAATTAATGCCTGAAGATGATGCATTACAGGATCAGATTGACGAAATAACTTTAGTTCTGGAAGAATTAAACAAACCGTCAGAAGAATCTACAGAAACCACGGACACTGACCTGGAAACGGATATTGAACCGGACACTAAGCTGGATTCGGACTTGAATAATGAAATGAGTCCAGAACTCGATGTACCGGATACTATAGAGTGACAAAAAAGGTGGCTATTGAGCCACCTCGTTTTATTTATTGGCTGGGGCGGGAGGACTCGAACCTCCGGATGTCAGATCCAAATTCTGATGCCTTACCAGCTTGGCTACGCCCCAAAACAAGATGATTTTAGCATTATAGATTGTTAGTGTCAAGCAGTCTTCAGGAGGTAACTAATATGAAAACTGTTGAGTTGTTTTTCGAAAAAACTGGTAAAAGGGAAGAGGTTCCTTATGGAACAAAAATTCATGAAATTACTGCAAGATATCAGAGATTCTTTAATTCTCCTATAATGGGAGCAAAAATTGATAATACACTTCTTGAACTAAGAAAACCGATATTAAAGGGCGGTAAAATAGACTTTCTGGATCTAACAACTACCGATGGGTTAAGAATCTATACCAGAGGGATTCTCTTCATTATGCTGATGGCCTTTAGAAAAATATACAAAGATGCGAAACTGTATGTACATCATTCACTTGGTTCTGGCCTGGTTTGTGAGTTGAAGGATTATTCAGTTGATGAAACCCTGCTGGAAAAAGTAAAAGAAATTATGAATGATTTTGTTAAGAGAGATCTGAGGTTTATTAAGGATTCTATGGATAAATTTGAAGCCATTGATTTTTTTGAAAAAGATTATCAGAGAGAAAAATCTTTGCTCTTTAAATACAGAAAAAAGAGTACAGTTAATACGTATTATTGTAATGGCTTTGTGAATTATTTTTATGGATATATGCCTATGAGTACAGGCGTGCTGAAATGGTTTGACCTTATACCCTATGGTGATTATTTCATTTTAAATCTTCCAACGACTGATTCTCCAAATAAAGTACCTGAATTTGAGGACTTGCCAAAGCTGGCTTCGATTTTTATGGAACATGAACAATGGGGAAGTATTCTTGGAGTGAAAACAGCCGGAGAACTCAACGAAATAATCGCAAAAGGTGGCAATGAAACAATAGAATTGCTAAGAATAGCAGAGGTACTGCATGAAAAGAAAATTGCGCAAATAGCAGATGAACTTGTGAAATACAAAGAAAAAAATCTTGTTCTCGTTGCCGGTCCTTCCAGTTCTGGGAAAACGACATTTTCTAAGCGACTTATGCTGCATTTAAAAGTACTTGGTATATCGTCTCTGCAGATTTCTATTGATGACTATTTTGTTAACAGGGACCAGACACCTCTGGATGAAAATGGGAATTACGATTTTGAATCTATTGAAGCACTTGATCTTGAACTGTTCAATAAAAACATGACTGATTTAATGGTGGGCAAAGATGTTGTATTGCCAAAATATGATTTCAAGGCTGGGAAACGGGAATACCGTGACAAACCAACCAGATTGGAAAAGGATCAAATCATAATTGTGGAAGGCATTCATGGTTTGAATGAAAGGTTGACAAGTTTAATACCCAGACAAAAAAAGTATAAAATATATGTAAGTGCCTTAACGCAGATGAACCTTGACGATATGAACAGAATACCAACAACGGATGTTCGCCTTTTAAGAAGAATAGTAAGGGATTATAAATTTAGAGGGCATTCAGCGAGGAATACCATAAGAATGTGGGAGAATGTGAGAAAAGGAGAAGAGGAAAATATCTTTCCCTTTCAGGAAGAAGCTGATGTGATGTTTAATTCTGCTTTAATCTACGAACTGGCTGTTCTAAAAATGTTTGCAGAACCATTACTGGTTCAAATTGACAACAAACAACCGGAATATACGGAAGCCAAAAGATTATTAAGATTCATCGACTATTTTTTACCATTAACAGTTTTCGAAGAAATTCCAAAAACATCGATATTAAGGGAGTTCATTGGAGGAAGTACATTCGAATACTAAGATTTGAGGTGATGCACAGTGCAAAACCTGGAAGACAAGAAAAAAGTGATAAACAGGTTGAAAAGAGCCGAAGGACAACTAAGAGGACTTCAAAGGATGATTGAAGAAGACAGAACTTGTACGGATATACTCACTCAGGTTTCCGCCGTGATATCGGCACTTTCGAAGATTTCTGAAATGATTGCCAAAACCTATGCCAAAAAGTGTGTTCTTGAAATAAATGAAAAGGGAGATCCTTCAAATCTAAACGAACTTATAGAGAATCTCATTAACCTGAGAAGAATATAGAGATCAGGATATTGAAACGCAACAATGTATAATAATGATAATGATTAAAATATAGCTTATATCGAAGCGAGAAATTTTTTGTTTGAAGAGAGTGTGTATATTTTAAAAAATAGTTTTCTTTGGATATAGATTCAGAGAAACCCGGGAGGATTGACTATGAAGAGAAACATAATAAGAGTTTCAATTGTAATATCATTATTGGTTGTTGTTTTCACTTTAGGAGCGTTTAAAGATTTAACAGACCAGGAAAAAAGGAACAAATTCGAACCAGTTTTTGAAATATTAAATTATATAGAAGACAATTATTATGATATTGATAAAGTGGATTACGACAACATACTGAACGAAACCCTTACAGGAACGATGAAAGGGTTAAACGACCCCTTTGCATGGTATTTTACCCCAAGAATGACTCAAGAAAACAAAATAGATACAGAATCAAAGTATGGCGGGATCGGAGCAGTAGTAACGTATAATTCTCAGTATGAATGTCTTGAAGTGGTTTCACCGATGGAAGGCTCTCCAGCCAGAAAGGCAGGGCTTAAAGTAGGAGACTTAATTGTAACTATAGATGGGCATGATGTTGCTGAAACAGGATATTACGAATCAGTAGACCTGCTAAGAGGTGAACCCGGTACAGAAGTCACGGTAGAGGTTTACAGGGATAATTTAGAAGAGCCACTCATAATAACCATCGTAAGGGAAAGAATTGAAATCAAAACAGTTAAATATGCAAAATTTGATTATGAAGAAGCAGAGATCGGATATATAAGAATAACACAGTTTAGCGAGCCCACATACAACGAGTTTGCAAGGGCCCTGGGAGAAGTAGTTGACTCTGATGGCTTGATCATCGATTTGAGAGACAATCCTGGTGGTTTATTGAACAGTGTACTGAATATATCCAGCCTTCTATTGCCTGCTGGCAAGACTGTTATAACGATAGAAGATAGAGATGGAAGCAAAGAGATCTATCGATCATGGGGCAGTGATGCAGCTAAATATCTAAAAGACAAGCCAATCGTGACTTTGATAAATGAAGGAAGTGCTTCAGGTTCTGAAATCCTTACCGGTGCGCTCAAGGATCATGATTTGGCAACGATTATAGGGACAACAACATTTGGAAAAGCTGCTGTTCAAACAGTGTATGATGTGTCAAATGGTGGCGAGATCTGGTTACCGACAGCCCACTATCTAACTCCAAATGGTTCTGATATTCATTTAAAGGGTATTTCGCCTGACATTACTGTTGATACAACAGAAACGATAATCGATTCGAATGAAGGAATGACTACAACCGAAGCCAATATTGATTTTGATAAAGACGTTCAGTTACAAAAAGGGCTGGAGGTAATTTTAGAAGAGTTAAAGTGATGTTCAAAAAATTTTTAATGTGCACCTGGGATTAATATTTTAGATTTGCCAGCCTTTGAAAATCTGCTGGTTGCTGAGAATTATCCAGGTGCTTTTTACTGAAATGAACCTGTTTTCCGTGAATCAAATAATTAAAGCCTAATGTAGAAATTTTTATTAGAAGTACGAATTACTTTTCAATATACCTTTAAATTTATACCAGGTGAATTTATGAGACAGTTAAGCAGCTTTATCAATAACTACAAAATTCCAATTGTCGCCTTTTTTATTTCGCTGTCGATACTGGGCGCGTATCTTTCTTCAAAACTTATAGTAAATTCTGACTTAATGAAAATACTGCCACCGGATGATCCAGTGGTCCAGAAATATGAAAACTTTTCTATAAACAATAATACATCGAATATATCTTATGTTGTGCTGAAAACAGATTTGAAGAATCAAGATGGGATCAAATCACTCAAGACAACAGCAGAAAAGATATTTAACAGTACTGAAGAGTTTTCACATATTGAAAGCATGGTGCGTTTTGATATTGTCTCAAATCAAGGTCCTTTAGGACTTCTTCTCATAAATCCTGAACAAATTCAAGATTTCAGTATAGGGAAAGAAATCTTGCCAGAAAATCCTGATCGATTGCTTAACTATGATTTTTCTATTTTTCGTGAAATAGGCCTGTCCATTGATTCTTTTATACAGATAAGTAATCGAATACTGGACGAAAACGAGAACAAACAATTTGAAAGCTACATTAGAATGCCAGAGAATTTTCCAGAAGAAGATCCAATGATTCTCGTTATGGGATTCAAACTTGATGGTCCAAGTTCAGATATTTCATATGTACAAAAGGTTGCACCTGAGCTGAGAGAATGGATAGAAAGCAAGGTGAATGATCGTAATGTATATTTCAGTATGACTGGAGATCACTTCAATACATATGAATCGCATCAACAGGCCCAGTTTGATTTTACTCTTACAACAATTGTTTCATTAATGGGAATAGCTCTGTTATTCTTTTTGGCATATTCCAGTATAAGAATCACATTTTTTATGTTCAGCTCGTTGGCTATTTCGATGTTCCTAACCCTTGGGATATCATATGTAATTTTTGGTGAACTCAATATAGTAACAACATTTCTCAATGCCATAACACTGGGGCTTGGTATTGATTACGGAATACATATAATCACAAGGATGGCTGATGAATCCAAACGGACAGGAGACCCTGTAGAAATTTTA
This sequence comes from Kosmotogaceae bacterium, assembly GCA_049975465.1. GTDB lineage: Bacteria > Thermotogota > Thermotogae > Petrotogales > Kosmotogaceae > JASMTM01. The sequence continues at coordinate 42,785 of JBNGCV010000004.1, read as the reverse complement.
TATCGAACTTATAAAGCCACCACTACCCCTCTGCTTGTCAGTGCTCTGACTACGGGCTTTGTTTTCATAATCCTTTCTTTTCTTAATGCTCCCGCAATTAGAGAATTGGGTATTCTTACAGCACTCGGTATTCTTGTGTTTTTCACTGTGATGTATTTCTTCCTGCCCGCTTTATCGATTACTTCTATAAGTAAAGGTGGGTCTTCAGCCAAAATACATTCGCTTGATAAATATTTCTATTTTCTTTCAAGGCTTGGAAAGAAATATTCAGGAATATCCCTGGCCATAGTGGTAGTGCTTATTGTCTTTTTATCTTACTTTGGGGTGCATAACATTCGCAACTTTTCCTATACTCCACCTGGATTGATATCGAAAGATTCTGAAACTATGGATTCACTAAGTCTTATTGAGAGAGTATTTGGCTCTGAGTTGACAAATAATGTACCTTTTTTTGCAGATAATATTGAAGAATTAAAGGAAATTTCAGATAAACTCAAAGAGAACAAGAATATTGACAGTGTAACTTCCATTCTTGATCTTTTGGGAGAAGACGAGGCAAATTTCCTGGAAAATTTCAGACAGGTACTACGTTCGATGGAAACCTTTAGAGATTCTCCTGTTGTGGAATCGTTACTTAAGAAAAATCAATATTACGGCCCTTTGGTGGAATTTGTGCAAAAGGCTGAAAATACAAATAATACATCCGAAGTTCTTGATTTAATGATTGGCTATCTACCCGAAGATATTAAAAGACAGCTGTACTATATTACTCCAAAAGGTGAAGATTACTTTGTGCTTTCAGCCGAACCCAGTCTAAGAATATACCGGGAAAATGGAATAAAAAAACTATTTGAAAGTCTTGATGAGTTACAGGATGAAGCAGGAGGTTATCCAAAGGTTTATTATCACATGATGAATCTGGTTAGAAAAATTACAACCCCTGTATCATTGTTTGCACTGGGCTTTATCTTCTTTGTTATTTATCTGGAAAGAAGGAGTATTTTTGATAGTATCAAATTGATTATTCTGGTAATTAGCGTGCTACTATCTATGTTCGGAGTTATGGGGATAATGGGTATAGAGACAACGTTTGTTACTATTATTTCTGCTCCGTTGATTCTTGGAATTGGTGTTGATGGAATGGTACATATGATACATGGTGCATCAAAGGACAGACATTATGAATCTGCCCGAACACTGAAATCGGTAACCATGTCAGCAGTAACAACCATGCTCGCCTTTATGAGTTTCGGACTGGCTCAGGGCAGATTATTGAGATACTTTGGCATGAGCCTTTCAGGAGGGGTTTTAATTTCTCTTATTGTTGCCACTTTTGCTGTTCCTGTGATACCATGGAAGAGATTGAAATAGGAGGATAAAAAATATGCCTGTACACTTGTTGGTTGCTTATATTGTTGCCAATCACTCTTTCGTAAATAATAGCAAACTAGGTGAAATGAATGAAAAGAGATTTCTGTATCAGATATTATGGGGCGCATTGGTAGTTTTGGCTTTTAGTTTTGATACGTTGTTTACCACACCTAAGGGAATTCTTGTGTTTATAATTGCGATTTTGGTATTACCTGTGATCTTATTTTTGCGAACCCGTTTTTCTCAGGATTTCATTGAATTAATGGCAGTTATTGTATATGCATTTCTGTCTTTTCTTGCAGCGGATTTGCTACGTTATTCGTTTATCACAGCCCCCTTTGCATGGTATTTGCTGGGAATTTTACTTGTTACGGTTGGTGTAACTTATTTCTTCAGAAAAGGTATTATCGATTCTCTAAAGAGCGATTCGATAGGAATAACCGAAAGACTTGTAATATTCATTTTTGTTTTTGCGAACAAAATTGAGTGGGTTATTATTTCTGTGCTAGCGGCAATTGTTTACAGAGTGTTTTTTTCAAAAGAAAGAAAAATTGAATGGGTTCTAAGCCCCGTTATTGGAGTGGGTTTTTCGTTCCTATGGAAATTGATAATGGAGAATATTTTCTGATATGAGATATGTTATAGGAGATATTCATGGCTGTTTGAAAAGCCTTAAAAGACTTATGAAGAAACTACCTGTTAAGAAAGAAGATGAATTGATTTTTGTAGGCGATTATATTGATAGAGGAAAAGACTCGAAGGGAGTAGTGGATTTTCTTCTCGATCTTTCAAAAAAATACAGGTGTATATTCCTCAGAGGTAATCATGAACAGATGTTGTTGGATTATCTTGATGATAAGAAGATGGGAAGAATCTGGTATCTCAACGGGATGGATGCCACTTTGGATAGTTATGGAAATATAAATTCGATTCCTAACGATCATCTTGAATTTTTCAGAAATGCTAAATTTTATTATCAGACAGAAAAATATCTTATTGTTCATGCTGGGGTTCTCCCAGGGAAACCTTTTAAGGAACAAGATGAAATGGAATTGATATGGATAAGAGAAGAATTTATATATTGCAAAAAACCGTTATATGATAAAATAATCGTTTTTGGTCATACTCCGTTTCTTGATGGACCTTATATTGATAAAACCAAAATTGGAATAGATACTGGATGCGTTTATGGTGGCAAATTAACAGCTATAAGGCTTGAAGACAGAGAACTTTTTCAGGTTAGTTGTTCAAGGTAGAGAACCATGTACAGGATTTCCATTCACGAAGGTTACCACTGCTTTAGTTTCTGCTAAATCAATCTTCGATGCTTGAAGTAGATCGGTTTTTGTTATAAAGAAATCAGCTTTTTCTCCCACCAAAAGTCTTCCAGTATCATTTGAGAAACCATGTTTTCTTCCGTTTATCATATATAAATAAAGTATGGTTTTTCTGTCAAAAAAGTTGTCTGCTGCGATAATATTTAAGAATGGATTTGGATCTTCCACCGGCGAATCGGTGGATAATGAAAGGCTTACCCCTGATTCAAACATTTTTTTGAAAGGATAAGCTTTTTCCCTGTAACGGTTTTCGCCCAATCTTGCTTTTGCCATTTCGTTATCAGAGATATAAAACACCGGTTGAATTGATGCAATCAAACCGATTTTGGTCATTCTACTAATCTGCTTATTGGAGGCAACCTGAAGGTGTATCAGTCTATGTTTCAATGAACTTTTTGGATAAGAGCTCAAAACATCAAGGGCTAATTCCAGGGATCTATCGCCTATAATGTGTATGGATAATTGCAATTTCTCTTTCTCACAAAGAGTCAGGATATTTTTGAGCTCTTCCTCAGAATAGTAAAGCAAGCCTTTGCTTTCTGTATCGTCGTCATAGGGATCTAGTAATGCCCCAGTTCTTGCGCCAAATGATCCGTCAAGAAATATCTTTACTGATCCTATTGTGAGGAATTCATTTTCGTATTCTTTATATTGCTTAATTTCTTCAATAGAAGTTACAGGCACATTTAGTTTCTCAAAGATTTTAATTCTGTTTTGAGAGGATAGTGTATCAAGAAGTGTTTTCAGCTCTACACCATGAAAATCATCGGTATGGACGTGTGTAATACCATATCCCAGGAGCAAATCTATACCTTTATTCATAAACTTGCTTATTTCTTCCTTTGACAGCGTAATCAGGTCCTGTGTTTTAATAAGTGCTCTTTCCTTTAAGTAACCTTTTGAGATGACTGTGCCATCGATACCATCAAACTTCTTTAAATTGTACCTGTCAATCATTATACTGTTAACGACTGCCACATGTCCGCATCTTCTTTCAAGAATTGCAGGTGTTTTCGGAAAAAATTCATCAAGGTAAACTCGATCAGGCATAAAACCAAGTTTATCCTGATCCCAACCTCGCGCATTAAAGATTTCAGCTATCTGATCATTGGCAGAGTAATTCCTCAATAGTAAGCTAAGCTCCTGTTTGCTTTTTATATTATCAAGAGATGGAGTCACTTGTCGTTTTCCTGTAGATATTAAATGAAGATGAGAATCTACGAACCCAGGATAGACGTAATATCCTCCAATGTCATAAGTTTTTGCACTAGCATCACTGTTACTGATAATACTATTTTTAATAACAAGATCACGTTTGTTGAAGGTACCCTTTTTGGGATCATAAACCATCCCGTTTTTTAACTTTATATCCATGTTAGTAGGTTGTTTTGTATCTACCTGTTCACCTCCTAAAAAAAGCATAACAAATGGTTTTCCTGACATTATAATCTGTTTATAATTATTATATAATTTTTTTATGTGTTATGAGAAAAGACTTAAAAAAGCGGGGGAAATCCCCCGCTTTTGTGATTTTTGTTGATTATTCGATCAAGGATAAATCCCTCTTAGTTTTGTAGCAGTTGCGACACGATCAATTGCTACTATGTAAGCTGAGGTTCTCATATCTGTTCCGTATTTGTGCATTGTTTTGACGTTGGTGTTGAAAGCTTGCCTCATTATCTTGTGAAGGGCTCTTCTTATATCTTCCAATTCCCAGAAATACCACTGCAGGCCTTGAACCCATTCGAAATAAGATACAGTTACACCTCCAGCGTTGGCCAGGAAGTCAGGTACAAAGAAAATTTCTTTGTTTAACAATATATCCTCTGCTTCTGGAGTTACAGGACCGTTTGCGCCCTCTACGATAACCTTGGCTCTGATATCGTTTGCATTTTTCTCAGTGATTGCATTTTCCAGCGCTGCAGGAACAAGTACGTCTACGTCCAACGTAAGGAGGTCTTCATTTGATATTGGTTCAGCTTTAGGGTAACCTTTTACAAGTCCATTATTCGTTTTAGTGTACTCGATTAATTCGTTTATGTCCAGTCCATTTTCATTGTAAATTCCTCCTGAAACATCACTTACAGCGATTATCTTGGATCCAATTTCTTCATGAATAAGTTTGGCAGAGTGTGAGCCTACATTTCCAAACCCCTGAACTGCCACAGTGGTTTTCTCCGGATCCATATCCTTGTAATTGATTGCTTCTTCGGTTACAACTCTTACCCCTCTTCCAGTTGCTTCCGATCTACCAGCTGAACCGCCTATTTCTAGAGGTTTTCCGGTTACTATACCGAGTACAGAATGTCCCACATTCATAGAATAGGTATCCATATACCAGGACATCACCTGTGCGTTGGTATTGACATCAGGAGCAGGAATATCTTTGTCTTCGCCTAATATTACCTGAATTTCCGAAAAGAATCGTCTGGAAAGTCTTTCAAGTTCACCCTCACTGAGCTTTGATGGGTCAACTGCGATACCGCCTTTTCCACCACCATAAGGAATTCCAACTACAGCGGCTTTCCATGTCATCCAGAAAGCCAGGGCTTTGACTTCGTCAAGTGTCACATCTGCGTGGTATCTAATACCGCCTTTAGCTGGACCTCTTGCTATGTTGTGCTGTACTCTATGACCTGTGAAAACTTTGATACTACCATCGTCCATTCTTACAGGACAGTTTACCGTCAGTTCGCGTTTGGGAAAGGAAAGGACCTCCACAAGTGAAGGATCAAGTTCCATTATGTCCGTAGCCTTTCGGAACTGTCTCAATGCGTTTTGGTATAAACTTACATCGGCCACTAAAAACCCTCCTCTACTAAAGTTTGTGCTTTCAGATTAATTGTAGTCTCACGTTAGTTTGTGAACAAACCCACAAAATTGACAAAAGACGCATTTATTTGTAGTTAGTATTGATAAAGTCCTTTATTCGACTACGAGCAGCGTTAGATTTATTGGTTACACCTTCATCATTTTTATGGTTCTCGCTGAGAATTTTTTGAAAAGGATAAACAAATAAGCGCGGTCAAGCCGTGCTTTTCTGGTACCCCCGGAAGGAATCGAACCTTCATTTGCGGATTAGGAATCCGCCGTTCTATCCGTTGAACTACGGGGGCACACGCGCAAAATTATATCACTGGCCATTCGGCTTTTCAAGTTATCTATCTGGTAAAATAAGTAATATAAACTTGTTAGGAGAATGCTATGTTTCCGATTAAAGATAGCATAAAAAGTTCAAAAACCCCTTATGTTATTTACGCTATTATCGCCCTGAATGTTGCGGTTTTTCTGTATGAGCTTAGTCTCAACAGGGCTGATCTTATTATTTTCGTCCACAGGTTTGGGCTGGTTCCCACACGATTTACAGAGGGAAGAATCATGATTCAAGGAATGTATGAAATGACAGTGAATCAGCTGAATTTCATTCCATTTCTAAGTTCCACTTTTATGCATGGTGGATGGATGCACATAATAACCAATATGTGGATATTGTTTGTATTTGGAGATAATGTTGAAAGTAAGTTGGGGCATATACGTTTTCTGTTATATTATTTGAGCTGGGGTGTGCTTGCAAATATTATTCAATTTTCTTTTATGTCAAACTCAAATATGGCAATTATAGGAGCTTCAGGTTGTGTAGCAGGGGTGATGGGTGCCTATTTGTATTTCTTCCCATGGAGCAGAATATTAACGGTTGTTCCGATTTTGTTTTTCCCGCTTCTTTTTGAAATTCCTGCTTACTTTTTTCTTGTTTTGTGGTTTTTTCTGCAATTCTTTAATGGTGTGTTTAAAGTTACTTCATCAGGTTCCGCGGGAGTAGCCTGGTGGGCTCACATAGGTGGATTTGTTATCGGACTCATAATGTCACTGAATTTTGCGAGAAGGAAAGGTGAAGTATAATGAAAACCCTTGTAGCACTTGAAAGCACGGTTATAGCAAAGGGACTTCCCAGCCCTTATAATATTGAAACAGCTCTGGAAATGGAGACGATAGTAAAGCAAAACAGAGCAATGCCAAAGACCATAGGGATTATTTCTGGTGAAGTGAGAATTGGTTTAACAAAGGAAGAAATAAGATTTCTCGCAGAAGACAATAATGTCATTAAGGTTGGAACGGCTGAACTACCCGCAGCTATTGTTGGAAAAAGAAATGCAGCGACCACGGTAAGTGCCACTATGGCACTTGCAAAAAAAGCAGGTATTAAAGTATTTGCTACCGGTGGGATCGGTGGTGTTCATAGACAAAGAACATGGGATGTGTCTCAAGATATTGCTGAGCTTTCCAGAAGCTCAATGATTGTTGTTTGTTCAGGGTTTAAAAGTATTCTTGATATCGAAAGAACAATAGAATTACTTGAAACTTCCCAGATTACCACTGTTGGTTATAACACCGGAGTATTTCCTCTGTTTCATACAAGAACCAGTAGTTACAAATTGGGTTTCTCCACGGATGATCCATCAAAAATCAGAGATATTTTTTTCAAGAAAAAAGAACTGGGTTTATCCGGTGCAATTCTAGTCTTAAATCCTGTTCCTGAAGAAGAGGAAATAGACTATGATAGGTTAAACAACTGGATAAGAAGAGCTGTAAATAATGCAGAGAAAAAGAACATAACCGGAAAAGATTTAACCCCGTTTTTACTTTCCCAGCTGGCAAACTATTCTAACGGGCAATCAGTTAGGACCAACATTTCTTTGTTAAAAAACAACGCCAGAGTTGCTGCGAAAATTGCCAGTACCTTCTCCTAGCGTAACGAAATAAGAATTTACACTTCAATTTTCATTTTTTTGATGTAACCATCTGGCAAGATAAATAAAAGGTGTATCAAAGGCTGCTACAAACCATTTAAATACATATGTTGTAAACACTACCTGCCACCATATATTCAGCTCCAGTGTTCCCCAAAAGGCAATGAATACAAAAATTAATGAATCGAGAAACTGACTTACCATAGTAGAAAGATTGTTTCTTAACCATAGATGTTTTCCTTTGGTCAGGCGTTTCCAGAAATCGAATGCCCATACATCGTGTAGTTGTGAAACAATATACGCAATAAGACTTCCTGCAGCTATCCTGGGTAATAATCCAAATATTGTCCTGAGTGCCTTATGAGCTTCAAGTGATTCGTCAATTGCTGAAGGAGTAAAAGAGATGGCAAACTGCATATACAGCGTTGCGATCATAAGCGTTACGAACCCCAGTATGACACCTTTGCGAGCTTCTTTTTTTCCATAAAGTTCGTTTAAAAGGTCTGTTGAAAAGAATATCGAACCGTAAACGATGTTTCCCAGTGTTGCAGTTATACCAAAGAGTTCAACCAGTTTAATAACCTGTATGTTTGCTATGATGATATTTGCAATGATCATCATGAACAGTCCTTCGCGTTTAAATAATTTAAAGACTATAACTGCGATGGACAGATCAATGAACATGAAGATTAGCCACAACACTTCGTTGCCAATATTTAAAAACATCTGTTCACACCCCAAAACATTCTAACTTTCAAAGGTTAACTGTATCATTTTAGCAGAACAAATTCATTAAAAAAAGCGGCTTTCGCCGCTATGGTGGGCTCGGGTGGATTCGAACCACCGACCGCCCGGTTATGAGCCGGAAGCTCTAACCAAACTGAGCTACGAGCCCGACATTAAACAATTATAATATGCATGATATCCACTGTCAACAACGAAATACATTCAATAATAGCTGTCAACCGTAGTTTTTAGATTTTAGATATGCGGAAAGATTCATAATGTCAGAGGGTGTAATACCCGGTATTCTTGTTGCCTGACCAATGGACCTGGGCTTCAATCTTTTTAGTTTGTCTCTGGCTTCGGTAGATAAATTTGGTACTTCGTCGTAGTTGATATCTATCGGAATTTTTTCATGTTCAAGTCGCTCAAATTGACTTACTTCCCTCTCTAAACGATTGATATAACCCTGATATTTCACCACTGTTTCCACCTGTTCTTTGATATTGTAATCTGTAATGGGATCAGGATCGAACTGTGATAATAATGAATAATCTACTTCTGGTCTTTTAAGTAACTGGATCATTCGTGTTGACTGATATATGGCAGAGGATCCTATTTTAAGCAATTCGTTGTTTACCTTGCTCGATGGTTTTACAACAACCTCGTTTAGTCTTTCAATTTCCTTTTCAACAGTTTCGTTTAGTGTTAGAACCTTTTCGTTGAACCATTTGGGAATTAAACCATACTTATAGCCATATTGTGTCAATCTCAGATGTGCATTATCATGTCTGAGTAACAATCTGTATTCTGCCCTTGAAGTCAATAAACGATATGGTTCATCAACACCTTTTGTAACCAGATCATCTATCATTACTCCAATGTATGATTCCGATCTTTTCAATATAAGGGGTTCATCTCCCCTAATCTTTGCGACAGCATTTATCCCGGCAATTAGCCCCTGACCTGCTGCTTCTTCATAACCACTTGTTCCATTTACCTGGCCTGCAAAATAGAGATTTTCAACAATCTTTGATTCCAGGGTTGGATACAGCTGATTTGGCTCAATATAATCATACTCTACGGCATATGCAGGTCTAATTATTTTTGCATTTCCCAGCCCTTCAATCGTATGTATCATTTCATTTTGGGTTTCAAGGGGAAGACTTGTGGATAGTCCATTAAGATAAAACTCTCTGGTTGACTTTCCCTCAGGTTCAATAAAGAGTTGATGCCTGTCTTTGGAAGAGAATTTCATCACCTTATCTTCGATGGAAGGGCAATATCTTGGTCCTTTTGAATGTATGAGTTTTATATCACCATATAGTGGAGAAAAGCCAATATCTCTTCTAATGATGGAATGAGTTTTATTGTTTGTATACGACAACCAGCAAGGGTAATCTTTCTCCAGCACATAGGGTTCGGAGAAAAATGAAAAAGCGAGAGGATCTTCTGATGTGTCCTGCCTGTCCATCTTTTCAAAATCAACTGAATCGCCATGAATTCTGGCAGGGGTTCCCGTTTTAAAACGTCTTATGACAAATCCCAGATCTTTAAGTGATTTGCTAAGCTGCTTGGAAGGAAATTCTCCCAGCCTTCCAGCTTCAAAATAATCCTGACCAATAAATATACGGCCTCCAAGGAATGTACCTGTGGCTACAATTACGGCATCACAGGAGAAATTTCCTTTGAAATGTGTCTTGACTCCTGAAACTTTTCCATTTTCTGTCAGAATCTCAGTAGCAATAGCACTTTTTATATCGAGATTCTCCTGCTGCTCAAGGACATGTTTCATCTCCTGGCTGTAGTTCAATTTATCTATCTGTGAGCGTAATGCTCTTACTGCTGGACCCTTTTTTGTATTCAGCATTCGAATATTTATGGAAGTTTTGTCGGTTGTTTTTGCCATTTGTCCACCAAGAGAATCTATTTCTCTAACAACAACACCTTTTGCCGGACCTCCGATAGCTGGATTACATGGAGCCCAACCAACGGTATCAAGGTTGATGGAAAGTAACAATGTTTTTGCTCCCATGCGTGCTGGTGCAAGTGCCGCCTCGATACCAGCATGTCCCGATCCTATTACAACAACATCATATTTGTAATTACTATTCAACATAATCCCTCCCTGGTATGTAATACAATTTTACAACAGAGAGGAGAATTGTTACATGAGTGATGTTGGTTTTGTTGATACAACGTTCAGGGATGCTCATCAATCCTTACTGGCAACACGGGTTGCAACGGATGAGCTTGTAAGAATTGTTGATATTGTGGATCAGATTGGGTATGATGCTGTGGAAATGTGGGGTGGGGCAACTTTTGATGCCTGCGTAAGGTATCTGAAAGAAAATCCCTGGGAACGTATAGACAAATTAAGAAAGCACTTTAAGAATACTGAAATGCAAATGCTGTTAAGAGGACAAAATTTAGTCGGTTATCGCCATTATGCTGATGATGTTGTCGAATTGTTCATAAAAACAATGGCCAAACATGGAATGGATAGAGTGAGAGTATTTGATGCCCTGAATGACTTCAGAAACATCAAAAAATCACGTAAAGAAATAAAAAAGAATAATATGCACCTTCAGATAGCCATCGCTTACACAGTCAGTCCGGTGCACAATGTTGATCTTTTTGTAGATTATGCAAGATCTGCTGAAAAGCTTGATGCAGATTCACTGTGTATAAAAGATATGGCTGGATTGTTAACTCCTGATATTGCATATGAACTCATTTCAAAAATAAAGGAAGAAACGTCGTTACCTGTTGATGTTCATGCTCATTTCACTTCAGGGCTGGCAGACCTTACCTATCTGAAATCTGTTGAAGCTGGAGCGGATCTAATAGATACTGCGATTTCTTCCCTTGCATCAGGTACCTCTCAACCTCCTGCTGAGAGTTTGTGGATAGCACTGAATAAACTGGGGTATGCTGAAAAACCAGATTTGAAAAATCTTAAGAGTGTTAGAGACTATTTTTATAAAATTCGAGAACAACATAGAAATACAGATATTGGCATGAAAACCGTCAATCCCGAAATCCTGATAAATCAGATTCCTGGTGGTATGATGTCCAATTTAATCAATCAGTTAAGAGAACAGAAAGCTCTACATAAATTGGAAGATGTGTTGCAAGAGATTCCAGAAGTAAGAAAAGACCTGGGATATCCACCTCTTGTGACACCTAGTTCTCAGATAGTTGGAGTGCAATCAGTTGTAAATGTACTTTCAGGAGAGAGATATAAGATAATTACCAATGAGACCAAGAATTATATCAAAGGTTTATATGGGAACCCGCCCGGTGACATTTCTGAAGACTTAAAAAAGGTTGTAATGAAAAACGAAGAGCCATTGGAGTATAGACCTGCGGACTATCTTGAGCCAGAAGTGGAAAGTGCAAAAGAAAAGATCGGTTTGTTAGCAAATAATAATGAAGAACTTCTAATCTACATATTGTTGGAAGATACGGGGAGAGCTTATCTGTTAAATGAATATGAAAAGAACCTTAAGATCGACATGAAAATAGCGGACACATATTCAGATAAGGTAGCAATATACCCAATTTAAAAGCAAAGCATAGTAAACAAAAGCTTTTAATGAATAATTGCAATTCAAAAACACTAAAGTTCTCTAAACACGATTAATAAGAATCTTTTTTCATAAAAAATCCATGTTAAAACTGTTAAAATTATAATATGTACGTAAATACACATTTTTCAAAAGGGAGGTTGGTCAAATGAGAAAATTAGTGCTATTTTTATTTGTTGCATTTGCACTAGTGAGCACGCTTAATGCTGCTGTTACAGTTTGGACGTCTGAGGTTCAGGTGCCTGTTCTGCAAAAAATCGGTGCTGACTTTGAGAAAAATTACGGTATCGAAGTGAAGATTGAACAGGTGAACTTTGGTGACATCAAATCAAAATTCCTCACCGCTGCTCCAGCTGGCGAAGGACCAGACGTAATAGTGGGTGCACATGACTGGGTCGGTGAACTGGTTGAGAACGGTCTTATAGAACCTATTCCTTTCCTACCAGAAAAAGGCCAGTTTTATGAATCAGCACTTAACGCATTTTCTTACAAAGGAAAATTGTATGGTGTACCGTACGCAATAGAAGCTCTGGCAATTTTGTACAACAAAGATCTCGTTGATAAAGTACCTGAAACAATTGAAGAACTGGAAACAATCGGCGCAGAAGTTGCTGATGATGAAGTAGTTGGATTCATTTACCCGGCAACTGATTTCTATTTCTCATACCCATTTATTTCAGGATTTGGTGGCTACATATTTAATCTTACCGATCAAGGTTACGATGTTGCAGATATCGGACTTGCTAACCAAGGAGCCATTAAAGGCGGCAAGCTCATAAAGAGCTGGTTTGATAGTGGTTTAATACCTCAGGGAGCCAATTATTCATTAATGGATTCTCTGTTCAGAGACGGACTTGCTGCATTTATAGTAAACGGTCCGTGGTCAACATCTGGTTATCAGGAAGCAGGTATCGACTACGATATTCTTCCATTTAGCGAAATCATGCTATCTAATGGAGAAAATCCAATACCATTTGTTGGTGTTCAGGCATTTATGGTTAACTCAAGATCAAGCAACAAGCTGGAAGCCATGGAATTTGTTGCAAGTTATTGTAGCACCTTCGAAACGCAGTATGAATTGTTCTTAAATGACAAAAGAGGTCCTGTTAGAGGAGATGTATTTGCTTATATCGAAGAAACAGGTGGACAGGAAGTTTATGACATACTGCAATTCTCGAAGAGTGCTTCCATAGGTAATCCTATGCCCAACGTTCCAGAGATGGCACCCGTATGGGGAGCAATGCAGGATTCCCTGGGTCTTGTTATCAATGGAGAAGACACTGTAGAGAACGCTTTCGAAACAGCAGTAGAAAAGATAAAAACATCAATTGGAATGTAATTTAGTTTGAGAATTCAACCGCGGAGCCTCAAGGCTCCGCGTTTACTTATACCTTGCCTCTGGAGGTTATAATAAGGTGTCCGGCAAAAAGTTTTTAGTATATCTTGCGGCGATGTTTTTTCTTGCAATTTACAACGCTTTTGTTATCTGGGGTATTTTTGTTTTATGGGTAAACGCTCGTTATGGGCTTGCAATAGTTCTTATTGTTTTAACATTATTAATTGATTATGTTTCTTTCAGCAGGAAAGGTTATCCCTATCGATACATGATACCTGCGCTAATCTTGCTTTTTGTTCTTACTATCTATCCAATGTATTACACGTTTGATGTAGCGTTTACAAATTACGGAACAGGACATCTTTTTACCAGACCGGAAATAGTGCAAAAACTTTTGAACGAGTATTTTTATGTGCCGGATGATCCAACTGAATATAATTTCTGGGTTTTTGTCAAACTTAAAGACTATAAACCCACAAATGATTTTGTTATGTTGTTTGAAGAGGAAAGTTCAGAAAATAGATACATTTCTCCAAAACCGGATGTAATATCACGTGATAGTGAAGGAAATATAACACTTGCTCGTTCAGAAATGTTCAGAGTGGACAATAATAACGCAAGTATTAATGGAGTCAATCATACGATAGTTGTCTCAAAGAAAGATGGCAATTATTTATCAGTAAACAACGAACTTGGTGAAAATTATGTATATTTTTACTCTCCAAATGATCCTTCAACGAGAGCCAATGCAGCATTTTTCCTTGGTGAAATAAGAAGTAACTGGTTGAAAAATGCAGAATTTATTAATCCCCAGGATTATCAGGTGAGATTAAATCCGCAAACGCTTTACAGAAATTTCGCAACAGTTGAAAGACAATATGGTATGAAAACAGTAACCAGTCTGGATTCAGGCTATGCCAAACAGAAACAGGTATTATTTAATAGACAAACTGGTAGGAATCTGGTTGAAAAAGACGGATATTTCTATGATGTCAAAGAAAACGGGGGAGAAGTACGTCTGGATGGATATATTTCAGGGGTTGGTTTTGATAATTTCTTAAAAATGATTTCTGACCCGCGGGTAAGGGGTCCGTTCTTTCAGATATTTTTATGGACATTCACATGGGCGGGGCTAAGCGTTGTATTCTGTTTCACTATTGGATTGGCCCTGGCGATGGCGTTAAATGACAGGAAGTTAAGAGGAACAAAGATTTACAGAACGCTTCTGATTATTCCCTGGGCGATACCAGCCTTCATTTCCGTACTTGTATGGAGAAACGGAATGTTTAATGAAACCTACGGTATATTGAATCGTTTCTTGTTTCAAGGACTATTAGGGTTTGAAGAACCAATTAGATGGTTGAGTGATCCTTTCTGGGCAAAAGTTTCGGTTTTAACTGTAAATACCTGGCTGGGTTTCCCATATATGATGACTGTCTCGCTAGGAGCTCTTCAAAGCATACCGGGAGAGCTTTATGAAGCTGCCTCGATAGATGGTGCGAGACGCTGGCAAAAATTCTGGAAAATCACTTTTCCTTTGTTGATGGTATCTGTAGCTCCATTGTTAGTGGGAACTTTCGCATTTAATTTCAACAATTTTGTGGGAATATATCTACTTACCGAAGGTGGACCTGCCATCCCCGGAAGTACTACTCCAGCAGGAGCAACGGACATCTTGATCTCCTACACATATAAACTTGCTTTCTATGGTAGAGGGCAAGATTTTGGTTTTGCAAGTGCCATCTCAATAATAATTTTCAGTCTCGTTGCAGGTTTCAGTTGGCTGAACTTCAAATTATCAGGAGCCTTTGAAGAGGTGAGAAGATAATGGCCATAGAGAAAAAACGTTACTGGTTAAGACACTTGATACTGATTATTGTTCTGGCCATTGTGTTGTTCCCTATGGTATGGGTTGTGAGTACTTCCATTAGAAGAGATGAAGCAGCCTTTTCCCCAAAGCTGTTTTCTACCCGGGTTACTTTACAGCATTATCAAAACCTGTTGTTCCCAAAGAAAAGTGTATCCAGGGTTATTTTGTCCATGCAACGGGCAGTCCAGGGGCTGGGTGACTATAGGGAAGCTGAAGAGAAAGAAGTCAAGAATGAAATAACAGATCTTTCAAGGATGTTTGATAATTACATTGATGACTCTATAACAATGGTTGATAGCATAGAAATGAAATTTGAAGCAATTAATGAGTCAGTAAAACAAAAAATCAGTGAAATAATTTCAGGAATGAACGATATCAGAAAACAGGATATTGAAATCATAGACGAACGACTTGATGAACTTCAAAATAAAGAAGATTCAGATTTATATCAGGCCGCATTAGTCAATATTATTAGCAATGAAGGGTTTACTCCAGGAACGGATTATCAAGCTTTTATTGAGCAGATTGATATTGAACCGGCCGGAGAACTTTTAAAAACGATAGAAAACTACAAAAATCAATATAACACTGTTCTGAATATCAGTAATGAATTAATCAGTTTGCTGGCTGACTATGAATTTGAAGGAAAAGATGATGTTCTTAATTCGCTGAACAATGTATCAGAGTATATTTCACAGGAAAGCATTTCGTATTCACAATGGAGAAGTCATCAATGGCTTAAGGTAATAAATAGAAATTTAAAAAATATCGGAGATGTTCTTGAACAGGAAGAAGCTGAAACAATAACAAATAAAAAAGATCAGCTGTACGATACATTTAAATCAGCAAATGCAACATGGGAAAAGATGCAGGAACTTCATAATAGTCTCACTGAAAAAACAGAAGAAGTTATGGGGAACGCTTTATCTGCGTTCGAATATAGCGAATATATTGATGCTCAAAGCAGTTTAGAGATAATTGAGAGTAAAATCTCTCAGATAAATAGCAAATTGGAAAACCTTAATGAAGCGATTCCCGAAATTAAGGAATCTTTGAACGTTGCCGGTTTGGTACTTGTCCCGGAAACTGCGAAAATGGATAAAGCAAGAGAAACCCTGAAAACATTCTTAGCGTCCGATGAAGTTAAGCAGGAAGCAGACAGGGCTTTTCCAGTAAGGGTTCTTGAAAACATGGGAACCCTTGTTGAAGAATTGATACCCCTAAAAAATAAATTATTGAACATTGATGAATCCCTTGATGTTTATACACATATTGAAGAAGCAATAAATATAATGAACTGGTTTGTTGAAAGAAAAGAATTGATAGTTGTCAATCAGGACAATCCGGATGTTGAAAATGTTATAGGTATTTTTGAAGTAAGTTATTCAAATATTTCCAGGGTTAAAGACGATCTTACCGAATATGTTAATCAATATGCTGATTTAACTACCGAACGTAAAGATAAGAACAAAGAGCTTTCCAGTTTATTGGATGAGAAAAAAGAACTTGAATCCGTTGTTGCTGAAACAAAACCATCCTATGAGGACGCGCTGGATCGTTTAAACAGTAATATCGAAATAGCAGAATTGAATTATTTGAAAGATTTTGCTCAACGAAATATTGAAACCATTGATGAAGCTGAAAATTATTACAACACAGTAAGCAAAACAATGAAAAAATACTTTCAAATAAAGGCAAATATAAGATACAGATCATACACCTGGTACAGTGATTTTGTCGATGCGAATGAAGAGATTAATCAAGCAACATCTGTTATAAGGTCTGTTATTGACAAAATGCGTAGCATGAAACAGGATCTTGATGGGAAAATACTCAACTACGTTGAATTAAGATTTCTGGGTGCTTCAGTTGATATTTCTGTTTTTGACGAAATGACAGAACTTTTCAATAGAGAATTTCAGAACTTCAATGCCAGTTATAAAAGAGCACAAAGATTGATTGGCGATATGATCGATTTCTCAACAGCATACTCTGGAGAATATACTAGTGAATTGAGAGAGGTTGACAGATCAATTTTCAAAATCAGTCAGATATGGACCAGAAAAGAGAGTACTTACTTCTATTTCATGAGATGGTTGTTCAATTCTATAGTTATTGCTCTTTCAGTTGCCATAATAAGTGTTCTCGTGGCAGCATTTGCAGCATACCCTTTCAGCAGAATGAGATTTTTTGGTAGAGGTCAGGGTTTACTTTTCCTATTGCTCATTCAAATGTTTCCTACAATAATGTTCATGATAGCCATCTATTCACTTCTGCAATTTTTGGGAAATTATGTGCCCTTCCTTGGGCTGGACACTATTTCAGGAATGATATTTATTTATTGTGGAAATATTGCCTTTAATATATGGTTGATAAAGGGATATTTTGACACCATACCGGATTCTCTGGAAGAATCAGCTTTGATAGACGGAGCCAACAGGCTTCAAACATTCTGGAAAATTGTCCTTCCCCTTGCCAGACCGATACTGGCAGTTATTGCTATTTTGACGTTTATGAATGTTTTTAATGAATTTGTAATGGCTAGCATTATCTTACAGAGTATTGATAAGTGGACATATGCTGTTGGTTTACAGCAATTTTCGGGAAGATTTGAAGCAAGCTGGGGACCATTCACTGCTGCAGCACTTATAGGTGCAATACCCATGCTTACATTCTTCCTGTTATTGCAGGACCAAATTGTGGGAGGACTTACCAAAGGTTCGGTAAAGGGTTAAAGAAAAGGATGATTAATTGTGTTTGAATTGTTGCCTGATTATGATGGTGGTTCTATTCCCAACTTCAGTTCAGCTTTAGTCGAGCATTTCGGAATAAAACCAAACGGTATTTCGATGGATTTTGGTGCAAAAGGAATCAACCTTAATGGTATAGATAAGATTGTTGTTTTTCTTCTTGATGCACTAAGTTATCGAACAGTAGAGAAATTGATTAATGAGCAGGGTGGTTTCTCAAATATTGTGTCTTCATCACTGAAAAATATGACTTCTGTATTCCCTTCAACCACAACCAGCGCACTAACAAGTTTGTTTACAGGGGTATCCCCAATAGAGCACGGTATGCTTGGGTATATGCTTTATCTGAAGGAATACGGTGGTCTTTCTAATATGATTGAACTGACACCCTTTGGTCAGGAAAGAGATGGACTTCAGAGGATCGGTATGGATCCGTTAAAATTTCTGGAGGTTCCCACGATATTTGAAACACTATATGCTGGAGGAGTGAAAGGTTATCATATCACATCAAAATCCTTTGTGAACACCGGTTTGAGTCGCATGCATACCAGAGGAGGTTACTTAAAAGGTATATACGGTTTTGGTGATATGATAGAAGAAATCGACGAAATTTTATCCAACGAAGAGACAAAGAGTCTCATTTACGCCTATTGGGGTTTAATAGACACCTTTGGTCATAGATATGGTTCAAACAGCCAGGCTTATGAAATGGAAGCCTACTGGGTCTTGAGAATGATCGATGATTTCTTTTGGCGAAAAGCTGCGCGTAACACAGCCTTCTTTATAATTGCCGACCATGGTCAGAAAGAGACGCCCTGGGAAAAAGAGATCTGGTGGTCAAAAAATGACAAACTTTATGATTATCTTTATTCATTACCTGCAGGAGAGCACAGAGCATGTTACCTTCATACTACCAATGTTGTAAAAACAAAAGAGATCCTTACCAACAATTGGGGAGATAAACTGTTGATTCTCGAACGTGGAGAAGCGATAGATATGGGACTATTTGGTTCAGAAAAAATAAAAAACTATGTTGATCGTATAGGAGAAATTGTGGTTATCTCCAGGGATAATTATTCCTTTTGCTTTAAATATTCAGGACAGGAGAATTCTATGAGGGCAAGGCACGGAGGTTTAACCGAAGACGAAATGAAGATACCTCTTATTTTCTTAAGAAAGTGATTCCGGGCAATCATTCTTCAGGAAACAGTTTTCACATTGTGGTACTTTTTTACAGATGTTTTTGCAATGTTCTACTATAAGGGCGTGAAATTCTGCGTAAAGATCAGTATCTTCAGGAAGTGAACTCTGGAAAAAATCCTGCAGTTCGTTGTATGTCTCTTTATCAGTTAATTTTAGCCGCTTAACAAGCCTTTTGGTATAGGCATCGATTACAAATACGGGTCGCCTATAAGCGTATAATAGTATTGAATCAGCTGTTTCTGGCCCCACACCTTTTATTTCGATTAGTTTCTTTCTAAGTTTTTCTGTTGGCATGCATTTTATTTTGTTGTTATAAACAAACATTGTGAGTCTTCTGAGAGTGGATTCTTTTGCATTATAAAATCCCGATGGTCTTATTAGTTTCTTAAGCCTGTCAGAGGATTTTTCTAGTACCTTTTCTGGTGACAACATATTGTCTCTTTTTAGGTTATCAATTGCTTTTTCGACATTTCTCCAGTTCGTGTTTTGTGTTAATACAGCTCCCACGATAACTTCATATGAGGTTTCTGCAGGCCACCAGTGTTGCGAACCGTAATGAAACTTCAATCGTTCGAAAAGTTCATAGGGAGTCTTTATTATCACCATGTTTTTTCTCCCAGTTTATTTCCGCTATGGATTTTTGCCTATAGAGTGGTTTCAAATCCATTGCATTGACCAGTTTTTTCGCGTAATAGTTGTTTGCTGTAATTGTGGTTAATATTTCCAGAGAAGGTTCAGGTGATATTATAGTTCTGTATTCTCCAAATGCAGAAGCGTCTTTCTCATTTTCAAAAACAAGCGTAAGACCCTTTTCAAGTGAACTGTGTAGGTCTTCAATACTGCTGAACTCTGTAACGCCAACTCTGTTAGCTCTGTCGTACTTTTGCCAGTAAAAAAAACCCTTTCTTCCTTTTCTTAAAACCACGTGGTTTCCATTTACACCTGCTGCTCTGGATACAATATCCAACGAGCTGAAAATAGCGATTTGTTTTTTCCAGGGTAATGACAAGCCTTTAATTGTTGAGATGCCAACTCGTAAACCGGTTAACGAACCCGGTCCAATACCGCATCCAAGAAAATCAAGATCCTTTACATCCAGTTCAACGTATTCCAGAATATCTTTAATAGCAGGAGCAAGAAGTTTTCCATGCTTGCCTGCATTATCCAGAATCATTCCTACTTTTGAATTTTCATTTACCGCAGATATCAACAATTTTTTTGTTGAGCTGTCTATAGTAAGAAATTTCATGAAAAACTCCTTGTTTGAATAGTTTAATATAGCCTTTTGAAACCCTCTCCAAAAACTTCAGCGTTGTTTACCGTTACGGTAAAAGCTTTTGAATCTGTATCTTTAATTATTCTTCTTAGTTGGCTGATTTCACGCCTTCTTATTGTTACCATCAGTACCGGGCGTTTCTCTCCTGTAAAACCACCCTGCCCTTCGAGGACTGTTACGCCGCGTGAGAGCTCTCCAAGTATTTTTTCTCTAATTTTTTCATAATTATCGGACATGATGTAAGCAGTGCGGGTGTGTTCTACACCTTCGAGTATACTGTCAATTGTTTTTCCAGTGGCAAAGATCGTAATGATACCATACATGGCAACAATGGGTCCAAAGACTACAAGGGCAAGTATTGTAATTAATGAATCAATAATCAGCAGTCCCGTTCCTGTGGCAATGTGAAGATATTTGTTGATTATCATAGCTCCGATATCAGTTCCACCGGTAGACGCTCCACGCCACAAAACTATTCCCATTCCAATACCTGATAACGCACCGCCATAGATCGTTGCGAGTAGCATACCATCATTAATTTCTGCTGCGTTAAACACAGGAAAATTGATATTTTGAAGGAGATCAACGAGAAAAGACAGTACTACAGCTGAATAGATGGATTTTATACCAAAACCAATACCGAGAATGATGAAAGCTACTGCGAAGAGAACAATATTATATAAAAGCATCTGGACTCCAACCCACCAACCCAGTGTACGGTAAAATATTATGGCTAAACCGCTTACACCACCTGCCACGATATTATTTGGAACAAGAAAAGATGCAAGAGCTATTGCTGTAATCAATGAACCAGCAGAAACAAAGAAATAATCGAGTATGTTTTTTTTAACGTTCATTTTCTTCATTTGTCTTTTTTTCTGGTCTTGGCGATTTCTTCCAGCAATTTTTTCTCTTTTCTGGATGGTTTGGGTATGTCGACTCTAATAGTAACGAGGATATCCCCTCTACGATTACTTGACATTTGAGGTAATCCGTATCCTTTTAACCGGAAGGTTGTACCTGGATTGGTCCCAGGTGGTATCTTGAGATTTTCATATCCACCTTCTGGAAGTCCAATAGTGGCAACCGCACCAAGTGATGCGTCGAGATAATCGATTTTCTTTTCTACCAGAAGGTCATTACCTCTTCTGGTATATTGAGAAGGCATATTTACTCTTACCTGAACGTAGAGATCACCTGGAGGGCCACCATATTTTCCGGCATGGCCCTGTCTGGGAATCCTCAACGTGGCACCGTTTTCAACTCCAGGAGGCACATTTACCTTGACACGATGTTTTTTTCTAACATAACCTGTACCGTTACATTTTGGGCATTTTTTGTCTATTATTCTTCCCGTACCTCCACAGGTTTCACAGGTTCTTGTGTTTGTAAAAACACCGAAGAAGGAACGATGTTGTTCACGAATTACCCCTGTACCTTCGCAACGAGGGCATGTGGTGAAGCTTGTGCCATTCTCAGCTCCTGTCCCATTACACGCGCCACATTGTTCCTTCCTGTAGTATTCTAAAAAAGTTGTTTTTCCGGTTACTACTTCAGATAATTCTATGTCTATTCTGGCATGAACATCTTCGCCTTTTACACTTTGTTGTCGTGTTCCAGCACCGGTTCTGCTTCTTTGGGTTCCAAAGAACACATCAAAAACATCCTGAAAATCTCCAAAAACATCATCGAATAAACCTCCGGCCCCACCTGCTGTTCTTCCGCTACCTGAGGGTTGATATGACTGGTCTCCAACATATCCAAACTTATCGTACATAGCTTTCTTTTTAGGGTTACTAAGCACTTCATAAGCTTCCTGTATTTCTTTGAATTTATTTTCAGCATCCTTTCGGGCATCACCCTTGTGCCTGTCAGGATGCCATTTTCTAACAAGCTGTCTGTATGCTTTTTTTATATCTTCCTGCGTTGCATCTTTTGAAACACCAAGAACTTCATAATAATCCTTGCGCGCAGCCAAACCGATCACCAACCATTACTTTCATTTTTTGTGTTCTGGGTGCTGTTGTTCTTTTCATTGTTTTCATCGTCTTTGTTTACATCTTTGTCCTCAGCTGCATCGCTATTTTTATTGGGTTTAACAGCGACAATTACCTTGGGTGACTTTAATATTTTTTTGCCAAACTTATATCCTTTCTCCTGAACTTCAATTATTTCCATTTCTTCTCTATTTTCCGAAACGCGTGTTTCTGCAACTTCATCACGGAATGGATCAAATAACTCACCAATTGAAGGCAATATCTCTTCGACACCCTCTTCAGCCAGTATTGTTTTGAACTGTTTATAGATCATCCTAATTCCAATCAAAAGATTTTCAGAGGCTTTGTCGCTGTGATTAAGTGCACGTTCAAAGTCTTCAAATAATGAAATTAATTTGAATATTACGTTTTCCTTTTCTCTACTTATCCGTTCGTTATATTCTCTTTCAAGTGCCTTACGATAATTATGAAATTCTGCTTTTACTCTCATCAACTCAGATTCAAGCTGCTTTATTTCCCTGTTTTTCTCCTCAATTTCCTTCTCTTTTTTCTTTAGTGTTTCTTCAGCTTTATTTTCGCTTTCTTTATTTTCTTTTTCTTTCATTTCTTCTTGTTTTTCCTGGTTTATTTTATTCTTTTCTTCATCCTGTTTGGTTTCTTCCATCCGTTTCTTTTTCTTGTGTTCTGACATTTGCTTCACCTCCATTTATCTATTACTAAGAATCTCTGAAAGTCTGTTTACGCCATATCTTAAGTAACCCAATATTCTTTCATATTCAATAATTTTCGGTGTAATAACCACAACTGTACCCAGGTTTAGATGCTGGTTCCCATATGGTAAACTGAGAAATGAAAAGCTCTTAAGATCATTCCTCCCTATTTCGCTACCTATCAAAGTAACCTCTTCATTTGAGTTGATTAACTCTGACATCAAATCTTCAAGTCTTCTGGCATTTTCAACATATTTTGCTATGGAAACCATATCTTTAATACCTAACTTATCAGATCCAAGGATATATTCCAACCCGTATTTTTCATATCTGTCTAAATTTTCATTTTCGAATACGTTTTCCATAAATCGAAAGAGCCTCTCAAAACGTTCACTATACCATGAATCGTTTTCGAAAGTTACGTTACGTAAACCTTCTTTGATCTCCTGTATTCTTTTACCAACAACGATCTCATTTACTCTTTTTTCAAATTCACTCAGTTCGTCATAATCAAATGTAGCATTAACAGCTGAATTCTTTGTTACACCAAGCTCAGTGATAACAGTTACATTAAGATAATGATCTGTAACCGGAGAAATGGAGATATGTTTAACCTTAAGTTTGTCCAGATCAGGCTTTTCAGCAATTACAAGACACCGTGTAAGACCTGCAAGTAATCTTGTCGTGCCGGTCAGTAGTCTGTCGATATCAGCAATTACAGCGACTCTTCTCAAGGAAATTTCAGCACTTTCTTCTTTTATTTCGCTGGAAAGTTTTTCTATGGAATCATAGTAGAAGCGTAAACCTTTATCCGTTGGTATTCTTCCAGCTGATATATGGGGTTGATGTATGTAACTAAGGAATTCGAGCTTCCTCATATCGTTTCTAATTGTGGCAGAACTGTAATCAAGGTCGGAATATTCCAGTACCTGTTTGGAACTTACAGGTTTACCATTCTCTATATATTGCTTAACAACACAATACAGGACTTTTAACTGTCTATCATTCAAGTCCGGTCCTATAATATTCTTCCGATACATTAGCACTCACCTCGTCCGACTGCTAATTAATCTTAGCATGACCTTTCTTAGTTGTCAAGGGAAATATAGGGTGATAAAATAACTAAAAGAAGGGGGGAAGCTATGAGGGTATCCCGAATTGTTGAGCTCCTTGACAAGGATGTATTAGAGATTGCGAACATGAATGGACGCGACCCAGAAATAAGTGGTATAACACATAACTCTCGAAACTTCACTCCCGGAGGGATTTTCATATGTATTAAAGGTACTAATTTTAATTCTCATCTGCTTGCCCATGACTTGCAAGAAAAAGGTGCAAAGGCTTTTTTAGCTGAAGAACCGCTTGATCTTGACGAAATAAAGGTTCCCGTTATCTATGTGAAAAATTCAAGAAGAGCTGAAGCCATACTACTAACGGAGCTTCAAGGTCATCCGTATAAAAGCCTTGTTACCATAGGAGTTACTGGAACCAATGGTAAAACGACAATAACGACGATGTTGAAACATGTTTTCGATAACTTTGAAAAAAAGACTTCACTTGTGGGAACTGTAAGAAATCATGTGGCAGGAAGGACCATAAACAATCCTAAAAATACAACTCCGGGACCTTCAACACTGATAAACTATCTTCAAGAATCGGTTAAAGAAGATTATGAATACTTCGTCATGGAAGTTTCATCACATGCACTTGCCATGTATCGTGTTGAAGCACTTCGTTTTGATATTGCCGTTCTGACAAATGTAACACGTGATCATCTGGACTATCATTGTAGTTTTGAAGAATATTACAACACGAAGTTAAAACTTTTTGAGTTGCTAAAGCCAAATGGTAAGGCCATTGTAAATGGAGACAGGATAAATGTATGTGATGTCAAGGTATCAAAAGATAAACTTGTCACCTACGGTTTTGGAGATGAATCCCACTATAAGATTAAAGATCTGGAAATGCTTCGAACCGGAATGTTCTTCACTATAGAAACACCGTATGGATCATCTCACAAAATTTATACCAGACTGGTTGGACAGCACAATGCGTATAATGTTGCTGCTTGTGTTGCCATTATGGATTCACTTAACTATGATGTTGAGCATGTAGCGGATGCGATTTCAAATTTCACTGGTGTACCGGGGAGATTTGAATTCGTAGAGGAAGCGACTAAATATGGATTTGAGGTAGTTATTGATTTTGCTCATACACCTGATGCGCTTGAAAAACTTTTGCTAACTGCCGGAAAACTTACAGAAGGCCGTATTATAACTGTTTTTGGAGCAGGCGGAAACGCGGACAAAGGTAAAAGGCCATTAATGGGACAGGTAGCTTCTAAGTTTTCTGATGTGATTGTACTAACTTCAGATGATCCTAAAAGAGAAGATCCTAACGAGATACTTACGGATATTGAAGCCGGTGTGGATAAATTCAAGCCTTATCTGATTATACCTGAAAGAAGAGAAGCGATAAGTGTTGCACTAACCCTGGCCAACCGACAGGATATGGTAATAATTGCAGGCAGAGGGCACGAAACTTATCAGCTGATAGGCGATAATGCTTTTCCTTTCAACGATAAAAACGTAGTTAAAGAAATCCTGGAAACGAAGTTCCGGAGGAATATGAAAAAGTGAATCCCGTTTCTGTGGGAGCATTTATTGAAAAATCCAAAGGAAAGCGACTTGTAATTGATTCGAGAAATATAAAAGCAGGGGACATATTTGTTGCCATCAAAGGTGATAGAGTAGATGGTAATGAATATGTGAATGAAGCAATCGAAAAAAATGCTTCGTATGTTGTTACAAGAAAGAGCTCAAATGATCCCAGATATCTTACAACACACTCTACAATTGAGTTACTAAAGAAAGCTGCCAAACATGTATTGCAACAGTCCAGGATGCAGTACAAAATTGCTATAACCGGTTCCAATGGAAAAACTACCACAAAGCATTGTCTTGCATCTATGCTTTCAGATATTGGGACTGTATATGTAACTGAAAAGAACTACAATACAGAGATCGGTATTCCCCTTTCTATTTTGAACAACAGGGAGCAACTTATAAATGCCAGATGGGGCATATTCGAATTCGGAACCAATTCACAGGGAAATATAAAAGAGCTAATCAATTTAATCAATCCAGATATATCTGTATTATTAAACGTGGGAACGGCACATTTAGGAAGGTTTGGTAGTAGAGAAGAACTTCTTAATGAGAAACTCTCTATTTTTTCTAAGCTGAAGAAAGAAGATGTGGCTGTGGCCTTTTCCGATGATGAAGATATTGTGAGCTTTGTAGAAAGGTTATCATGCAAAAAATATTATTTTGGTCTTGAAACTGGAAATCAAAGGTTAGTGGAATTCTATTATGATGATAATTTTACCTTTGGAGTATTTGAAAATTCATTGGGAAAGTATATGTTGAGGTTCAACGGAATCTGGCATAGAGGGCAACTGCTTGATTTTTTGGCTGCCAGTACTGTTCTTACAGCTATGGGAATTGAAGGATTTGAACTTTCTGCCATAAATATTGAGCTTCCTTTCTCAGACAGGTTTAGTTTTATAAGAAAAAAGGGTATTACGGTAATAAACGATTGCTATAACAGCAGCCTGGAATCTATTCGACCTGCGATAGAAACAATCAAAAAAATGAAACCGGAAAGATCCATAGCAGTTGTAGGATCAATACTTGAACAGGGAAAACACTCTGAGAACACACATGAATTGCTGGGAAATGAATTAAGCAAATTTGATTATGTTTTACTCTACACAAAGGATAAAGAGATAGAGTATGCCAGTAAAAACCTTTCACCTGTTCTTGTTTCCAGCAAAAGTACTGAACTAATTGATTGGCTTTCAAAGAATGTGTATCCCGGTACAATAGTTTATTTTAAGGCCTCCCGGGGCTTAGAGATGGAGAAGCTGGTAAGCATGTTTCTTGAAAGGATAAAATAAGATGGATCGGATAATATTGATTGTGTCATTTATTGTTTCTTTTATTCTTTTCAAACCTTTCGTTGAAATACAGAGGAAAAAGAAGATTGGTCAGTTCATCAGAGAAGAAGGGCCTGATTTACATAATTGCAAAACAGGAACACCGACTTCTGGTGGCATCGTATTCATTCTTGTTGGGCTTATCCTGGCATTAATTTGGAACTTCAATATTGAATATCTCATTATTTTCATTTCGGGAATTCTTTTTGGTATTACAGGATTTTTGGATGACTATTTGAAATACAAGAGGAAAAATGCAGCGGGACTAAGTGCATTAACCAAATTATGTATTCAGTTCGCATCTGCATCAATTGTTATTTTGATGATTTATCTATATTTTCCTCATACAGAGGTTATTTTTCCTTTTTTTGGTTCAGTTGATTTAGGTTTCTTTTATTTCCCACTGTCAGCAATTATTGTTGTTGGCACTAGCAATGCGGTGAACCTTACTGATGGCGTTGATGGGCTTGCTGCTTCTGTTTTTGTTGCATCGGTTGTCCCACTGCTGATCGTTGGATATTTCAATGTATTGTTTCTTTCGCTCACAGGTGCTGTGCTTGGTTTTATCTGGTATAATTGGCATCCAGCGAGAGTTTTTATGGGAGATACGGGTTCACTTGCTCTTGGTGGAATCCTTGCATCAGCGCTTGCAATAAAAGGGCTTGATCTTTTTGTAATTTTCTTTGGATCGGTATTTATTGCTGAAATGCTCAGTGTTATCATTCAGGTATTTTCATATAAATGTTTCGGAAAAAGAGTTTTCAAGATGTCTCCTGTTCATCATCATTTTGAAATCACTGGATGGACTGAGAGAAGAATAGCAGTTAGTTTTTCTGTTGTCGCATTGTTGTTTTCTTTTGTTGGTTTGTTTGTCTGGGGGAGATTATAGTTGGAATTGCTCAAGGGGAAAATCGGTATAGTTGGATTCGGTTCTTCAAATTATGAATTGTTGAAATATTTGCTCGATATTGAAGGTTATAATTCTTCCAATTTTTTTGTGTCCGAAAATAAGTCACTTGATAAAAACAAACGTGACTTCCTCGACAATAATAACGTTGAATATGAAGAAAATAATCATACAGAAAAGTTATTTGTTTGCGACTCTTTTGCTGTAAGCCCGGGAATATCACCCAACAGCAATTTGGGTAGAAGGATACGTGAATCGGGAAAACCTTTTGCAACGGAGCAGGAGATAGCGTTAAATATATTGAAAAAAAGAAATTATGGTGTACTCATAGGGATTACCGGGACAAATGGAAAATCAACGACGGTTACTATGCTAGGACACATCCTGAGAAAAAAACACGATGCCGTATTTGCAGGTGGTAATCTGGGAACACCCTTATCATCTTCCTTAAGTAAAAATATTGATTTTTATGTGGTTGAGGTTAGCTCTTTTCAATTAAGCTGGTTCAGAAAGAGAGAACCTTATTTTCATGTTTCTGCCTTACTCAATATTGAAGAAGATCATCTTGATTATCACCTTTCCTTTGAAGAATACATATGGTCTAAAATGATTCTTCCGGAAATAACAGAAGGTTATTCAATTGTTAGAAAAGAGATAGTTGATAAGAAGAGAAGACTTTTAAGTAATCGAGCTTTTTCAAAGGTTATAGAATTTAGCCATGGAAAAGGTACATTTTTTGATCTTGAGAATGGGAATTTACGTTTTCACAAAATGGAACTTCCTTTTGATGGATTTCCTTTGAAGGAAACTCACAATAGAGAAAATGCTTCTGTAGCTATTGCCCTGGCCTACCTGATTGGAATAAATCCTGTTGATTCACTTCAGTCACTCCGGGATTACAAGGCTCTGGAACATAGAATGACGGTTGTAGGAGCACTTGATGATGTCATGTATATTAATGATTCCAAAGCTACCAATGCCTATGCTGTTGTTTCAGCATTGAAAAACTTTGATCCCAGCAGGGTAGTTTTAATTCTTGGTGGTAAAGAGAAAAAAGAAAGTTACAAAGAATTACTGGGAAAACTGTTTTCTTTAAAGCGTATAATAATTATGGGTTCGTCAATGAAAACATTGAAAAGGAAACTTGAAGAATATCGAATACCCTTTATAAATGTGGACAATATGGAAGAAGCTGTTAACAGAGCCTATGAAGAAATTACAAAGGGTGATATTGTTTTGTTCAGCCCCGGTGGTTCGAGTTATGATATGTATGAGAACTATAAGCACAGAGGTGATGATTTTACAGAGAAAGTGAGAAACCTCAAAGACAGGATTGAGGATAATGACTAGGAGACTTGTTCTACTTTCGATATTTGTTAACTTTTTTATAGTGCTTGGGTTTGTATTTGTATATAGTGCTGGTTTGAGTATGGAAGCGAGGTTACCGTATTTATCTGCCACGGACTTGCTGCTAAAACAACTGATAGCCTTCTGGCTAGGTATTGTTGCTGTCATAATTGTAATTTTGATGAAAGCCAAAAGACATTTCAACAATGCTTTTTATATATATTATCCAGCAATTATTGGATTACTTGCGGTTGTCCTTTTTTCATCAAGTAGAGGTGGTTCACATAGATGGATTGATTTTGGTTTTATGAGTCTTCAGGTTTCTGAGTTAGCCAAAATCATTCTTATACTTGTTTTAGCGCGCTATCTTTCGATAATCGAAGATAAAGAGAAAACAGTGATTAATGTGCTTCTGTGGCCACTGTTGATTGCTTCTCCAATAATTGGACTGACCTTCCTGGAACCTGATCTTTCAACTTCAGGATTGATGCTTATAATAACTTTCGTGATGCTTTTTATCGGTGGGCTTAAGTTTAGACATGTACTTTTTTTGATTCTGATCATAGCGCTGGTGGCTGTGCTGGCATTTCAGCAGGGATGGATACAGGATTATCAACTAGAGAGAATAACATCATTCTTCTCATTTGAAGGTGGAGAAGTTCAGGACCAGATAGATTACAGTTTGATGGCTATCTCCAATGGAGATGTTTTTGGTACGGGGATTGGTCTTGGGATTGTCAAATATTACATACCTGTTAGTTATTCTGATTTTATTTTTGCCACGATTGGAGAAGAACTGGGATTAATTGGACTTATATTGTTGCTTATAGCTTATCTTGGTTTTCTGAGAATTCTGATTATTATTGCTTTGAAGTTGAGAAAAGATACGCAGGGCAAGTACTATATTCTGGGATTTGGTTTCTTTGTAGCAATTCAGGCTAGCATTAACATAGCAGTAAATCTGGGTTTATTTCCTCCCACAGGGCTCACTTTACCCTTTGTCAGTTACGGAGGTTCTTCACTTCTGTCATTAATGTTTGGCCTGGGACTTGTTCTCAGCATAATTTTTGGTCAAGAGAAAGATCTCTATGAGCGATAAAGGTGTGTTAAAGATTGCTGTTTGTGGCGGCGGGACCGGAGGTCATTACTATCCCCTTGTTTCTGTAATAAGTGCTTTAAAAAAAGTTAGAGAACTTGAAATTCTTTATTATACATCAAAGGGCAGACTTGATGACAGATATGCCGAAAGGGACATAGAAGATGTAAAGAAAATCCCCTTAGATGTCAAAGGATTGAAAAGACCTCTATACAGTCCGAAAAATGCTGTGGTGCTTTTTGATCATCTGGTAACGACAAAAATGGTAAAGAAAAGTATGATTGAATTCTCACCAGATTTGGTTTTTTCAACAGGGGGTTACATTTCATTTCCCGTTGTAAAAGCTGCCAGTAAAATTGGATTACCGATTTTTCTTCATGAGCAAAATTCAATACCTGGAATAGCCAATCAGAAGCTTGCCCGCTATGCTAAAAGGGTTTTCATAAGTTTTGAAAAGAGCAGGAATTATTTTAAAAATATAGAAAATGACAGGATAATCGCCACGGGGAATCCCGTTCGCGAAGTTAAAAAGTCAAAAAAAGAAATATATGATAGCCTTGGAATAGATTTTGACAAGAAACTTGTGGTTATATGTGGTGGTAGTCAGGGTTCTGATTTTATTAATGGAATTATGAATGAGATATATGAAGGCATGAAAGGTGACAGATATTTCTTTTATCATATAACGGGCTACGGGGATACAAAAATAAATAATTATCCTTTTGTAAAAACCAAAAAATACGATCCTCAGCTTAACGAGTATATGGCTGCAGCTGATTGTGTTGTTGCTCGTGGTGGTGCTACAACCATTTCTGAATTAACGCATTACGGTACGCCCGGTATAATAATTCCCTGGTCAGGGGCCACAGAAAATCATCAATATTTTAATGGTTTGATATTGCAAGAAATGGGACTTGGTTATGTTATACTTGAAAATGCAGTAACCTCCGGTGGTTTGTTAGAAACTATCAACAAGATTTCAACGAATTACAGGCCAAAGTTGAAAAACAAAAAAGAACCAGCTGAAACGATCGCAGGGCATTTACTACAGGAGGACTAGGATTGAAATATCATTTTATAGGTATTGGCGGGATCGGCATGAGTGGTCTCGCACTTCATTTAGCGGCTGAGGGGAACGAAGTTTACGGTTCTAATGTTGAAATTAATGAACGCGTTGGTTACCTTAAAAAGAAAGGCATCGACGTTTTTCTTTCTCATTCTGGTGAAAACTGGAAAAATCCTGACATTGTTGTAAAAACAACTGCAATACCTCAAGGGAATCCTGAGCTTGAAAAAGCTTTGTCGGAAACCGTTCCCACTTATTATCGAATGGAAATGCTAAAAAAAGTAATCTCATTGTATGAGGCTTCTTTTTGTATTACAGGAACTGATGGAAAGACCACAACTACTGCGCTTCTTTCAAAGATCTTTATTGATTCAGGGAAGAATCCCACTGTATTGCTTGGTGGAATATCTCCACATCTTTCACAGGGAAACTATCACAGAGGGAACAAAAAAAACATAATAACAGAACTTGATGAAAGTGATGGTTTCTTCGCATCTTTTGAGCCTTTGCATGCGATTGTTACAAATGTAAGGCATGATCATCTTGAACATTACATTGACTCGGAGCGTAACCTTGTCAATCATTTTTCATACTTTGGTAAAAAAGTAAAGGGGTTGCTGGTTCACAATGCTGATGATCCAAATAGCAGAAAGGCTTTTGGAAACAAAGGCATTACCTTTGGCAAATATAAAGGTAATTATACCTTTAGTAACAGAAAAACAGGTTTGATACAAAGTTTTGATGTATATAAGGATGGGGTTCTGTTAGGTAATTTCTCGCTGGGATTGCCAGGTGAACACAATGCGTACAATGCAACTGCAGCTATTGCCCTCGCGGTTGAACTGGGTATAAGCGTCAAGGATATTCAGGAGTCATTAATAAGCTACCTTTCTGTTGACAGGCGCTTTTCAGTAAGAGGCATTGATAAATCAAGAGAATTGTATCTTATTGATGACTACGCACATACACCTGAAGAAATCAGAACCACAATAAAAGGAACCAGAGAAAGATATCCCGAAAGTGAAATACTGGTTGTTTTTCAACCTCACAGATATTCAAGATTGGCAAGGGAAAATGGTCGTTTTGCCAATTCATTGAAAGAAGCAGATGAAGTTTGCGTTTACAAATTATATGATGCTTACGAAAAGGGAATGTATGCGCTGGATGAAACAGAAGTTCTTAAAGGGCTTCACCTGCATGGAGTACCTGCCTATCACGCGACAGATTACGATGAAGTACTTAAATGGATAGATTCTAAGAAATGTTCGGTAATTTTGTTCTTGGGAGCTGGTGATATAACTCGAATAGCCCGGCTTAGTGTTTCCAGGTTTTGTCCAGTCGGTTAGTTACATTTAATGAATAGCAGACGCCACATAGCGTGCACGTACCGTTACGACAGTCTTCAGTGGTCAATCCCTTAAGGGATTTAGAATATTCGTTCTTCAGAAAAGTTTCATCGATTCCGATAGAAATATGATTCCAGGGAAAAGATTCACCGATTTTTCTTTCCTGTGTATAACTGTTTATATCAAAACCTTTTTCTTCAAAGGCGTTCAACCATGTTTCATATGAGAATTCCTCTGACCATTCGTCGAAAATAGAACCATTTTTATAAGCGTGAAAAATAACACGGGCAATTTCACGACCTCCTTGTGAAAGGGCTCCATCTATGTAGCTTCGATATGGATCGGAAAATTGTAGCTTACCAAATCGCCTTATCCTCTTCAATTTATCGTACCTTTTCCAGGCTTCTTCAGGAGAAATCTGTTTAGCGTACTGAAAAGGTGTTTGTGCCTTTGGTATGAATGTTGCAACAGAAACCGTTATGTCCTTTAAACCCAGATTTTTTATGTCAGAACATAGTTTGACAATACCTTCCAGATCTTCGGGTGTTTCGGTTGGGAGACCGATCATGAAGTAAAGCTTCAACCTTCTCCAGCCATTGTTTACCGCATTTTTTATCGCGTCAAAAATATCGTTTTCCTTAATGTTCTTATTGATCACATTTCGAAGTCTCTGAGTTCCTGCTTCCGGTGCAAAGGTCAATCCGGTTTTTCTGATCGATGCGATTTTCGAAGCCATTTCCACGCTGAAAGCATCAACCCTTGATGAAGGAAGTGAAAGTCCGATTTTTCTATCATTTTGAAAGGGCAAGATCTTCTTGCTTAATTCTTCTATGGCAGAATAATCCATTGTGCTCAAAGATAACAGAGACAATTCATCATAACCTGTATTTTCTATGATTTCTTCGATGCTTTCTGCAATTTCTTCATGTTTTCTTTCCCGAACCGGTCTATAAAACATACCAGCCTGGCAAAATCTGCAACCCCTGTTACATCCCCTCATTAGTTCAATATTTGCTCTGTCATGAACAATACCCATAAACGGCACAAGAGGCTTCTTGTTAATAGGATAATGTTCAAAGTCAGATACAACGGCTTTTTTGACACGGTTTTTTCCCAGGGAGGGTACGTAGGCCCCCTGAATACACGACAATTTCTTTAAAAGCTCTGTTCTTTTCCCCCGTAAAAGAAGATCAAGATGTTTCCACACAAGCCTTGAAACTTCAACCGAGGCGTTTTCTCCATCACCTATTATGAACAGATCAAAAAAGTCTGCAACAGGTTCCGGGTTAGCTGTGCAGGGCCCTCCACCGACAATTAGAGGTTCAGTAGTTCTTTCATTTTGCCAGACCGGAATTCCAGCTGTTTCAAGAGAAGCTAAAATATTTGTATAGCTTAATTCGTACTGAAGAGTTATCCCAATAATATGAAAATCAGTTGCAGGTGAGTATGTTTCATAGGAATAAAGTGGTATCTCTTTCTTTTTCATCTCAGTAAGCATGTCTTTCCAGGGCAAATAAGATCTTTCTGCAAAAATGAATTCTTCCTCGTTCAGCCATCTGTACAGTATCTTCAATCCCAGATGGGACATACCTATTTCATAGGTGTCCGGGAAAAGGAGCAGGAATCTCAGCTTTTCTGAGTAATCCTTTTTTACAGTGTTTAATTCTTTACCAATATATCGAGAGGGTTTTGAAACTCTATTTAGGACACCAGAATGTATCAACCATTTATATATTTCAGTCATGAGTATTCACGAATCAGAAAGAATAAATAATTTGCATTATTAATCTGTAAAGATTATCATAATCTTCAAAGGACATGTATTCAACTTGAGAATGAAGATATTTTATTGCAAGGCTCAGAGGGACTGTTTTCACTCCTTTTTGCATAAAAGGGATTCCGTCTGTTCCGCCACCGGTTACTCCTATTTGAAGGGGTATATTTTTTGCTCTTGTCAGTTTTAAAAGTTCTTTCCCTGTATTGTATGAAGCAATCGATCTGCTGTCTGCCATTCTCAAAACAGGACCTTTTCCCGTCTCAACAGAACCGGTCATTTTTGAACAACAGGCAAAACTATCAACAGGGAAGAATAATTCTGGCAAGTATTTACTTGAAAGAGCCTGACTGCCCACCAAACCAATCTCTTCCTGAACTGTCCATGCAATAATCAATGTGCCCTTGAGTTTTTCTGTATTAATATTGTCAAGTACATCAAGTAAAAGTGAACAACCAAAACGATCATCAAGGGATCTTGCCGCGATATATCTATCATTAAGGATTGAAATGTGTTTCTTGAATACAGCATAATCTAGAACCTCAACGCCCAGTTCCGCAAGTTCTTTTTCATTTCTTGCTCCCACATCAATACAAAGGTCATTCTGTTTATTTTTATCAGTCCTCAGGTGCGGCGGAACAATTCCGATAACTCCATCGAGCAAATCCCCCTGAGAGTTCACCACATCGAGATGTCTTCCAGGAAGTGCTTCGCCCGGAATTCCACCGAGTTTCTTAAAATTCAGTGTTCCATCTTTGTTTGAACCGGTAATCAATAAACCAATTTCATCCATATGGGCAGCAAATCCTATTATCGGTTCTCCTTCACCAACTTCCACTATTATGTTTCCCAGACCATCTACCGTGTAGTTGTATTTGGCTGTATCGTTAATGTATCCGGTAATTAGTTCACGTACCATCTCTTCCCTGCCGGGTATGCCCGGAGTAATTATAAGTTCTGTCAGTCTATCTATATCCATTCTTACACCTCCAGTTCAATCAATTATAACGTAAAGTTACCCGGCTTTGTTTTTCTTTCGACAATTTTATTCTCACCAATTTAATAATAATTTATAGGGTTTTTTCTGTATTAAACTCAAGTAATATGTAATAATAAATATGTATAAAATATGATTAATAAGTATTCTGAAGTTTATAGAACGGGGAGGAATTCTACATGTTTGATAACGAAGAAATTGAACGGATCAAAAAACAGCACAAAGAATGGGAAGAGAACGTTGTAGAACCAACTGTTAAGAGATTTCCCGAACGAAAGGAAAAATTTAAAACTTCATCCTCACAGGAGGTCAAAAAAACCTATACACCTCTTGATGTTGAAGGTTTAGAATATGTAAATGATCTAGCATTTCCCGGAATGCTACCCTATACAAGAGGCGTTCAACCAACCATGTACAGAGGAAAACTATGGACAATGAGACAGTATGCCGGCTTTGGAACAGCTGAAGAATCAAATGAGCGTTTTCATTATTTAATGTCCCAGGGTCAAACAGGACTTTCTGTGGCCTTTGACCTTCCCACACAGATTGGATACGATTCTGATGATTCAATGGCAGAGGGCGAAGTTGGAAGAGTCGGAGTCGCAATAGATTCACTTGATGATATGGAGACACTCTTCAGAGAAATCCCCCTTGACAGAGTAAGTACTTCGATGACCATCAATTCAACAGCTGCAATTTTGCTTTCTATGTATATTGCGCTGGCTGAAAAACAGGGGGTATCCCCGGATAAATTGAAAGGAACAATACAAAACGATATATTGAAGGAGTATATAGCGAGAGGAACATATATTTTCCCGCCTAAACCCTCTATGAAGATAATTACGGATATTTTTGAATACTGTTCCAAACACCTACCTGGCTTCAATACCATAAGTATAAGTGGCTATCATATCAGGGAAGCTGGAGCCAATGCAGTTCAGGAGATAGCATTTACGCTTGCAGATGGTATAGCCTATGTTGAAGCAGCCATAGATGCGGGACTTGACCCAAATGTCTTTGGAAAGAGACTTTCCTTTTTCTTCAATGCACACAACAACTTCTTTGAAGAAATAGCTAAATTCCGTGCTGCTAGACGTCTATGGGCAAGGATAATGAAAGAGCGGTTTAAAGTAAAAAATAACAAGGCGTTGAGGTTGCGATTTCACACTCAGACTGGTGGTTCAACACTAACCGCCCAGCAACCACTGAACAATATTGCAAGAGTAGCATATCAGGCATTAGCAGCTGTCCTTGGTGGTACTCAATCGCTGCATACAAATTCATACGATGAAGCCCTTGGACTACCAACGGAAGAATCTGTTACAGCGGCATTGAGGACCCAGCAAATAATCGCTTATGAAACTGGAGTGGCCGATACTGTAGATCCACTTGGAGGTTCATATTTTGTCGAAAAACTGACCTCCGATATTGAGAAGAAGGTGATGGAATACCTTTCTAAAATAGATGATCTCGGCGGTATGGTAAAAGCAATAGAAAAGGGTTATATACAGAAAGAAATTCTCAATACTGCATATGAATATCAACTCAATGTTGAAAATCAAAAAGAAATCGTTGTAGGAGTGAATAAATTCCAAACAGATGAAGATGCAGAAAAGGAAATACTTGAATTTGATCCTGAAATTGAAGACAGACAAAAAGAGAAGCTGAAAACCTTAAAGAAAAAACGCGATCAAAATGCTGTGAAAGAAGTACTTGAGAAACTTAAGAAAGCAGCGAAGGAAGAGGACAACATAATGCCTTATGTTCTTGATGCTGTTAAGCATTATGCTACGGTTGGAGAGATTTCATCTGCACTTAGAGATGTATTCGGAGAATACACCGAAGCAATCATACTCTAGGGAGGGGCTTTTTGATGGAAAATAAGTTAAAGGTGCTTGTAGCTAAACCGGGACTTGACGGTCACGATAGAGGAGCAAAGATTGTAGCGATGGCTTTACGTGATGCAGGCATGGAGGTTATTTATACGGGATTAAGACAATCACCAGAAGAAATAGTAAAAGCTTCATCACAGGAAAATGTTGATATTATTGGGCTTTCAATCCTATCAGGTGCCCATCTAAAACTTTGTGAAAGGATTCAAAAACTGATGAAAGAATCAGATATTGAAGATAAACCTGTATTTGTCGGTGGCATTATTCCCGCTAAAGATGTAGAAAAGCTAAAAGAAATGGGAATTCATGAGGTATTTGGTCCGGGGGTACCACTTAAAGAAATTGTTGAAAAAGTAAAAGAAGCAGTGAAATGATTGCTGAAAGAGAAGTAGCAAAAACTCTATCCCTCATAGAAAGGGATCCATTGAAGGCAAAAGAGATCGTTTCAAAGTATCCCGAAAGAGACTATTTAGTAGTTGGTATAACCGGAAGCCCCGGTTCCGGAAAATCCACTATGACTGATAAACTTGCAGAGATGTTTGCAATAGAAAAAGATGTAGCCATAATCGCAGTTGATCCTACCAGCGCTTTTACTGGCGGAGCATTTCTTGGGGACAGGATTAGAATGAGGCGTTCAGCAAAACGAAATAATATATTCATTCGTTCGATGGCAAGTAGAGGAGCGGTTGGCGGGTTGAGCCCGGGAATATACGATGCAGTGGAGTTTCTTGGAAGGGCAGGTTATGATATTATTTTCGTTGAGACCGTTGGAGTGGGACAATCAGAAACGGATATTGTAAATCTTGCGGATCTGGTTTTGCTGGTTCTAGCACCGGGTACCGGTGATGATGTCCAAATGCTGAAGGCAGGTATTATGGAGATCGGAGATGTTTACGTTGTCAATAAAAAAGATTTGGATGAGTCACAAAAGCTTCTGGCTAATATTGAGGCAACACTAAAACTTGGTGGCATTGAAAGAGATGTAATATCTACAAACAGTATTACAGGAGAAAATATTGATCAATTAAGAGATATTGTTCAGGGGCATCTAACTGTTTTAAGTCAAAACGAAAAACTGGAGGAAAATAGAAAGGACAGGTACAAGTTCAACCTTTTAAACACATTGTTTTCAATTTTAAGGACCAGATATAGCAAAACAGAAGAACTAGAGAAGATAATCAGCTTGTACGCCAATGAGGAGGGTGAAAACAATGAAAGCAAAGAAAATTGACCATATAGGAATTGCTGTGAAATCCATAGAAGAACATAAGAAGATTTATGTTGATTATCTGGGTTTTAAGCTTGAAAAAGTTGAAATACTTGATGATAGAGGATTGAAGGTTGCTTTTTTGAATACGGGAAATACAAGAATTGAATTGCTGGAATCCATTAATCCGGATAGCACAATTGCCAGGTTTATAGAAAAAAGAGGAGAAGGGATTCACCACGTGGCGATTTCTGTTGATGACGTACAGGAAGGTATTGAAAAAGCAAAATTAATGAATTACAAACCTTTAAGTGAATCTCCACGTGAAGGTGCTGGAGGAACAAAAACTGTTTTCCTTCACCCCAAGACTACAAAGGGCGTACTTATAGAACTTGTTGAAGGTGAGCACTAAAACTGGAGGTGTTAATTTTGAATGACAATATTGAGGAACTCAGAAAACGTAGCGAAAAGGTTGAAAAAGGTGGCGGCAAAGAAAAGATAGAAAAACAACATTCTCGCAGTAAATTAACAGCGAGAGAGCGTATTGCCCTTTTGTGCGATGAAGGAAGTTTTGAAGAATACGATAAGTTTGTTGAGCATAGATCTGTTAACTTCGGACTTGATAAAGAAGAATTTCCCGGGGATGGTGTTATTACAGGAGTTGGCAGAATTGAGGGTAAAAATGTAGCGATTTTCTCCCAGGATTTTACCGTACAGGGAGGATCGCTGGGTGAGATGCACGCAAAAAAGATTATGAAGATACAGGATGTTGCCATGAAAATGGGTATACCTCTAATTGGCATTAACGACTCCGGTGGCGCTCGAATTCAGGAAGGTGTGGACTCTCTTTATGGATACGGCGGGATTTTTTATAGAAACACTCTGGCATCGGGAGTTATACCTCAAATAACTATAATATCGGGTCCCTGTGCTGGAGGTGCCGTGTATTCACCTGCGATAACAGATTTTATATTTATGGTGGAAGATATTTCTCAGATGTTCATTACAGGGCCACAGGTAATTAAAGCCGTAACAGGAGAAGAAATTGGCAAGAATGAGCTTGGCGGCGCATCAGTTCATAACACAAAAAGTGGTGTTGCGCATTTTTCTGCTGAAGATGATGAAACCGTTTTGAAGATGGTTAGAGAACTTATATCGTATTTGCCTCAGAATAATGCTGAAGAACCTATGGTTAAAAAACCTCGGGAATTGGAAATAAATGAAGCGCTGAATGAATTAGTTCCAGAAAATCCAAAACAGTCCTATGATGTTCACAGCGTGATAGAAGAAATCGTTGATGATGGACGCTTTTTTGAGGTACACAAGGATTTTGCAAGGAATATGGTGGTGGGATTTGCCAGAATAAACGGTCAATCCATAGGTATTGTAGCAAATCAACCATCTGTTTTCGCCGGAGCGCTTGATATTGATGCTTCTGACAAAGCAGCTAGATTCATCCGTTTTCTGGACAGTTTTAACATTCCTATCCTGACTTTTGTTGATACACCGGGTTTTCTTCCCGGAGTGGCACAGGAACATGGAGGAATAATCAGACATGGTGCCAAACTTCTTTATGCATACAGTGAAGCGACTGTACCGAAAATAACGGTTATTTTAAGAAAGGCTTATGGTGGAGCGTACATTGCCATGGGTAGCCAGCATCTTGGAGCGGATATTGTCTATGCCTGGCCAGGAGCAGAAATAGCTGTAATGGGTCCTGAAGGTGCAGCGAA
Organism: Kosmotogaceae bacterium; assembly: GCA_049975465.1. Classification (GTDB taxonomy): domain Bacteria; phylum Thermotogota; class Thermotogae; order Petrotogales; family Kosmotogaceae; genus JASMTM01. Next base: position 2,512 of record JBNGCV010000004.1, on the reverse strand, counting down.
TATAATATTTAGAAAGGAAATCAAAAATTCCGATAACCCCGAACAAACAAGAAAAGAAAAGATAGAGGAATATAGAGAAGCCTTCGGGAATCCTTATAGAGCTGCTGCAAGGGGATACATAGAAGGTGTAATTGAACCTTCTGAAAGTAAAAAGAAGATTGCAGCAGCATTGTCAATTACCGGGAGTAAAGTTCAGGGATTTCCAAACAAAAAACATGGAAATATTCCTCTTTGAGGTGATTAAATGTCTGAAACTATACAGGTTACTATACTTGGACTTATTGTTGTATTCAGCGTTTTAACTATTCTTGCGATTATGTTCGCATTGATGGGAAAATTTCTCTCAAAAGATAAAGGAAAACCGGTAAAGATTTCCGGTAAAAAGAATAAAACTTTGAGTGGTGAAGAAAAAAAGAGAACTGAAAGACCGGGTGAACTATCTTCACGCATGGTTGCAATTATTACTTCTGCAGTAACGCATTATATGGGACACGGTGATTTTGTGATAAAGTCTGTCAAAAGTGCAGAAACCTCAGACAGATGGAAACAAAGAAAACCATTTATATTCTGGAAAACAGGGAGGAAGAATAATGCAACGAACCTTCAAAGTAACCGTAGATGGCAACGAATACATCGTTGAAGTTGAAGAGATAAAGAACAAACCAAAAACTGCTGAGGAGAAAATTCAAAAACAACCTTCCAGTCAGCAGCAGGGTCAAGTGCAGAAAAAACAAAACGAATCAGCTGAAAAATTTGAGAATAAAGAAGATAAAGAAAAAAATAGAAAACCAAAAACTTTGAGTAAAGAAAAAGATACCAGCGAAGTTAATGAGGTTACCTCCCCGATGACAGGAGTAGTACTTGATATTTTTGTTTCTTCAGGAGATAGGATCAGTCGTGGTGATAAAGTAATCCTTATGGAAGCGATGAAAATGGAAAATACAGTTTTGTCTGATTACGATGGAACAGTCAAAGAAGTAAAGGTTAAAAAAGGAGACAATATCGACGCCGGAGATGTAATCGTCGTTCTGGAATAGTATGTTTATTCCAGTAAAGACTGATTGATAGCTTACTTTAACCAATGTAAATTAGATAGAAGAAATGAAATTATTGATATAAGAATCAGGTTATCTTATTTTGTAAAAATTCAACGATTCTTTTTGCCGCCTTCCCATCTCCAAAGGGATTGATAGCTTTAGCCATTTGTTTATATTTGCCTTCATCATGAAGCAATGTCATAGTTTCCTCTACTATCTTTTTGATAGAAGTACCTACCAGTTTTGCAGTTCCCGATTCAATTGCTTCGGGTCTTTCAGTTGTTTCTCTTAAAACGAGTACTGGTTTTCCCAGAGCAGGTCCTTCTTCCTGAATACCGCCAGAATCGGTTAGAATAATCTTTGATCCTTCCATTACTGCCACAAAAGGTAGATAATCAAGGGGATCCAATAAAATAGTTCTTTTTTCATCTTTAAGCTCTTCATAAACGATTTCGCGTACAGCTGGATTGAGATGAACAGGAAAAACTATATGCAAATCTTTCTCTTTATCGAGCAGCTCTTTTGCGGCTTTCATAATATTTCGCATGGGTTCTCCCCAGCTTTCCCGTCTGTGTGTAGTCAAAAGAATGTATTTCTTGTCAAAAAGGTCAAGTTCTTTTCTTATACGCTTCATATCGTAGTTTTTGTTATTTATCACCCACTTCAACGCGTCAATAACAGTATTTCCTGTAATTAGTATGTTTTCATTAGGAATTCCCTCGTTAATTAAATTGTTTTTCGCTTTTGTAGTAGGAGGAAAATGGTAATTTGCGAGTGTAGAGGATAATCTGCGATTTATCTCTTCAGGAAAAGGATTGTATGTATTTTTCGTTCTCAAACCTGCCTCAATGTGGCCGACAGGGCATTTATTATAAAAAGCCACAAGTGCTCCAGCAAAGGTGGATGTAGTGTCTCCCTGGACCAGAGTTGCATCGAACTGTTCTTTCTTGAAAACTCTGTCGATTGAAGAGATTAGTCTGGATGTTAGATCGGAAAGGGACTGTTTGTCTCTCATAATATTGAGATCATAATCAGGTGCTATATCAAATAGTTTGAGAACCTGATCGAGCATTTCCCTGTGCTGGGCGGTGGCAATTATGATGGGTTTAAAATTGGATTTTGTTAATGCCAGATAAACAGGAGCCATTTTTATTGCTTCCGGTCTTGTGCCAAATATCATTGCGATTTTTTTCATCTTCATACCTCCAATGTAACTTCAAAAGTGATTTTATCATATATAAAAACTTGTACCTTTTTTAGAGTTCGTGCTATTCTTAAGATATGGATGAAGAGCATAAAAAACTAAGGTTTCTTGTTAGAACGCTTGCTGCTGAGAAGTTTGGCCTGTTTTTTGATTTGCCAGTTAAACTTAACAGCAGATTGAAGAGAACACTTGGTCGTATCGTTTACAAAAAGGATAAGAAGGAAGTTGTGCCGTTACGAATGGAACTTTCTCCAGCCTTACTTGATGATAC
>JBNGCV010000003.1:0-65847 GCA_049975465.1 Kosmotogaceae bacterium | reverse complement strand
TTCAGGGAAATGAGCTAATGCGTTTTGTTTATCTATGTGATGTCGAACTCGAGTATGAATTAATTCAACAAATCAATCGCTTTTTATCATCTAAGTATAGAACAATTTGTCTATCTGATTTTTCAAAGAAACAACTTGCTAAAGAACTTTCAAAACCACCAGTCCACAAGTTAACACGACCAATTCATTGTTTGCATCTTTAAAAAACTGTCTAGAAAAACAAACAGAAACCAATTAAAGGTATTCTGTCAAATGTTTTAATATATGCCTTGGCAGATAAGACACCGATAAAATCGGAGTAAATATCTTCTAAATCAGCTCCTCCATCTTTATCATAGTAGTCATATGCTTCCTTGAATACGCCTATACCAAGAGCAAGAACATCTCCATAGAAACCAAAAAAGTAATTAGAAGTTATACTCAGTGAAAAGCTTATAGAAAAATGAAGATATTTGTCATGTTCGAAATTGTTCGAAAAAAATGTACTTGAAGGAAAAAGTAAGAAGAAAAAAAGTAGTACTATTACTACATGACGCATTATCTATCTTCTTTACGTCTAATTTTCCTTTCCTGTTCTCTTTTTATCATATCCTCTCTTCTATCATATAGTTTCTTACCCTTCGCAAGTACGATTTCCACTTTGACAATTCCTGAATCGTTGAAGTATATTTTTGTGGGTACAATGGTTAATCCCTTTTCTCTGACTTTCTGGTAAATTTTTATTAGTTGCTTTTTATGAAGCAATAGCTTTCTTTCTCTCATCGGATCATGATTCCATTGAGCTCCATGACTGTACTGACCTATGTTAGCGTTTATCAGGTAAAGCTCACCATTTATGAATCTACAATAAGATTCTACTATCGAAACCGCTCCCTGTCTTAACGATTTTACCTCAGTACCAAGTAATTGTATCCCGGCTTCATAACTCTCTAGAAAATGATATAGATGTCTAGCTTTCTTGTTTTTTGCAATTGTTTTCATTTTTATCTCTCCATCATTTTTTACTTCCGTTCTTTACTGATCTCATCTCATCTCTAAGTACTGCAGCATCCTCATATCTTAATTCGCTTGCTGCTCGTAACATTTCTTCTTCTAGTACTGCCAAATATTCTTCTGTATCAAGTGATTCCTTCAGTGCGAGTATCCCACCAACATATTCATTCTTAGCCTTTTCTTCTTTATCTTTGTCCGAGTATTCTGCAAAAATGCTATCATATAATGGTTTTACAATACTCTCGGGTGTTATATTATGTTCTTTATTGAACATCATCTGCTTTGTTCTTCTTCTATTTGTTTCTCTTATTGCTCTTCTCATGGAACCTGTTATGTGATCTGCGTAAAGCAGGACCTTCCCGTTCACATTTCGTGCTGCTCTTCCAATTGTCTGAACCAGTGTGGTCTCAGACCTTAGAAAACCTTCCCTATCGGCATCCATTATCGCAACAAGCGAGACCTCTGGCAAATCCAATCCTTCTCTCAATAAATTAACACCGACAACCACATCAACAGTACCATCACGCAATTTTTTCAGGACCTCAACTCGTTCAATGGCACCAAGTTCCGAGTGAAGATATTCAGATTTTACACCAACTTCATTAAGGTAAGTGCTGAGCATTTCCGCTGATTTCTTTGTTAGTACTGTTGCTATGGCTCTTTCACCACGACTTTTTATTCTCTTCATTTCATCTATGAAATCATCTACTTGATGGTCAGTAGCCTTTACTTCAACCTTAGGATCAATAAGTCCTGTAGGCCTAATCAACTGTTCCACGACTCTCTCTGAAACTCCAAGTTCATAATCCGTTGGTGTAGCTGAAACAAATATTATCTGCCCCGTTTTTTCAAGAAATTCTTCATAAGTTAACGGTCTGTTGTCAAAGGCTGAAGGTATTCTAAAGCCATACTCAACAAGACTTTTCTTTCTTGAATGATCACCCTTGTACATTGCTCTGATCTGTGGAACACCAATATGAGATTCATCAATGAATACGATAAATTCCTCTTTGTTGAAATAATCAAGCAATGTATATGGTGGATCTCCAAGATTTCTGTTGTCAAAAAAACGAGAATAGTTTTCTATGCCAGAACAATAGCCTAGAGTTGCAAGCATTTCGACATCATACATTGTTCTCTGTTTCAATCGCTGTGCTTCTAGATATTTCCCCTCTTTCTCGAATTTTCGAACCTGTTCTCCAAGTTCGTGTTCTATCTCTTTTATTGCCCTTGAAATCTTCTCTTCCGTAGTGACAAATTCTTTGGCTGGATATATTACTACTTTATCGAATTCCTCTATTTTGCTTCTATCAAGTGGATCTATACTAACAATCCGTTCTATTTCATCGTCAAAAAAATATAAACGTAACCCGTAATCTTCATAGGGTGGATAAATTTCAAAAACATCACCTTTCATATGAAACACCCCACCCACACTGACGTCTTCTGATCGATTGTACTGTATTGAGGAAAGTTTTCTAGCAAGTTCCTGTCGTTTTATTACATCACCCGTTTCGAGTTCAATATTCAAATTTTGAAAATCTCTTGGATCACCACTGGCATAGATTGCTGAAACGCTCGCTACGACAATTACATCTTTTCTGGTTAAGACTGACTTCAATGCAGAAACCCTCATTCGGGATAAAACATCATTAATCTGAGCGTCTTTTTCTATGTAGAGATCTTTCGCTGGAATATAAGCTTCAGGTTGATAATAATCGTAATAACTTATAAATAACTCAACCCTATTTTCTGGAAAAAACTCTTTAAACTCCCTGTATAATTGTGCCACAAGTGTTTTGTTCGGAGATATCACGAGAACAGGTCTTTGAAGTCTTTCAGCCACACTAGCCATGGTAAATGTTTTTCCCGAACCTGTTACACCTAAAAGCGTCAAAAAGCGTTCTTTGTTTTCCAAACCTTCACACAGTTCATTAATAGCTTTAGGCTGGTCTCCCCTTGGAGAATAGGGTGCATTGAGTTCAAATTTCATCCAGTTCAGTCACCTCAACACCATTATAATGTGACATCACTTTTTTCATATCATACTTGCATAGATCCATAGCTGCTTTTGTAGCAAAACGAATAGATTTGAAGGCCACATTTATCTCATTATCTGTGAATTCTCCCAGAACATAATCTACCATGTTTACTTGCTCTGAAATAGACCCTATACCTATCCTAATTCTCGGGAACTGTTTTGTATTAAGTTGATCGATAATAGATTTTACGCCGTTGTGACCGCCGTCGCTTCCCTGAAATCTTATTCGTATTTTTCCCAGCGGTATCCACAAGTCATCAAAAACAACGTACATATTCTTTATCTTGATGTCATTGTAATCTTCAAGAAATTTCTTTATAGCAACACCACTAGCATTCATGAATTTCAGGGGTTTCACCAGAAGAATCTCATTATTATCATAAATAACTCTGAACAGTTCATATGCTGTTCTTTTCTTTTTACCCAGCAACTTAGCATGTTTCAAAAATTCTTCTATGAAAAGAAAACCCACGTTATGACGGCTCAGTGCATAACGTGGGCCGGGATTACCCAAGCCAACAAATACTTTCATTATTTATTAATCCTTTTCTTCTTCTCCTTCAGGTATTTCTTCCTCTTCTTTACCTTTTTCGATGACTTCAGGTTCCATTTCTTCTTCTTCAGCTTCTGCTAACATCTCTTCCTCTTCTTCAATGGTCATCGTTCTAGGTGATTCAACAACATAAACAACTCTATCTTCATCAATAAGTGGTTTAATTCCTTCAGGCAGATCCAAGTCTTTAACCCTTATAACATCTCCGATTTCTAGTTCTTCTACATTTACCTCAATGGTTTCAACAATATCCTTGGGTAGTGTTTGAACAGGAAGATCGGTTATGATTTCCTGTACTACCCCACCATGCTCAATACCTGCTGGTTCTCCAACAAAGGTCAGTGGAATATGGATCTCCATTTTATGACCTTCAGAAGGAATGTAAAAATCAAGATGTATGATGTTATCTGTTACTTTATCCCTCTGTGCGCCTTTTAAAAACCCATGCATCTCATTGCCATCAAGCTTAAGTTTAATAGGTGTTGTTTCAGCAATCTTATTTAGGTGTTTAAGCACATCACTTTTATCAAGCATGATGTTCATATTCTCTCGACCCGGTCCGTAAACTACAGCAGGTATCTTCCCACGTTTGATAAGATTTTTGGCTTTTTCTTTTTTCTCTCGATTCGAAACCGAAAAAACTAAATCCGGCATCTCAATACCTCCTCTATTTAAACAATATACTAACTGACAGATTCTTCCTGATTCTCATCATCGCCTCTCCAATTAGTGGAGCAATGCTGACAACTGCAAATTTCTCAGGCAAATCACTTTGTGGTACCGTATCTGTTATAAATATCTCTTCGATAGGTGATTTTGATAGCAAATGTTTAGCATCTCCAGATAGTATCGCATGTGTTACACACACGAAAATCTTCTTTGCTTTCTTCTTCTGCAACATCTTTGCGGCTTCTACCAAAGAACGACCGGTATCAATTATATCATCAATGATTACTACTGTCTTGTCTTTAACGTCACCGATTAAATTTACCATTTCAGCCTCATTATCAGTGGGTCTTCTCTTGTCAAGTATTGCCAGTGAAACACCAAGCTTACCGGCAAATTTACTGGCTCTTTTAACTCCCCCTATATCGGGAGATACTACAACAAGATCATCAATATTTATTCCACCCAGCTCTCTCAAATGCTTGGAAAATACCGGAAAACTCCAAAGGTTGTCCATTGGAATGTCAAAAAAACCCTGAATTTGACCTGCATGAATATCAACTGTAAGAATCCTGCTTGCACCAGCCACAGTAATTAAGTTAGCCACTAATTTAGCAGAAATGGGATCTCTTCCCCTTGCTTTCCTATCCTGTCTGGCATAACCATAATAAGGCATGATAACAGCAATAGAGTTTGCAGAAGCTCTTCTGAACGCATCTATCATTACAAGCAATTCCATTGTTCTCTCATTAACAGGCGGACATGTTGGTTGAATAATGAATACGTCATGACCTCTAACTGTTTCATCTATTTTGATATTTGTTTCCCCGTCCGCGAATTTCTCCACCCTGCAGCTTCCAAGATTCATCCCAAGATACTTAGCAATTTTTCTAGATAACTCAACATTCGATGAACCAGCGAAAACTTTCATTTCATTGGTTCTCAAAGGCATTATTTCTCACCTTCTTCCAATTTATCTTTGCGGTAACGTCCCTTCTTAACTACCTGGCGTCCTCTTCCAAGTGCCAACGAATACTCCTCTACATTTTCAGTAATGGTTGAACCTGCACCAACTACTGAATTTCTACCTATAACTATAGGCGCAACAATTGAACTGTTGCTACCAATGAATGAGTTATCTTCTATTACAGTCTTGTGCTTGTTTACTCCATCATAATTACAGGTAATAGTTCCTGCTCCTATATTAACATCTTTTCCAATTTCGGAGTCACCAAGGTATGTCAAGTGTTGTGCCTTGCTGCCTTCTCCAAGTGTTGATTTCTTTATCTCAACATAGTTACCAACCTTTACATTCTTTCGCAAATATGCTCCAGGTCTAAGCCTTGAATAAGGTCCAACTTTGCATCCTTTTTCAATTGTCGCGCTATCGACTTCGGATCGAATAATCTCGACTTCGTTATCTATAACACTTTCATTAATTCGCGTCATAGGTCCTATTATACATCCAGATCCAATTTCCGTGCATCCTGAAATAAATGTCATTGGCTGAATTATTGAATCCTTGCCAATTTTTACATCAGGACTTATATATGTATTTTGAGGATCAATTATTGTAACACCATTATACATATGCTTTTCATTGATTCTCTTCTGCGCTATCTTTTGTACTTCAGCAAGTTGCACTCTGTTATTAATACCTGAAACCTCTGTATTGTCTTCAATAATCAATGTTGATGCGTTACTTGAAAAATTCAATACATCAGGCAGGTAATATTCACCCTGTTCATTGTTATTATCAACCTGTTTAATCGCTTCAGAGATAAATTCATACCTGAAACCATATATACCGGCATTTACTTCATTTATCCTTTTTGTTTTGCTGTCTGCGTCAGCCTCTTCAATTATTTTTAATCCTTTTCCATACTTTAATATTCTTCCGTACCCAGATGGTTCATCCAATTTCATGGTAAGTACAACAGCATCATGATTGTTAAACTCCAGCAACTTTTTCAGCTTCATTATTGTCTCTTGCCTTATTAATGGAACATCGCCGTTTAAAACAAGAATGTCCTCATTTTTGTCTATTTTTTCCAGCGCAACAAAAACAGCATGACCGGTACCAAGTTGATCCTTCTGTTCTATGCTATTAACACCTTCAGGCAATATTTTTTTCACCAGTTCTGATTTATAACCCGTTACAACATATATACTGCCATAATCTATTCCTGCATTTTTCAATGATTTTAAAACCCACAAAACCATGGGAACCCCAAGAATATCGTGCATAACCTTGGGTTTTTCAGATTTCATTCTTTTGCCTAAACCAGCAGCAAGAACAATCGCAATCATTTTACTCACCCCCATTTCACTGCAACTCTTTAAGTGCTTTTTTCACAATTGCCTGGGTTCCATTGGCTCCTTCTTTTGTCACTTTCCTTACCGCCTTTTCAGCAATGTATCTGTCGAATCCAAGCGAAGTCAGAGCATCCACAGCATCATTATCCGTACCAACTGCTGCAGAAAAACCTGAAAGATCTTCAATGGAATCACTAAGTTCGGCTATGAGTCTTTCTGCGGTTTTTTTACCGAGTCCTGGCAAATTTGAAAGCCCCATCACGTCTCTGGTTGCAATGTAGTTTCTAATTTCAGTATAATGGGCACCACCTAATATTTTCAGTGCCATCTTTGGCCCTATTTTGTTAACTCCTATCAGTATTTTAAAAAGTTCCATTTCATCTCGCTCATAAAAGGCAAACATTTCTGGCGCTTTATCTTTAGGAAAAGATAGAAATGTTGACAGTTTTATTTCCTGCCCAACAGAGATTTTTTGCAACGTCCAGGGGGTACAGAATACGCTAATAAAAAAGCTCCCCGCTTTTATTAAAAGAGTATTGTCAGTTTTTTCAGCAATTTTTCCTTCTATAGCCTCAATCATAATTATCCGTTCCTCCATTAATATAATATCTCAAGGCGCTAACCAAATAAAGAGAGCCTGTGCATATTATTACATCATCTTTATTTGAACTCTCAATAAGATAATCAAGTGCAGATTTATAGTTATCTATATAAGCAACGTCTTTTTTAACACTTTTCCATTCTTTAAATATTTTTTCAGGGGAAACATTCCTGTGGCTAGGTACTCTGGTGACAACAACATTTTCAACAGCTGGTGAAATATAACGTGCAGTGGTTTTGTGATCTTTATCATCAAGTCCACCATATAAAAGGAAAATGTTTTTGAATCCAAAATACGTTTCGAGATTGCTTCTAAAACGAATTGCCCCATCTGGATTATGCGCACCATCAAGTACAATCATTCTGTCTGAATAACTAAAAACTTCAAAACGGCCAGGCCATTTAACCATTTTTAATGCTCTTCTCATTTTTTCTTCATTCACCAAAAAACCAAGTTCCTTTGCACTCAATTCAAAAGTTTTTAAAGCTATCGCTGCATTTTTGAACTGATGTTCACCATTCAATGCCAGGTTTAGTTTATTATAATCTTTATCACCATGATAAGTGAATTCATTCTTGTTCAATTTCATTTTTGTATTACTGATATTGAAATCTTTCCAAAATGTCCAAAATGAAGATTTCGTTTCAGCACATTTTTCTTCAATTATCTTCCTTATACATGGTCTGGTAACACCATTAACAAGAGGTCTTCTGTATTTAATTATCTGGGATTTTTCTGTGGATATTTTTTCTTCTGAAGAACCCAGTATTCTGGTATGGTCAAGGCTAACACCTGTTATTACCGAAATTAAAGGCGTTTCAACAATATTACTCGCATCAAATCTACCTCCAAGTCCAGCTTCAATTATTGAAATATCAACCTTCTGAGATTTGAAGATGCTGAATGCCATAGCAGTAATCACTTCAAAATAACTGGGAGCATATTCAATTCCCTTGGAGTCCATTTTTTTAAGTACCGGAATTATTTCCTCAAGAGTATCTACAAGCAATTCTTTCGATACAAATTTATTGTTTATCTGTATTCTTTCTCTGAAATCAACTATGTGAGGTGAAATATTCAATCCAGTGTTAAAACCATGTTCTCTGAACAAGTGACTTAACATGGCAGCAACGCTTCCTTTTCCATTAGTACCAGTAATATGTATTATTGGGTAGTTGTTCTGCGGGTTACCGAGGCGATTAAGAAGTTCTATTATACGATCAAGCCCGTACTTAATTTTTCCGTACGGGCGCGAATTATACAAATAATCTAATGCTTCATCATAATTCATTTTAGATCTTCAATTAATCTTTCCAATTTTTTCCTGGAAGTTGTCGCGTCCTGCAGTTTTTCCTTTGTTTCTTCAATAATCTCTTCAGGAGCGTTTTTCAGAAACTGCTCATTGGAAAGTTTTTTTCTGAAACGTTCTACTTCTTTCACTCTCTTACTGAACTTTTTTCCCAACCTTTTTATCTCTTTCTGAACGTCTATCTCATCAAGTTTTACATAAATAGTATATTTCTCATCGGCATATGCTGTTACACTATTTGACAGCTTATTCTCTTGAAATTCCATAACTTCAGAATTTGATAGTGTTTCTATTAGAAATTTTGTCTCATTATCAGGATTTGAACCAGTGAAATAGGCCTGTACCTTGCTTGATGGTGGTATATTCAAATCAGCTTTCACGTTCCTTATTCCTCTTACCATTTCCATTAAAAGCGAATACTTCGCTTCCGCATCTTCATCCAAAAGTTCCTTTTTCAGCTCAGGCCAGCTACTTGCAATAATCTCACCATCTTCCACACCGAGTTTTTGCCAGAGCTCTTCTGTAATAAAAGGCATAAAAGGGTGAAGCAATCTAAACGAGCTATCAAGTACTGAAATAAGTACATGCTGTACAGTCGTTCTTTCATCGCTGTTCAATCTTGGTTTTACGCTTTCTATGTACCAGTCACAAAATTCACTCCAAAAGAAGTTGTATAATGATTTGGCAGCTATATTAAAATCATAACTATCAATAGCATCAGAAACAATGGTTCGAGTTTTTTGAAGTCTAGATAATATCCATTTATCTTCAAGCTTCAAATCTTCTTTTGAAAGTTCAGTTCCCTCGTAATCCTCGATATTCATAAGGACAAATCTTGTCGCATTCCAAATCTTGTTGGCAAATTTATGATAGGCCTCAACAAAACGTGTATCAAGTTTGATATCTTTACCTTGAGCTGCAAGTATTGCAAGAGTGAATCTCATGGGATCTGCACCATATTCTTCAATAACTTCAAGTGGGTCTATCCCGTTACCAAGAGATTTTGACATTTTCCGTCCTTTTCCATCCCTTATCAATTGATGAATATATACATCAGAAAATGGTTTATCCTCTTTGAAATGGTAGCCAGCCATTATCATCCTTGCCACCCAGAAAAATATAATATCAAATGCGGTCACAAGCACAGATGTTGGGTAATGTTCTTCAAGATCAGGAGTTTCATCAGGCCAACCAAGTGTGGTAAATGGCCATAATTGGGAGCTAAACCATGTATCAAGAACATCTTCATCCTGTTTCAAATTCTTAGACTGGCAATCGGGACATGCTTCAGGTGGTTCCTCTTCGACTATGATTTTTCCACAATCTTGACAATACCATACAGGAATTCTATGTCCCCACCATAATTGCCTTGAAATACACCAGTCTCTTATTTCATCCAGCCAGTGAATGTAGACTTTTTTCCAGCGTTCAGGATGAAAAACCACCTCACCACTCTGAACTGCAAATTTGGCTCTCTCTGCGAGTGGTTCCATCTTCACGTACCACTGATCAGAAAGTGAAGGTTCAACAACTGTGCCACATCTGTAGCATTTTCCAACAGAGTGTTGCACGATTTCAATTTTTTCAAGATAACCTTTTTCTTTTAAATCATTTACTACAGCCTCTCTTGCTTCATAACGATCCAGTCCAGCATATTTTCCGCCATTTTCATTTATTTTTGCATTCTCATCTATAACCTCAATCAGTTCAAGATCATTTCGAAGTCCTATTTGAAAATCATTGGGATCATGAGCAGGGGTAACCTTTAAACAACCGGTCCCAAACTCAGGATCGACGTAGGGGTCTCCGATTATCTTCAATTTTCTATTCATTAGGGGTAAAATTACTTCTTTTCCAACAATATGCTTGAAACGGTCATCTCCAGGGTGCACAGCCACAGCTGTATCGGCCAACATGGTTTCCGGTCTGGTTGTAGCTATGGTTATGTATTTCTCACGGTCTATAAAATAATATTTAATGTAGTAAAATTTTCCTTCCCGTTCTTCGTGTTCCACTTCTTCGTCTGAAAGTACAGTACCACAACGGGGACACCAGTTAATGATATATTTTCCTCTATAAATATAGCCTTCTTTATAAAGAGACACGAAAGCTTTTCGTACCGCTTTATTCAGGTTTTCATCAAGCGTGAAGTGTTCGCGTGACCAATCACAGGAAGCTCCTATGGCTTTTATTTGTTCTACAATTCTCTTTCTATACTCGTCTGCCCAATCCCAAACTTTTTTCAGAAATTTCTCACGCCCAATGTCCTTTCTATGTATTCCTTCCTCAGCAAGTTTTCTCTCTACAGTATTTTGCGTGGCTATTCCAGCATGGTCTTCGCCAGGGATCCACAAGGTACTATATCCCTGCATTCTCTTATATCTGATTAATATATCCTGCAGTGTGATATTTAGCGCATGACCCATATGAAGTTGTGCAGTTATGTTGGGTGGAGGAATAACAATAGTATAAGGTTCTCCTTCACCAGAAGGTTTAAAATGGCCTTTTTCTTCCCAAATTTTATACCATTTTTTCTCTAAATTCTTAGAATCGTATCTTGTTCCAATCTTGTCCATATTTACCCTCCCCAAAGCTTTGAAAAATTATAACACGTGATCAATCCTATCGCTTAAAGGAATTATGAACTGTAGAGCAAATTATTTTCAATAAAAAAGGGGCCTTAAGCCCCAATCGGAAAACTCTTTTTTAGTTACTATACTAACCTAGATCCTCTTCTGTTTCCTGTTCTGTTACTTTCGACTCCTTTGGCGCTTCGGCCTTTAAGCTTTCACTCTGTTCTTTCTTATCTGCAGCGACTTTGAAAGAAATTCCTGTTCTCATTTCCTCTCCAATAGCAATCTCAACAAAACCAGGTACCATACTTATTGAAGTGCCTCTTTCATCTAAGAATCTTGAGGCAATCGCAACAGCCTTTACAGCCTGATTTACTGCTCCAGCACCTATAGCCTGCAGTTCAACCTGGTTGCTTTTTGAAAGAACACCTGCTATAGCACCAGCAACTTTGTTTGGATTTGATTTAGAACTAACCTTCAAAACTTCCATTTAGACTGCCTCCTTAAGCTGAAGTTAGGTTAAGAACATTTTACCATAATAAATGCTGCCTTCCCAAAAACATTACAATTTTCTTTTCATTATTAAAACTCGAACTCAAAGTTCCAGAACTTCAGATTTAACTTTTGCAATTGAATCAAGAATTTCTTGAGGTGTAATCAATGAACCATCAACTTTATTTAACTTTTCAAGTTTCGTTCTGCTTCTATTTAATCTGGACACTTCATACACAATCTGTCCTAAATTCATTTCGGCTACAATTACCGCACTAAATCTTTTCAACAATTGCCTTATTCTTGTTGTGGGAAGAGGCCACAGTGTTATTGGCTTAAAAAAACCCACATTAATTCTATCCTCTCGTGCCAGTTTCACTGCTTTCAAAGCGCTTCGTGCAACAGAGCCATAAGCAATAACAAGTATTTCTGCATCTTCTGTCATGTATTCATCATAAATACCTATTTGATCAGCATGAAGCTTTATTTTATTATCTAGTCTTCTCAATAACCTATCAACATCTTTTGGAGTACCAACAGGGAAACCAGATTCATCATGAACGAGACCTGAAACATGGAACTTTGTTTTCCCCATTTTCATCAATGGTGCTGCCAGCATACTGTCATCTTCTTTAAAGGGATGAAATATTTCGTCCTCTTCTAATTCTGACTCAGAAACTCTAGGTATCAGTTTCAATTTTTCTTCATCAAGTATATTAATGCTCTCTCTCATATGTCCCAAAATCTCATCCATCAGAAAAATGACAGGGGTTCTATAGTGCTCTGCATAATTAAAAGCCGTGATTATATATTTGAAAACTTCTTCCACGGTTGAAGGATAAAGGGCGATTACTGGATGATCACCATGTGTTCCCCAGCGAGCCTGCATTATATCACCCTGTGCAGTCTTGGTAGGCATACCCGTTGAGGGTCCACCTCTCTGTACATTCACAATAACTATGGGTATCTCAGTCATTGAAGCGTAACCAATTGCTTCCTGCATTAAGCTGAAGCCAGGTCCGCTTGTTGCTGTCATAGCCTTTTCTCCAGCAAGAGACGCACCTATTGCTGCAGCTATACTGGCAATTTCATCTTCCATTTGAATAAAAGTCCCGCCCTTTTTAGGTAGCTCTCTGGACATGGTTTCCGCTATTTCTGTAGCAGGCGTAATTGGGTATCCAGAAAAAAATCTACATCCTGCCCTGATGGCACCAAGAGCACAGGCTTCATCTCCCTGTAAAAGCGCAAATTTAGACATTTTCTTTCACCTCAATTTCCTGTATATCAATGGCAAAATCAGGACATGCTCTTTCACACATTAAGCAACCAATACACGTTTTGTGGTCGGTAATTTCAGGTTTCCCACTTTCATCCTCTATAATAGTTCCTGTAGGACAAATCCAGGAACAAATCCCGCATTTCTTGCAGTATCCTGTGTTAATGTAAACATGGAAGTTTCCCTTTTTAGCCATTAAAATCCTCCTCAGGTTATTATTGAGAGAAATACCCCTGCAGCTATAGCTGAACCTATTACACCAGCAACGTTAGGACCCATAGCATGCATAAGTATAAAATTTGAGGGATCTTCTTCGCTGGCTACCCTTTGAGCAACTCTCGCTGAGTCTGGTACTGCTGATACACCAGCTGCTCCTATTAATGGATTTATTTTATCCTTTGAGAAAAAATTCATAATTTTTGCAAAGATCACTCCTGAAGCTGTGGCAATAATAAATGCTCCCGCACCCAGACCAATGATCTTCAAACTTTCAACACTCAAAAATACTTTGCCATTTGCACTAGCTCCAACAGATAAACACAATAAAATTATAACAGGATCAGCGATATATTTCGATGCTGCTTCTGCAAGTCGTTTAGTCTTTCCATTTTCTTTCAAAAAATTTCCAAGCATTAACATCCCAATAAGAGGAAGTGCTCTGGGTACCATAAGACCAATAATTATTGTAGAAGTAACGGGGAAGACTATTTTCTCTAGCTTTGAAACATGTCTTTGCTGTAATCCCATTCTTATACGTCTTTCTTTCGTAGTGGTTAGTAGTTTCATAACAGGTGGTTGTAAAACAGGAATAAGAGCAATATAAGAATAAGCTGCAATTGCAATAATAGCAAGATAAGGCGAATTAAACTGCGTTGACAAATAAATTGAAGTAGGACCATCTGCACCTCCAATTATAGCAATAGATGCAGCATCAGGAAACTCAAAACCCATGTTTCTTGCCACTATAAAGGTAACAAATATCCCCGTTTGGGCAGCTGCTCCCAAAAAAAGCGTTTTGGGTTTTGCCAACAAGAAAGAAAAATCTGTCAGTGCACCAATTTGTAGAAAAATCAATGGAGGATATATTCCAAGGTACAAACCTTGCTGTATAAACCATATTAGTCCCACATTTGGTTCAAAAAGACCTGTGACCTCAGGCGGTATGTTAGCAATTACCATCCCAAAAGCAATTGGAATCAATAATAGAGGTTCTGCATCCTTTACTATGGCTATATAAAACAATATCCCGGCAAGAACAAACATTACTAGATTTTCCCAGCTTAGCATTGCAAAACCAGTGGCATTAAGGAACCCAAAAAACATTTGAGACATCTCTTAACCTCCAAAAAAATAAAGCCGCGACCCTTCATTAGAGCCGCGGCTTAGTCTCCATTTATTTCTTTAGTTCTTTCACAGCTGATTGTGCTGCAGCCAATCTCGCCACTGGAACCCTGTAAGGAGAACAGCTCACATAATTCAGTCCAGTCTTATGACAGAAGTCAATTGATGAAGGATCTCCTCCATGTTCACCACATATACCAACCTTAAGATCTGACCTTGTTTTTCTTCCTTTATCAGTACCCATCTTTACAAGCTGACCAACACCAGTTTGGTCTAGCTGTTGGAAGGGATCTACTTCCAGTATATCTTTTGCCATGTATTCACCTATATATTTTCCGTAGTCGTCACGACTAAAACCAAATGTTAGCTGGGTTAAATCGTTAGTTCCAAAACTAAAGAATTCTGCTTCTTCCGCTATTTCATCAGCAGTCAGACAGGCTCTTGGAATTTCAATCATAGTTCCTACCTTGTACTTAAGATCCACACCTTCTTTTTTGATTAGCTCATCTGCTGTTTTGACTACTATATCTTTTACATACTTGAGTTCGTTGATATGTCCAACAAGAGGAATCATAATTTCAGGCGTAACTGTTTTCCCTTCGTCTTTCAAAACTTCAATAGCTGCTCCAATAATAGCTTTGGTTTGCATCTCAGCAATTTCAGGATAAGAAACAGTCAATCTACATCCTCTATGACCCATCATTGGGTTGAATTCATGTAACTCTTCTATGGTTTCTTTTAATTGCTCGTATGTAACTTCCATATCCCGGGCAAGCTTCCTAATTTCCTTCTCTTCTTTGGGTAAAAATTCATGTAGTGGAGGATCAAGAAATCTTATCGTCACCGGGTAGCCTTCCATCGCTTTAAACAATCCTACGAAATCTTCTTTCTGCATTGGTAGAAGTTTATCCAGCGCTTTTCTTCTTTGTTTTTCGGAATTTGAAAGAATCATCTGTCTAACCGCTGGAATTCTTTCTTCATCAAAGAACATGTGCTCTGTCCGACATAGTCCGATTCCTTCAGCGCCAAATCTTTTCGCTGTTTCTGCATCTTTTGGTGTATCTGCATTTGTCCTAACTCCAAGTTTACGAATTTCATCAGCCCATTCCAGAACTCTCGCAAGAGGTCCTTCAAGCCCCTGAGGCATTACAGCTTCAAGTTTACCCTCAAAAACTTCTCCTGTTGTACCATCAAGACTGAACCATGCGCCTTTTTCGTATTTTTGTCCATTTATCAAAACAAAGCCTTTTTTCTCATTCACCTCAGCAGCGTCACAACCGACTATACATGGTTTTCCCATTCCTCTAGCAACAACTGCTGCATGTGAGGTTTTCCCCCCTGTTGATGTAAGGATGCCCACTGAAGCTGCCATACCAGCAATATCCTCAGGTGATGTCTCGGGTCTGACAAGTATTACCTTTTTATTTTCTTCTTTTACCATTTTTTCTGCTTCCGCAGGGTCAAAAACAATTATTCCTGAAGCAGCCCCCGGTGATGCAGCTATACCCTTAGCCAGCAGGTTGGCCTTTTCCCTTGTTTCTGCTTCAAAATAAGGATGTAAGAGCGTTTCAACATGATCTGTGGAAACATTCATTACAGCATCCTCTTTTGAAATCAGACCATCATCAACCATGTCAGAAGCTATTTTAACTGCTGCATAGGGAGTTCTTTTGCCATTTCTTGTTTGTAAAAGATACAATCTTCTATTCTCTACTGTGAATTCAACATCCTGCATATCTTTGTATCTTTCCTCAAGTTTCTCGAAGACATCGACTAGTTCTTTGTAAATATCCGGCATGTTTTCTTGTAGATATTCGAGAGATTTTGGTGTTCTTATACCAGCAACAACATCTTCTCCCTGAGCATTAGAAAGATATTCACCGTAATAACTTCTTTCGCCGGTATTGGGATCTCTGGTAAATGCCACCCCCGTTCCACTTTCTTCTCCGGTGTTACCAAATACCATAGTCATTACATTTACTGCTGTCCCAAAAACCTCATCTTCGCTGATATCGTTTAGTTCCCTGTATTTAATTGCTCTTTTATTCATCCAGCTACCAAACACCGCATCAATTGCATCCCATAACTGCTCCCAGGGATTCTGAGGGAACTTTTTACCTGCTTCTTTATATACAATTTTATATCTATTGATCAATTCCTGTAAATCTGAAGCTTCAAGCTCCGTATCCAGTTCTACACCTTTTTCCTTTTTTAAATTTCTGAGCTCTCTTTCGAACTTGGCATGTTCTATACCAAGTGCGATATCTCCAAACATCTGAATAAACCTACGGTAAGCATCATAAGCAAATCTAGGATTGTTCGTTGCTTTAGCCATCCCTTCAACACTGTCATCATTTAAACCAAGATTCAATATTGTATCCATCATGCCGGGCATCGAAACTTTTGCACCTGATCTAACCGAAACCAGTAATGGATTTTCAGTTGAACCAAGTTTTTTCCCAGTAGAATCCTCGAGTTTTCTAACTGACTTCTCAACTTCTTCTCTTAAACCACTCGGATACTGCTTTTTATGTTCGTTATAATATTTACACACTTCTGCAGAAATTGTAAAACCAGGAGGAACAGGAAGTCCCAATCTAACCATTTCTGCAAGATTAGCCCCTTTACCTCCAAGAATATCTTTCATTGAAGCATTTCCTTCAGCTTTCCCGTCTCCAAAATAATATACATATTTAGCCATATCTAAACCTCCTTCAGAATAATCATATTCGAAAAAAATTATACCACAGCCTTATTGACCGCTAAATTAGCATTAAGTAAAGAGTTTAGCTTTTTTTTAAAATTGATACTTCTCCTTTACAAGTTTAACGGTACTCATTTCGCTTGTAAACGCCTAAATCTCAATTTGTTGTTGAAAAGTTATCGTTTAATCGTTAAAATTCTCTTGTAAGGATAACAAAATAAGTGGAGGTGTTTTATGAAAGATCATACTGAGAAACTATCTAAAGAAGTTGAATTCATCGATCTCAAGGTCGTTGATATAAGCGGAAGGATAAGACATATTTTACTTCCCGGAAACAGATTGAACGATGAGCTTTTTGAAGAAGGTATTGGATTTGATGCTTCCAATTATGGTTATGCAACTGTTGAAGATAGTGATATGATTGCTGTTCCGGATGAAGAAACCGCCTTCATTGACCCTTTCTACGAATCAAAAACACTGTCTTTTTTCTGCAATGTATACACAACATCAGATGGCAATCTATATGGACAATATCCAAGGAATGTACTAATAAACACGTTAAAAGAACTAAAATCAGTTGGCGCTAAAGGTGCATTACTTGCCCCAGAACTTGAATTTCACATATTTGACGCTGCTAGTTATTCAGTGGGAGTTAATAAGGTTTCCTATGAGATAGAGGCAAAAGAAGGTTACTGGAATAGTGAAGAGCTTTCAAAAAACATGATCGTTGAAAAGAAGACTGGTTACCATAGATCACCACCTGCGGATTACTTTGCAGGTTTTAGAAATGAAGCTGTAAAACATCTAATTGAACTTGGAATCCCCGTCAAGTATCATCATCACGAAGTGAGCTCAGCACAACATGAAATAGAACTTTACTTTCAGGATGCTCTTAAGACTGCTGATTCCATTATCATCATTAAGTATTTGCTTCACAATCTCGCATACAAGTATGGAATAAGGATAACATTTATGCCTAAACCGCTTTACGGTGAAGCAGGGAATGGAATGCATATACATCAATTCCTTTATGACGAACATAAAAATCTTTTCTCTGGTGACTCGTACAGTGGTTTAGGTGAAATGGCACTGAGTTACGTGGCAGGGATTTTACAGCATTCACTGAGAGGTTCTTTGTTGGCTTTCACAAATCCCACTACAAATTCGTATAGAAGACTGGTACCAGGATTTGAAGCACCAATTTGCGCAGCCTTTGCCAGGGGCAACAGAAGTGCAGCAATAAGAATACCAGGTTATGTAAAAAAAGCTGAAAAGGTCAGAGTCGAATTTAGAACAATTGATGCTTCTTGTAATCCATATTACGGCATTTCAGCAATGTTACTTGCTGGAATTGATGGAATTAAAAGAAAACTTGATCCAAGAAAGCTCAATTTTGGACCCTTAGAGAGTAATATCTATGAAATGACAGGCCAACAAAGAGACCAAATACAGTTTTTTCCAACAGATTTATCTACTGTATTAAATGGGCTGAAAGATGATAAAGACTATTTGAGCAGTGCTTTTGATGATAAATTAATCGAAAACTGGTTTAACAAGAAAGGTGAAGAAGCAAATTATATTATGAATATTCCATCCCCCGCAGAATATCAATTATATTTTGATCTATAGTTTTTAATTTACGAGATTTCCATCTTTTGATAGCTTTTTAACAAAACTAATTTGCACGATCAGAACAATTGCGAACAGAACAAAAACAAGTATTCCCAGGCTCTTTAAATTCGACCATAGATCAAGGAATAATCCACCAAGTAATGGGCCGAATCCAAAGATGACACCTACCATTGCTTCGTGGAATCCACCTTGTTTTCCATGCTCTTTTTTAGCTGTATGCAGGCCGTAAAATATTGCAAAAGTGTAAGGAACAGCATAACTCGCGCCTGCAAGCAATGAAATAATCAAAAACAAAAATGTTGATGGCTGTAAAAATAGAATAATTCCTGTTATTGGAAATACAGATAGAAATAATAAGGATATTTTCGGTTTGCCAATCCAGATATTGTTAATTGAAAGTAATATGAAAGTCAAAACTACACCCAGATTGGCTCCCACCACTAGAAAACCTGTCCTTTCAAGAGCTAAGTTATGCATTGAAATGAGTTTAGGAAAAAGCGTGATTACCGCTGTATAAATTAGTCCTCCAAGTACGAAGGTTATTCTATATGCTCTTCTGTAAAGTTTGCTTTTATTTATATCGTAAGATAAGGATTTACCGAACAGCTTTTTTGAGAATGGACCGGGTATTTTTTCTCCATATTTCCCAATATGGTTCCAAACACTCAGCACACTAAATATACAAAGAACTATTCCAAAAGAAAAAACCACGTAGGGAACATTCTGGATCAAGTAAGGGCCAAAAGCTAACCCAATAACGTTACCAGTACTCCAGGAAATTACAAATCTTGTCGTTATTGCAGTGGGATTTATCCCCTGTGCCTCTTCCTTACTTGAAAGAAGACCTTCAAGAGATGGGAAAAACGTACCAAAAAAGAGATTCATTCCCATAGAAAAAACAAAAAGATGCCATACTTCTGACCAGTAATACCCCATTATCATAAAAACTGAAAAATATAACATATCATACATCAGCATTTTTTTATGACCTATACGATCACCCAGATGTCCAAGCGTTAATGTAGCAAAAATATACACAAGAGAACCTAGGAAGTTTATTAATCCTATTGCTGTATAGGAGAGCTCCCAACTCGCAGCTTTTGTATTTATTGATGATAAGAGCATGTGTAAAAGCACCGAAAACAGCAAAGCAAATATATGAAACCTATGTAAATAACCTTTCAAATTATTATTACCCCCAAAAAATCTAGTAAAAACCGGGAGCCAAAAGACTCCCGGTTAATACTTTCAAAAAAACAATTTTATTGTGACTGTGCTTCTATTTCTCTTTTAATTTCCTGCTCAGCCCAGGCAAGACCTTCTTTTACGGTTCTCTTCTGATTCAGTACGTCTCCAACCATTTGACCGATAATATATCTTACTTCGTTCCATACTCCAACATTGGGATCCACTGAACCATATTCTATCTGGCTTATTGGAACTTCTGCGTTGGGGTTCTGTTTGATGTATTCTTTCCACTGTGGCGTTTCAAGGGCTGTTTTAACAGCTGGCATGTATCCGGTCTGTACTGACCAGAAAGCTTGAATTTCAGGGCTAAGAAGGAATTTCATGAATTCCCAAGCAGCTTGTTTTTGCTCTTCAGAAATGTTTGAGAACATAATCAAATCTGTACCTGCAAATGGAGGTGCCTGTACTTCCCATTTTGGAACAGGCGCCCACGCCCATCCATGTTTACCGACACATGCTCTTTCAACATAAGGCTTACTCGCAATTGTTTCAATAAACATGGCAATTTTTCCATCACCAAATATTCCATCAAGATATCCACCCTGTGTGTATGCAATTTCATATTCGTGAATCATATCATACATAAACTGAAGCGCTTCTTCAGCTTCAGGTGAATTGATCGTAATATTGAAACTACCATCTGGATTGATTTCAAGAATCTTTCCTTTATTGGCTCTCAGGAACACTACAAAATGGTCTATCGTTGTTCTGAAACCCATTCCATATTGATCGATTTCTCCATCACCATCAAAGTCTTCTGTTAGCATCATGGCATCAAAGAACAGTTCTTCCATATCCTCAGGAGCGGATAATCCATATTCGTTAAATGCATCTGTATTGTAGTAAAGTACATAAGTACTTTTATTGAATGGAACTGCGTATGTTGTATCACCCCAGGTGATCATTTCTTTGAATGGTTTCCATATAGCATCCCATTCTTCCTCGGTGAAGCCAATTTCGGAATCGTTTATAAATGAATCAAGTTCCTGCACTACACCTCTTGGAATTAATTTTGCTGTCCAGTTCCCATAGGCTTGAGAAAGCGCGGGCAGTGTACCTGCTTCAGCACTTGCTAGGAGCTTTTGCTGTAATGCCCCGTAGTTACCAACGTAAATGGGCTCTACTGAAATATCAGGGTTACCTTCGTTGAAGAACTCCACAATCTCATTCAGAGCTTCGCCATGTCCACCACCCATGGCATGCCAGAACTCAATGTTTATCTTCTCAGCAAAGCTGAAAGAAGATAAGACCAAAACCATTACAAGTAAAACAAAAAGTTTCTTCATTGCCACACCTCCCTTATAGAAAATTGAAGCAATTTCGCACAAATTAATTATAGCATTATGCCTTTTTTCTTCAAAAAAGAAATGATCGAGTTTATTAACACATCTGGCGATGAGTCATTCACAAATATTTTATCGCTATTATTTTTGAAATTACCCAGATGTTTCTGAGATCTCAAAATATTTTTCGCTTTCTCTTTTGATATTCCTTTTTTTCCCATTCTTTCCACTGCAAGTTCTTCGGGGCAATCTATCCAGATAATGCAATTGCACAGCTTTGATAATCCAATATCAAAAAGTAATGCACCATCAATTAAATGATCACTTTCATTATAGAAAGTGACCCGCTTTTTTACTTCTTCAAATATTTTTGGATGAACCAGAGAGTTTAATTGCATGAGCTTTTCTCGACTTGAAAATACAATATCTCCAAGCTTTTTTCTGTCAACTTTTCCGTTCTTATTAACAACATCTTTACCAAAATTATCCATCAATAATTTTGCAGGTATATCATACAAGATTTTATGACCAATTTTGTCAAGCTCATGTAATATAAATCCTTTATTTGATAGTGCTCTTGATATCATGGTCTTTCCAGAACCGGCTTTTCCAGTCAGACCTATTACGTTCATACCAGTTTTGTTCCTTCTTGGAGAACCTTTCTAATTTCATTGGCAAACTCGTTTGAACCAGCAGTTACTTCTTCAACCTCATCTGGAGAAAGAACCGCAACATCTGCTTCCAGTTCTTCGATATCATTCAGCTCGTTGATAACGTCCTTTGTGTCTTCAGTAATAATAGCAAAAAAGGGAATCTCTTCGCCTTCCAGCACGTAGAGTTCTGAACCCGGATATCTTTTTACCATATCTACTACATTACTTATCATAAAAGATACCTCCGCTTTGCTTTAACAATTTTTTCATTGATATCCTCTTCCTTTTTTCCCATTAGTACTCGGGTGATTTTCTTTCCCAATTCTACACCGGGTTGGTCGTAGGGATCAATATTCAATAATTTTCCCATAACAGCAGTAAGTAATTCGTAAAATAAGACGAATTCTCCTATTAATGATTCATTTATTTTATCAAAAATAACGGTCATATTCTGGACTCCGTTGTTTGTAAGTGCTGCTGCTGTTCCTTCTAATTCTCTTTTAATTAAACTTGAAAGATCACTATCACTTAAATATTGCAGCTCATCAGGTATATTTACATAGTCTGGTAGTTTTACTTCGTTGCTGAATGTATTGACCTTAATAAATGTAATTATCTTATCATTAGGGCCTTCATTGTAGA
This sequence comes from Kosmotogaceae bacterium, assembly GCA_049975465.1. Classification (GTDB taxonomy): domain Bacteria; phylum Thermotogota; class Thermotogae; order Petrotogales; family Kosmotogaceae; genus JASMTM01. Next base: position 43,524 of record JBNGCV010000003.1, on the reverse strand, counting down.
GTTGAATTTGCGAATGCTGATCAATTGCACCCAGTGCCTTAACTGGCGTTTGACCAATGTTAACTTCTCGACCATCCAGATCATAACGCTTTCCCAATGATTCAGCCCACAACTGCCTGTACCAATCTGCAAAATTATATAACCTTTCTGAATAAGGCATCATAACAGAAATATTCTTATTTTCCTTTATTGATCTGTAAAATAGTAAAGCAGCAACCACCAGCGGGTTTTCCCCCGGTTTTTCGCAACTTATATACTTTCTCACTGCTTTTTTGGCACCTTTATACAAATCCTCAATGTTTATGCCTTCAGCCATCGCAGAAAGTAATGCTACCTGGGTCAATACACTGAATCTTCCCCCAACATCATGTGGAATATTCAGGGTTTTTATATCTTCTTTGTTAGCAATTTCTCTTAAGGTACCCTTTTTCGAATCTGTTGTAAAAAGTAAATGCTCTTTAGGGGGAATTCCTCGATTCTCAAGCATTTGTCTTATAACAAGATAGTTAGCCATCGTTTCTACTGTTGATCCTGATTTAGAAATCACGTTGAATAACGTGTTTTTGAAATCAATTTTATCGGTTATAACTTTGAAAGATTCAGGATCCACATTATCAAGCACAAAAACTCGCGCTTTTCCTTCTCTCTGTTTATTTGATAGGTCATTCCAAGAGAAACCTTTCAAAGCGCTATGCAAAGCCCGATTTCCCAGAGCGGACCCTCCTATACCAATCACGACAATGGTATCAAATTTCTGAATCCATTTTTCTAGACTCTTTACTTCATCAAGTGATTCATTCGTCTTAAGAATACGTAGAAATCCAGGGCTTGATTCTACTACATAATTTAAACTATGAGTTACTGCATTAACATCGGTTAATAATTCACTAACCGTGATACCCGTACCCAAATTTTCTTTAAAACAGTTGGAAAAATCGAACTTCAGCACATGTTCACCCCTAGTACTCAATAATTGTCCTTACTTCATAATCCCTGAGTTTCTTTTTTGGTTCAAGGAAGGTTAGTTCAATCAATGATAAAATCGCAGAGACTTCTCCACCGGCTTTTTCAACCATTTTGCATATGGCTTCCATAGTTCCTCCAGTAGCAAGTACATCATCAACAATTAGAACTTTTTCACCTTCTAGCACAGCATCGGTATGCATTTCCAATTTCGCTTTTCCATACTCCAAGGTATACTCAATAGAATGTTTTTTATAGGGAAGCTTTCCCGGTTTACGGACCGGAACAAATCCTTTACCAAAATGAAGTGCAATGGGCGCTGCAAAAATGAAACCCCTCGCTTCCGGAGCTAACACAACATCGAAGTCAAGGTCATCTACCTTTTCATTCAAAATCGTTAAGCATTCTTTAAAACTTTCAGGATTTTTCAACATTGGAGTGACATCTTTGAAAATCACACCAGTTTCTGGGAAATCCGGTATGTCTCTAACATAGTCCCTTAAATTCATATCATTTCCTCCTTGAAAACAGATGCTGTAACATCGGTTATTTTAACACAATGCGACTGCCATTTCTCAAATTTAATGCTATAATACTTAGTGAAATAAATAACATTCCCTGGGAGGTGCACGTATTGTCCGAAGCAGTTCGAGAACATAGCCAAAAACTATATGATAAACTTGATGAATTCATTGAATCGATGCAGAGTAAGCCAGGAGTATTAATCAATGTATTACACTACGCCCAGAAACTCTTTGGTTATCTGCCTGTAGAACTTCAGGAACACATTGCCAATAAACTAAATGTTCCACCAAGCCAGGTATATGGTGTCACTACCTTTTATAACTTCTTCTCAACTAAACCTAAAGGCAAATATCAGATCAAGGTTTGTGTTGGAACAGCATGTTATGTAAAAGGCAGCGACAAAATACTGGAACGTTTCAAGGAAGAGTTAGGAGTAGAGCTCGACGAACCAACAGAAGATGGACTATTCTCAGTACATGCTGTTAGATGCGTTGGAGCATGCAGTATGGCCCCAGTAGTAATGGTTGGTGAAGATGACTTCTATGGTCGATTGACACCAGATGCAGTAAAAAAAATCATAAATAAGTACAGGGGGGAAAACGATGTCGAAAATAAAAAGTCTTGACGATTTAATGAAAATCAAGGAGAAAGCACTTAAAGGTTTGAAGATGAGGGATTCCGGCAAAAAGGGAAAAATTGTTGTTGCTATGGGAACCTGTGGTATCGCTGCCGGTGCAAAAGACACGTTAAGTGCAATCGTTAATTACCTGGATGAAAAGAATATTGATGATATTTCAGTTGTTCAGTCAGGCTGTTTTGGTTTATGCGATGTGGAACCTACAATGGAGGTTAATCTTGAAGGAGAAGAACCTATTATTTACGGTAATGTAACTCCCTCACAAGCTAAAAGGATAATTGATAAACATATACTTGGAGGAAATGTTGTATCCGATCTCGTTGTTAAACGCGGAGAACTTTAAAAGAGGTGATTTGTGGTGCCCGCAGTCGAAAACACAATTCTCATTTGCGCTGGTGGAGCATGTATTTCTGCCGGAGAAAAATCAGTAAAAAACGAAATAGAAAACGCACTTGAGGAATATGCACTTAATGAAGTAGTTCAGGTCGTAGAGACTGGTTGTATGGGTGCCTGTGATCTGGGACCCATAGCTGTGATTTATCCAGAGGGTATATTCTACCAAAAACTCGATGCAAAGGCTGCAAGAAAGATAGTAGAGGAACATTTACTAAAGGGTCGTGTAGTAAAAGAATACCTTTTCAAAGGTGATACAGGTGAAATAAAGGAAAAACCACAGGAAGAAATGCCATTTTTTACCGAACAAGTAAAAATCGCCACAAGAAATCTTGGAGTTGTTGATCCACTTTCAATAGAGGAATTTATTGCCCAGGATGGTTTCTTTTCGTTACACAAAGCTATAAAAGAAATGACTCCTCAAGATATTATAGACGAACTCAAGAAAAGTGAAATCAGAGGAAGAGGAGGAGCAGGTTTTCCCACCGGTTTAAAGTGGGAACTCACAAAAAAGAATAAAGAAAATCCAAAATATGTTATTTGCAACGCTGATGAAGGCGACCCTGGAGCTTTTATGGACAGAGCAATTTTAGAAGGCGATCCTTATAATATCGTTGAAGCCATGACTATTGCAGGGTATACAATAGGAGCAGCAAAGGGTTATATATATATTAGAGCAGAATATCCGCTTGCAATTGAACGTTTTTCCAATGCTCTTGAGGAATCCAGAAAGATGGGTTTTTTGGGTGACAACATTTTAGATACGGACTTCAGCTTTGATATTGAAGTAAGAATCGGAGCTGGTGCTTTTGTATGTGGTGAAGAAACAGCTCTGATAAACTCAGTTGAAGGTAAACGCGGAATCCCAGAAGTAAAACCCCCCTTCCCTGCGGAAAAAGGATTGTGGGATAAACCAACCCTAAATAACAATGTTGAAACCTATGCCAATATACCCATGATTATAAGAAATGGTGGTGAATGGTTTTCGCAGTTTGGCGTTGAAGGCTCAAAAGGTACAAAAGTATTTGCTCTTGCAGGAAAAGTGAAAAATACCGGACTCGTAGAGGTACCAATGGGAATAACACTTAAAAAGTTGATTTATGAAATTGGTGGAGGCGTTCCCAACGGTAAAAAGCTTAAGGCTGTTCAAACTGGTGGACCAAGTGGAGGTTGTATTCCCGAACACCTTCTCGACACTCCAATTACTTATGACAATATGAAGGAACTGGGTACAATCATAGGTTCTGGCGGTATTATTGTTATGGATGAAGATGATTGTATGGTAGATGTTGCAAAATTCTTCCTTGACTTCACTGTTGAAGAATCCTGCGGAAAATGTACACCCTGCAGAGAAGGAACTCCTAAGATGCTAGAAATCCTAAAACAAATAACAAATGGTGAAGGAACAGAAGAAGATCTAGAAATCCTAAAGGTGTTGGGGAAACACATAATGGAGAATTCATTATGTGGTTTAGGTCAAACAGCACCTCAACCGGTCGTATCTACCATGAGATATTTCTGGGACGAATACCTCGCTCATGTTAATGAAAAACAATGCCCTGCTAAACGTTGTAAATCACTTTACAGAGTTGTTATAGATGAGAACAAATGTGTTGGTTGTACTGCATGTGCAAGGGTTTGTCCTGTTGATGCAATTTCGGGAAGCCCCCGTGAAGTGCACGAGATCGATCCGGAAATCTGTACTCGCTGTGGCAGTTGTCTCGATGTATGTCGATTCGATGCCATAAGCAAAGTTTCACCCTAGTCACTCACTTTTTTTTGAAGGGCTGAAAGGAGGATTTAGATGTCTACTGAAAAGTTAAAAGAAAAAGTCCTTGATTCTTATAACGAATGTAAAAAGGATAGCTTAAACGAGGATGATATTCTTTTGAATACGTTGCACTCCTTACAAAAAGAATTCAATGGTTATATTCCACTTGAAGCAGCAGAGATACTTTCAGAATTGATGGATAAACCTACATCAAGAATAAATGAGGTTCTAACTTTTTACACAATGTTATCAACGAAAGAACGAGGAAAATATATTATCAGGGTTTGTAAAAGCCTTCCCTGTCATGTAGCAAATGGTAAAAAAGTAATTGATCAACTAAAGAAAAGACTGAACATAGATTTTGGTGAAACTACTGAAGATAGATTATTTACATTAGAACAGAGCAGTTGCCTAGGTTTATGCGGAGTTTCCCCAGTAATGTTAATAAATGACGAAGCTTACGGAAATCTCACTCCTGAAAAAATAGAAAAGATTATTGACAAAATAATTGAAGAAGAAAGAGGGGCTTCCAAATGAGAAAACCAATTACTATACTTGTATCAGTAGATTCAAATAGTATACTTCTTGGTGCCAGACATCTCAAAAATTATCTCCTTTCACTTATTAACAAATACAATTTAGGAGATATGGTTGAAGTACTTGAGACAGGAAGCTTTGGTAAATATGGCAATAAACCGCTATTTTTGCTTCTGCCTGATAACAGAATATATGGGCTTCAGCAGAAGGAAGATGTTGATAGATTTGTAGAAGAACAAATCCTAAAAGGAAGGCCAATTGACGATCTCATTATAGAAGATGTTGATATTCCTGGTGCTATAGAAGCAACAGAAAGAACAGAAGAAAACCGAATTGTATTAAAGAGAATTGGCTCTATTGACCCTCGAAATATTGAAGAATTTATTGCCATGGATGGTTACCAAAGTCTTTCTAGAGCTCTCAAAACTGATAGAGATGAACTTTTAAGAACCGTTAAAGACAGTAACTTGAGAGGTCGTGGCGGTGCTGGTTTCCCAACCGGACTGAAATGGGAATTTACAAAAAATGTCAAATCTAAAGAAAAGTTTGTTGTTTGCAATGCAGATGAAGGAGAACCCGGAACATTCAAAGATAGACTCATCATGGAAGGCGATCCCCATTCTGTGATCGAAGGCATGGCAATCGCAGGATATGTTGTTGGAGCTAATAAAGGTTACATTTATATAAGGGGAGAATATTTTGAGTCTGTAAATAATCTTAAAATCGCAATAGATCAGGCCTACGAATATGGGTTGTTGGGAAAAAATATTATGGGCACTGACTTCAGTTTTGATCTATCCGTTAGACTCGGTGCTGGTGCTTACGTGTGCGGTGAAGAAACAGCACTCATTGAATCAATCGAAGGTAAATCCGGAAGACCTAGACTTAAACCACCATATCCTCCAGTAAAAGGTCTGTATGAAAAACCCACAGTCGTAAATAATGTAGAAACCTTTGCCAACATTCCTGACATCGTTAACAAAGGTTCAGAATGGTTCAAATCAATTGGTACAGAGTCATCAGCAGGGACAAAGGTCTTTTGTCTATGCGGAAACGTTGTAAATAAAGGCATAACAGAAGTTCCCATGGGAGTAACAGTAGCTGATCTGCTGTACAAATATGGTGGTGGAATAAGTGAAGGAAGAAAATTGAAAATGGTTCAAACTGGTGGCGCAGCCGGTACATTCATCACGCCTGAAGAACTATCTACACCGTTGGACTTCGATTCACCCAAAAATTACCGTATTTCACTTGGTTCGGGAGTTATTCTTGTTATTGACGATACAAATTGTGCAGTTGATGTTGCATTAAACCTTATGGAATTCTTTGAACATGAATCCTGTGGAAAATGTACACCCTGTAGAGAAGGTACCAAATTGATAGTTCACTACCTGAGAGAACTTTCAAAAGGTCGTGGTACAAAAGAAATGATAAATAATCTCTATGATATAGCAGATAATATGGAAAAAACTTCTTTCTGCGGACTTGGACAATCAGTACCCATTCCATTGAGATCCATTCTAGATAGATTCAAAGAAGAATTTTTACAACATGTTAGTGCTGAAAGCTGTCCAGGAGGAGTATGTGTTTTCGAAAAAGGTAAGAAGGAGCCTCGAAAAGCGAAGTTGCTTTTTTAATAATTTGAAAAATTTGCTCGGGGATGAAATCCCCGATTTTTATACTTCATAATGTATTGTTTTTTGTTATATACTAAGTAAGAGGTGAGAGCTTATCAACGATAAATTTGATTTGATGATTTTTCTTATAATTGTTGCATCTATTGCTGGTCTGATTACTTTGTTTGTGTTCAATTCTATCGCGGTTGAAAAAAAACAAATCAGAACCATGGCAATAATATATAACAGGGGGATAGGAGCAGACTACAATAGCTATTTAAATAATCCTGATTACAATTACGATGATAAAGTTTACGAATACTACAGCTATTTTGTTAGCGGTTCTGGAACCCCTTCACAACTGCCCGGTGGTGTTATGGTTGTGGATAAACCTGTTGATGTTATTTTCGACAGTGATAGGGATGTTGAGAGATTTGCTTCACATTTCTTCACTTTGAGAAGACCAAAGCTTAAAGAACGAATGGATAAACTTATTGAAATATCCAACTCGCTGGATATGTATGATCAAGAAACAAAAGATAAAATATCTCAAACAATTTATGAAGCAGTTATGGAGTTTTCCGGTGCTGTTGTGACAATCAATGTTGGCTTTAATCGTTATAAGCTTAAGCTTTCCAATATAAAACCTGAACTTGTTCTTGCAATTTTAGCTGTTGAATCTGGTTTCAATCCTCTTGCATATGCTAGAGAAACAAGTATTAACCCTGATGTATCAAATGAAGTTTATTCAAGAGGGATCGCGCAGATTTACGAATTCACTTTGTGGTCTATGAATGATTGGCTTGAAGAATCAGGATGCAATATCAAAGTAGATGAACTATGGTCAATAAGAAACAGTGTTTTTCTAGGTATGGTTTACCTGGCTTACGCAGATATGGTTTTATATTCTGAATAATATGGGAAATAACAGACGTGCTCTGGGATTAATTTTCCTTTTATCAACATCAGCCATTTGGGGTATTTCCTACATCTTTACAAAAATAGCCGTTCAATCTATCCCTCCCATGACATTGGCTTCAATCAGATTTTTTCTTGCTTCATTAATTTTGTCTTTTTTCGCCTTAAAAAAGAGAAAACGTGGCTTTTTCTTATCAAAAGATGCAGCGCTTTCAGGGTTGTTTGGAGTTACCCTTTATTTCTTTTTCGAAAACTACTCTTTAAAGCTTACGAATCCTTCTGATGCTGCATTGATTGTTTCATCGGCACCAATACTCGCTATAATCTTCTACGATATGCTCGAGCGGCATTTCAATATCATTGAGTACATAGGCAGTATAAGCGCTTTTGTGGGACTCTTTTTTGTAATTTATGGAGGTCAATTTAGCGAAGGATCCAGTATCTTTGGTAATATTATTGCCTTTGGAGCTGCTATATCATGGGTAGGATACACATATTTTTTTGAGAAGCATTCGAATTCAACTACTTCGGGAACGCTCGCTATATCATTATGGGGTATGATTTTTGCTATCCCTATTGCAATATTCGAAATATTTGTACTAAAGATGCCAGTATCTTTCAATCCAGGAGCAATAACAGGAATACTTTATCTTTCTATACTGGCTTCAGCTCTGGGTTATTTCATGTGGGGGATGGGAATAAAACTGTGGGGAGGGAAATATTCAACTATTTGGATCTACACTATCCCAATATTCACTGTCTTTGCTGACGTTATTTTTCTAAAGAATGTTCCAACCTTTTTCTTTTACTTGGGCGCTTCTCTGGTTGCCGCAGGTATGATTCTGGTGATTATTCAGCGGTTGAAGAATATTCGAGGTTACGAAGAAAATCTTTCCACTCAGTCCCGGCGCTAAACCCGCCAGGTCCACTCTTGGAAATTACTCGATGACAGGGTATAATAATTGGAAGAGGATTTATTTTTAAAGACTGTCCCACAGCTCTTGCAGCATTTGGATTTCCAAGCATACTCGCTATATATCCATACGTTACTGTCTTTCCGTATGGAATCTTTTTGGTAATACTCAAAACACTGTTAGTAAAATCACTAACCTCCAAGATATATTCCAGATCGAATTCTCTACGCACCCCAGCTAAATATTCTTTGAACTGTGCAGTAAACGGTTCTACTTCAATCTCATCTTTGCGCGAGAGCGTTAAATCTACTTTTATCAGTTTACCATTGCAAATATTAAATTGTATCGAACCTGGCTTTGCGTTGATAACACCTATCAATATTTTTAACCTACCACTGTTTCTATTGAACTTAGCTCAACAGGAATAACCTTTGAAATACCATCCATCATAGTTATTCCATGAAGAACATCAGCAACTTCCATAACCATTTTGTTATGTGTTATAACAAGAAACTGTGTTTCTTTTGCGTGCCCGTTAAGCATCTTTTTAAATCGTTCCGCATTAAAATCATCCAGTGGAGCATCTACTTCATCGAGTATATAAAACGGACTCGGTTTAATCGTAAGCAACGAAAAAACAAGCGCAATGCCCACCAGTGCTTTTTCGCCACCGGAGAATAGTTGCAGCTTTTGAAATTTCCTACCGGGTTTTTTTATAGCTATCTCTACACCTGTTTCAAGAATATCCTCGCCAGGAAAGAGCTTAATTTCTCCTTTTCCACCTTCGAAAAGTTCTGATATGTATTGAGAAAAATATTCGTTGATTTTTTCGAAGGTTTCAAGAAATATTTTTTTGGCTTCTTTATCTGTTTTTTCAATCAGTTCGTTTAATTTTTCCTTGGCTTCCTCCAAATCCTTACGCTCTTTATCGAGTTCCTGATAATCATTGTCAACTACTTTGTATTCATCTATCGTATCAAGATCAACCGTTCCGAGAAATTTGAGTTTTTTCTCAACATCATCCAGTTCGTTCTTCTTTTCCTTCAGTTCGTCCTCGCTTAGTGCTGGTACTTCTTCAACATTATCAAATTCTTCTAGTTCTTTGTTTACATTATCAAGTTTCATGTTAGCTTCCTGAATTGACATCTCAAGTTGATGTATTTTGTTTCTTTTCTCTTCTCTTTGATCTTTTAAATTGTTAATTTCATCTTCTAGTTGTTGTAGTCTGTCAAGATGTTCTTCTTTCCCCTCCCTGTGATATTTAATGTTGGAAAAAAGTGATTCTGTTTCTTTTTTTAGTGACGAAAGCTCACTTTCTATATCTGAAATCTGTTTTTTTAATCTTTTAATATCCTCCTCAGTTTCTTCAGTTTGTTTTTCCATTTCCAGAATCTTTTGATTGTTCTGATTTTTCTTTTCTTCAATATCCTTAAGTTCTCTATTATACTGTTCTGTTTTTTCTTGAAGTGTTGAAAGTTCAAGTTTCCTATCAACAAGCTCACTCTGCATTTCTTCCATTTTATTTTTCTTGTTCATCAACTCTTCTGAAACAACTTCAAGTTCTCCTTTGATTTCTTGCTGTTCCTTTTTTAACTCCTCTAACTCTTCTGAGAGCTCTTTCTTTCTCTCTTCAGAATTATTCAGTTTGTCCGAATAATCATCCTCTAACTGATCTAGCTCGGTTACTTCATCTTCAACTTCATCTGCACTTTTTATTAATTCATGTATCATTCTGTTGATTGCTGCTCCACTGGAAACTATTTCGTTCAATTCTTCCTGCAGAACCTTTAGGTATCCCTTCAGTTCTTTCATATCATCCTTATTTCTCTGTATCTCTTTTTCTTTAGCCTTTAACGATGTCTCAAGTTGCTCTTTTCTTTCTTTTAAATACTTAATGCGCCTTTTCCTTGAGATCAAATCAGATCGTACATCATTAGAAATGTACCCACCGGTAATCGCTCCTCCTGTTGAAAGAAGTTGACCATCCAGAGAAACTAATCTACCGTAAAAATTAGCATTTTTTCGTATATCGATTGCATCATCAAGCTCATTCACTATAATTGAGTTTCTGAATAAATATCTGGGAACTACATCCAACCCATCAGGAATGCTAACAAGCTTTGCAGCATAACCAATAAATCCTTTGTGCTTTTCAGCTGGTTCATATGTGCTAAATTTTCCTTCAAGAATATCAAGGGGCAAAACTGTAATTCTACCAGTTTTGCTACCTTTGAGATACTCAATTATTCGTTTGGCTGTGAAGGAATCCTTAACAACTACATCCTGCATTCTCCCCCCCAGTAGAACGCTTATTGCCGTCTCATATTCAGGAGGGACATCTATTATATTTGCTACAACATCTATTAACCCGTTAAATTTATCTTTACGTTCGAAGATCTCTCTTACTGATCTAGAAAATCCCTGATATTCATCAAGCTGTCTGGAAAGTGTGCTCATTTCCATTTCACTGCTTCTCATTTCATCTTTCATCTTCTGTCTTTCTTCATCAAGTTTTTCGTATTGTTTTTCTAGCGTATCAATCTTTTCTTTTACGGAACTTATATTTTTTTCTGTTTCTTCCTGTCTTTCAGAACTCTTTTTCCCCTTCGAGGCAAGTTTCTCTATTTCTTCCTTCAGTTCATTGAACCGATCTGTTTTAGAGTTCAGTTGAGCTCTAATCATTTCAAGTCGTTTTGATATATCTTCTTGATTGTTTGTGAGCCTGTCAATTTCATTCACTGCTTTTGAAATCCTCTTATTTATTGACTCTAATGTTTCCTGTTGTTTTAACCAATTCTTCTCCTTTTCACTATGTTCTTTAACTATTTCTTCTCTTTTTTTCTCCAGCTCTTGTAGCTCGTTTTTCTTATTGCTTATTTTTTCGTCCATATTATCCTTTATCATTGCAATTTCTTCTTTTCTCTTTTCCAGATTCTCAATTTCTTCCTTAAGGGAGTCTGATTTCGTAGTGGATTCCACGAGTTTGGATTCTTTTTCTCCCAATCTCCTGTTATACATTTCCTTGAAATCCAGTAAGTCAGACTGCCTTTGCTTATATTCCTCAAGTAACTGTGTGAAGTTTTCAATTTCCTTGTCCATTTTGGAAAATTCCTGATGAAGGGTACTCCATTGGGATTCTTTTTCTATTAGTTCTTTCTGTATTTTTTGCAGCTCCTGGTTCAGGGTATTTTTATCTTCATTGTATTTGTTTAACATATCAAGCTTTATTCTACGCATATTACCATAATAAAGACGCTTGAGGTTTTTTCTTGTATCGGTATATTCCAGATATTTTTCAGCTCTTTTTGCCTTGAGATATAATGACTTTCTTTGTTTTTCGAGTTCAAACAAGATATCTCTAACACGATCAAGATTCGCCTGAGTTGCCGCCAGTTTTGACATGGCTTCTCGTTTTCTCTCTCTATAAACTGCAGTTCCTGCTGCTTCCTCTATAAGTTTTCGAAGCTCGTAGGGTGAAGCGCTTACAACCTTGTCTACCTGTCCCTGACCTACAATTGAATAAAGATCCATGCCGACTCCAGTGCCTTTGAATAATTCTTTAATATCTTTAAGTCGAACACTTTTTGAGTTCATTTTGTATTCTGAATTACCTTCCCGCGTCAAAACTCTCGAAACCGAAAATTTCCCATTCTCATCTTGAAAAACAAGTTTAACCTCAGCTGTATTTGAAGGGGAATGATTATCCGAACCCACAAAAAGAACATCTTCTCTACTATCTGCACGAAGGGTTTTCATTGATTGTTCACCAAATAACCATCGTATTGAATCAACTACATTAGATTTGCCACTACCATTTGGACCAACTACCGCAGTAATACCAGTACTTACATCAATTTTGGTTGGATATGCAAAACTTTTAAACCCCCTTATAAAAACTGAATCAAGCTTCATAATTCACCCCCGGAAAACTAAAACGTTTTCCCCGCTTTATATCATCGAAAAGTGTTTTAACTGTTTCCATTATATCAATACTGTAGCCGTTTAAAGAATAGTCTATTGTAATTCCTTCATTATTTAACCACTTTTTCACCCATCTTTTGTAGCCAATAAAGAATTGCTTTTCTTTCTCATCAACATTTAGAACCAATTCTCTTGAATCCAATCTATCTACAAGTGATCGGACTACCTCAATAGAAAGTCTTGACTTGACCAGTTCTCCAAAAGATTCATGAAATGGTCCTGCTACGACATTCTTAATTTGACTGCCGTAAATACATAGACCCATACGATTTACTTTAACACCATGAGAAATGATAATTACATACATATACATTACTGTTTCAATCGCTTCTTCCATAGTCTGTGGAGTATAACTGCCGTCCTCGTACAAATTCTCTAAAACCGTATTCTTGAGTACAAGAGTGGGGTGTATTCTACAAGATTTTGGACTTAATTCAGCGATTTTCATGGCTGAGACTATTGATTTTTCTTTTGTGTCTCCGGTCAGTCCTGTCATTAAATGTATTCCATAGTCTATTTGGTTTTCTCTGAGTATTTTAACTGCTTCATAAACATCCTTCACATTGTGGGGTCTATTTGATTTTTCTAACACATCTTCATATAAAGACTGAACCCCCAGTTCGATCAGTGATACCGGTATTTCTTTTATCAATCCAATTTTTTCCCTTGAAATACTATCAGGAGTAGTTGAAAATCTTACGCTACTAATGAGATCTTCCCTTACAAGATATTTAACTGTCCTGCAGTATTTAATTAATGACTCTTCCGGTAGGTTCAAGAAAGAACCTCCATAGAAGGCGAGTGTTACATCCTTTTTATCATTAAAATACCCTCTGTATTTAAGGACTACTTCTTTTATTTCTTCGCTGTTGTAAAGTTCTTCCTGACCTGTAGCTTCAATTTCATTGCAGAATACACATCTTGTTTTGCAACCTGCATATGGTAAAAATATTGGTATGATATTCATGACTAAATTATAACTCAAAATTTGCCATAAAAAGAAAAAAGCCCCATCAGGGGCTTTCTTGGCTCCAGCGGAGGGACTCGAACCCCCAACCGCCCGGTTAACAGCCGGATGCTCTGCCATTGAGCCACGCTGGAAAGCAATCATATTTTACATTGGTTTTTCCCAACTTTCAAGGGGGATATATTATTTTTCACTCACTTCATTGACGTTTCTAGTTGCTAAAAGTGATGTTCCTTCACCGTCAATATCTTCAGCAATTACATCACCTATTCTGACCGGAGCTTTAACTGTGATACTCTTAATTTTCTTCATGATATCAATAATTCTTTTTTGATCTACGGGTTTCGAGCTTTTCACTGAAACAAGGGGTAGGTTGCCACCGATGACCTTAACACTTGTTGGCAATGTTCTTCTAGGGCGCACGATTTCATTCATTGCATATTCGTATCCTCTTTCACAGCGATTTCCTTCAATAACAATTTCTCCATTTTCATCGCTTATAAAAATTTTACATCCGACTGGACAAACTGTACATGTTATACGACCTTTCATGAAATCACTTCCACAGTTATATTATCTTTATCATGTAATAATTTACTCAGCTTTGTTTTGTTAACGGTCAACTGAAGCATTTCACTGGGAACACCATACTTAAATTCCTTTTTTATGCCGAGTTTATTGATAATTATCTTTCCCTCATCTATTGGTTCATTTAATCTCAGATAAATCCTCAAATGTTCTTCTGTTGTAACCTTATTAGGTACAAGAACGCTTACATTTTTCCCTCTTCTTATATCAATATGCCTCGTTTTGTTCAAATTACCCTCAGCATATAAGGCAGCATTTTTTCCTGCTATCCATCCTTCAGCCGCCACATAATCAACAAGATCATAAATTGCCACATTATTTCCTGCTGCAAATATACCGGGATAAACCGTTTCACCAGTATTTGACACAATAAACCCCTTATTCACAGGATCCAGAGCTCGTTCATCAGCAAAATCTTCCACATGAGGTACGAGTCCAGCAGATAAAATGAGTGTGTCCACTTCAATCCATTTTTCAGTCCCATCAATTGGGTTAAGTGAATCATCAACCTTAACCATTTTCACAGCTTCTAAACGTTGTGAACCTCTCACTTCACTTATAGTATGAGACAAGTAAAGGGGAATTTCGAAATCCTCCAGACATTGAACAACATTTCTTGTTAATCCTCCTGCATAAGGAAGGCGTTCTACAACGCCAATAACGTCCATACCTTCCAGGTGAAGTCTTCTTGCCATTATTAATCCGATATCCCCAGATCCTAGAATAATTGCTTTTTTCCCTGGTAAATGATTCTCAAGATTCACAAATCGTTGTGCTAGCCCCGCTGGAAAAATTCCTGAAGGTCTGTCTCCTGGTATCAACAGAGCCCCGAAAGGTCTTTCTCTGGCTCCGGTTGCTAAAACTACCGATTTGGCTTTTATAGTATAAGCACCTTGGGGAGAGAAAATCTCTGCAATTTTCTTGTGTACATCAAGATTTCTCACATATGATTCACAAATAACTTCTACATTTTGCTCACTCATTTCTCCATGAAGACGTGCTGAAAACTCGGGACCAGTGAGCTCTTCTTGATAAAATTGCACTCCAAAACCATGATGAATGCACTGATTCAAAACTCCTCCAGTATCATCTTCTCTTTCCAATAATGTCACGTGCTTGTTTTGTTTTGAAGCACTTAATGATGCTGCCATACCTGCGGCTCCACCTCCAATTACGAGGATGTCGGTTTCGCGGTTTTTCATTTCCTCACCTTCCCGTCCAACAACTCACTTCCCTCATCATTTTTCTTTACCTCTTCAAGGGGTATGTTAAGTTCTTCTGATATAATTTTCATTATTTTCCAGGTACAAAAACCACCCTGACATCTTCCGAATGTTGCTCTAGTCCTAAATTTTACATCATCAAGAGTTCTTGCACCCTCTTTAACAGCATCACGAATTTCCTTTTCTGATACCTGATTACACTGACATATTATTCTCCCATATGAACTGTTTTCTTCTATTTTTTTTGAAGCATCCTCAAAAGAAAGCTCCTTTATCCTCAAACCAGAAGATATAGTCTTTACTTTGTCATTTTTAACAAGAGTCATTCCCATTTTTTCTTGAATAAGGTAATCTATTACATAATCCGCTACTGAAGGCGCCGCAGTTAAGCCAGGGGATCTCATTCCGCCAACGGTTATAAAATTCGTTTTTTCAGAAGCCAACTTTATGTAAAAATCTTTGTTCGGGGTTTCGGGTCTGAGTCCAGCAAACGTTTTAATAAACCATCTTGGTCTGGCTATTCCTTGGATAAACTCTTCGCCGGCATTCACAACCTCTTTTATCCCTTTAGAAGTTGTACTTGTCTCCTCAGGTTTAAAACCATCGATTGCTTCAGAAGTTGGCCCAAGCAGTATTCCTCCATCAATTGTTGGAACGATGAGTTTTCCCTTACCTTTTTTACTGGGTAGAGGAAAAATAATTTTGTTAACCAATTCGGAAGCAAGATGATCAAGAAGCAAATATTGTCCTTTAACAAGTATTACCTCCGGAGTCCGAACACCAAAAATTCTTGCAACTTTGTTAAAATATACTCCTGCTGCGTTTAAGACAAGATCAACTTCAATCTCTTCACCCGATGAAAGTACAACTCTTTTGATATTTCTGCCCTTTGAGATTGAATCAACCACTTCATCTCCGGTAATTAACCTTGCTCCGTTTTTCTCGGCTCCTTTAGCAGCCAAAACCGCAATCATCCAGGGTTCCGTTATAGCAGCACTTTTACAGTATAATGCTTTTGAATATTTTTCATTTAAATTGGGTTCAATTGATTGCAGCTTATCTCTATTTATAATTGATAAACCTTCAACACCATTCTTAATTCCTCTTCTGTATAATTCTTCAAGCTTTTTTTCACTTTCGATTGAGCCATCAGAGACAACGAGCGATCCTATTCTTTTTATGGGTAGACACAACTCTTTTGACAATAAATCATACTTTTTATTGCCATCAGCACACAATTCTGCTCTCAATGACCCCGGTGGATCATCATATCCTCCATGAATAATTGCTGAGTTAGCCTTGGTAACGCCCTGACCAAAATCATTATTTTTTTCTATAAGGAAAAGCTCTAGATCGTATTTGGATAGTTCATAAGCTAACAGAGAACCAACAATTCCCCCGCCTATAACTGCTACTTTCATAATGTACCTCCTATAAAAAAACCACGCCCTTTATGGGCGTGGTTTTCTCATCATCTCTACCACGAACTCTGTTATTATTATACCATAACACTAATTTCATAAACATGGCAAGGAGTGGTAAAAGTGCTAAAGGGAATAATCGCAGCACTGTGGGAAAGTAGCGTGAAACCTGAAGAGGTTGAAACAGAAACAGTGTTTTTCTTAAATGGTAGTATCACCGAGCTTCCGGAAAGACTCAAACACTTCCATAATCACAATAAAAGAGTACTTGTTGACATCGATTTTATATCAGGCTTAAGATCAGATAAAGCCGGTATTCATTTTCTGAAAGGTATTGGTGTAGATGGTATTATTACAGCAAAGCTTAAGGTACGTAATATTGCTAATTCTTTGGGATTAACATCTATACTTCGTTTTTTTGCTCTTGATTCAAGAGCTGTGGATAGGGGTATAGAACAAATTGAGAGTAATAAAATTGACATAGTTGAAATACTACCCGGAATAATCTCCAAAAAGGTTGCCCCGAAATTGCGTTATTTTATTCCAGACATAAAGATAGTTGCCGCAGGGCTCGTGGATAAAACAGAAGAAATCAACGAATTAAAAAAACATGTCAATGCAATTTCAACCAGTCGCAGGGATTTATGGAATTACAAATGGTAAAAAAAGGCGGGTATTAACCCGCCTTTTTAAATAAAACAAATTCTTAGTCCTTTGGACTTAATGGATTATTTATGTCTATGTATTGTACTTCTGATTCTTTAACAAAAACTATATAGTTTTCACCAACGACAACCTGAAGTACCTTACCTGAAATATCTACTTCTTTAACAACAGCAGGTTCTGAAGAAACACTGATGTCAATAGCAGAAAGTCCTGAATCCGTTAGTGCATAAAGTACATTACCTTTAACGACAGTCTCAGAACTCAGGTAGTAATCACCAATTGCCTTTTTGTCAAGACTATCCATATCAACCGCAAATAGTCCACCACCAGATCCAGATTGTCCATAATACAGCATTCGATTTCTCAGTGACACTGTTCTAACAATTCCTGCATCAAAGATTCCTTCGACATCAAACACTACTTCTTCATATGTACCATCATCCTGTCTTTCAAGCACTCTAATGCCTGAAAGAACTTCTGCAACGGCTATGATTTTGAGATCTCTTGTGATAGTCATATCAACCGGAACAATCCAGGAACGATAAACTCTGTCAATTTCTTCCGGCAAACCATTGTTTAACTCAATCTTGTAAATTTCACAAAGGTTATACGAATCAAGAATGTATAGTTCATCATAATTCTTCAACATTGTTATTGGAGAACTATTGGTTTTGTATTTTACTGTTTCTTCTACTTCGATACCCGTCAATTTGATATGGTAGGTGTTCAACTCTCCATTTTCTGTTAATCCATATACGAAATCTCCTGCAATAATTGGTGCAACATCATTATCTAGATTGTTATGCGAGGTGTTAACGGTTATTGGTTCACTTTGATTTTCAACAAAAACAGCAAGCTTGAGTTGATTGTCGATAACATAAGGTACTCTATCTGTAACTACAACGGTACTAAATGAAGCTGTTTTGCTTTCCATTAATCTTCCCTGTGGGTCTTCTGCTACTACTTTCCAGTAGTACGTCTTGTTTCCATCAAGGATCCCTTCAAATTCATATACATCCTTCGGTGTAGTCGTAATATATGACATGTCATCAGGCTTTTCTCCAAGATATATTGAGAACGTCAAAGGATCGTTTTCTGGATCTTCACAGCTCCACTTCACCGTAGGCTTAACATTCACTTTTTCTCTTCCAGCTTCTGGGTAGAGCAGTTCTGGTGATTCTGGTGGTTTATTACCTGTTGTAAATGACCAGATCTCACTGGTAGCGCTACCTTTTTCGTCTGTTACTTTTACATACCAGTAATAGGTGGTAGCTCCTTTGTAATCCTTAAATACGTATTCTGTATCTGTTACAGAAGTCAATTTTTGTTCCATTTCCTCTTCATTAGTACCAATGAACAAATCATAATAGAGTGAATCGTTATCAGCATCATGACCTTCCCAGCTAATGGTAATCCCTGCGTCATCTACTTCTGTTGCATTGTTACTGGGCCCAATTAATTCAACAGTTGGCGGATTGTTAATTGTGGTAAATTTCCATTTTGGCGAAGTTGCCTCATTACCATAATTATCTCTGGCAACTACATACCATGTGTAGCTCATGTTGGTCTCAAGTTCAATCTTATCCGTCAGTGTTGCAACAGGTGTTGCCAGCCCGCTGAATACAGGTTCTGCTCTATCTGAAAGATAAACGTCAAAATAAAGCTCCTCGCTGTCGGGATCTTCATATGACCAACCCAGAACTACATTATCCGATTCGATGTTCTCTGACTGATCCGCTGGAATGGGATCAAAGAGTTTGGTCTTCACGTCTGTCATATAAAACTTAACGGCTTTTCCAAAACGTTGTTCCTCATCTTCTTGTATAATAACGCGCCAATAATAATGTCTATTGCCAGGTAAACGCTTATCTATAATATACGAGCTTTCTTTCTCAACCTCAGATTCTTCAATCAATTCACCATTTTCATCGTAGACTCTGAAAATATAGGATTCTTCTTCTACAGGTTCTTGAATGGTCCAATCAAATACTCTATCAGAGTAGTATTCTTCCGATTTAGGTTGGTTATATGTTATTTCATTTGTGGCTGCAATAATATTTAGATGTGTATCCATTTCAGTTTTTTCTCCAGTTTCATCTTTTGCTACAATCCAGAAATAATACCATTTGTTTGGCTCTAATTCACCGGCATATGTATAGCTTGCAAGTTTAGTATCGGTTACCACTGGCTCCACATCTGCTGGTGGTCTTTGATCGCTAAAGTAAACTTCAACACTAACGTCCTCCCCTTCTGGATCATTTATCTCCCACTCAAATTCAAGAGGTGTTGAAGCACCATATCGTTTCATTGTTAGAAGTTTTTCGGACGGGAATGTAATTACAGGTGCAGCATTACCTGTAGCAAATGTTCTCTTTTCACTTTCAGCTTTTTTGCCTGAAAGGTCCTCAACGACTATCCACCATTGATATTTTGTTTCTGGTTCAAGAGGAGTGTCTATTGTCGCTACTTCCTCAGTACCTCCCGCGTTTCGCAATACAAGATCATAAACCTCTGGTTTTTCTCCCCCATCTTTTAATAAGTAAAGCCAGGTATAAACTGTGGGATCATCTTCGTCAAAGACCTTCCATCTAAACCCTGTATTAACTGTCGTTAATTCTTCAATTTCGTTTTCCGGACTAATTAATTCCGGATTCTCTGGTGGTATATCAAATGTCTTAAAACTCCACGATGAGGCTGTCTTCGTTTCACCATCACTGGCTGTGATCTTCCAATAATATTCTTTGTTGGTATTAAGTACTACATCAGTAAGGGTAGATACATATGTTGGATCTTCAAATTCATAATCAGTCGAAGTAGCAACGATACTATCAAAATCGGAATCTTCTGCCAGTTCAAGAACAAAATTCATATCATCATTATCAGGGTCAGAAGCAAACCATTTAAATACAGGTGAACGATATGGTGTAACATCTGTAGCATCTTCTTCAGGAGATACTGCAATAGGTTCATCCGGAGGCGTATTTCCGGTAGTAAATGACCAGACATCCGATTTGCTTTCTGCTCCTTTGGCATCTTTTGCTTCGATATACCACTGATATGTAGTTAACGATTTCAAACTGTTAACTACATAATTTTCTTCCAAAACTTGTTTAGCAATCTCCGCACCCTCAGGAGGTATCAACACAAAGGTAAATTCGATTTTGTCACCTTCTCTATCGTCAGCTTTCCATTCAAATCTTAAATCTCTAGTGACAGTATTTTGACTTCCGTAGTTTGGTGAAATCAACGTAACCTCAGGTGCTGTGTTACTTGTAACAATAGAAGCAACTTTGGTAACCTTACCACCAAATTTATCTTCGGCTTCAATTTTGAAAGTATATTCTGTGGAACTTTCAGGTTCTGCAAGCGTATATGTCGTTTCTTTTATATCAGTGGCAAGGAGTGTTTCGGACTGCTCTGCTTTTTTCATATAAACATCGTAAAGAAGTTCATCACCATCAGTATCTGTTGCCTGCCAGCTTAAAACAATGTTGTAATCTTCTTCTGCTATTTCAGTTATATTTAATTCCGGTGCTGTATTCTTCGTTGCAAACACCGCTTTCTCGCTCTCGCTTGTGTCACCGGAATCAACATTGGTAGCTTTCACATACCAGATATAGTTTGTATGTCCTTTAAGAGTATCATCAACAAATTCAACAATTTCTCTATCTTCCTCCGGGTAGTTTACTCTAACAGACCCGGCTCGATCAAGCGTGCCATCTTCTTCCCAAACAAAAACCTCATATATTACTGGCCAGTAATATTCTTCTGAAGTCAGCTTCCACACGTATTTAACTGGCATAACTACATCTGTTGCGTTGTCTTCAGGTGTAACTAATGAAATACTTAAATCTGGTATAACCTCAGTGATAAAAGATTGTGTGTTTGATTCGCTAACCAGATTCTCCGTATCTTTTGCCCTAACTTTCCAGTAATAAGTAGTATCAGGATCAAGAACCCTACCCAGAATCTCGTACGTAACAATAAGATTCGTATTTTCTAAGTTTTCTTCGATAATATCAGAACTACCCAGATTTCTGCTTTTTCCTAAAAACACATCGTAGGTTACCGGGTCACCATCTGGATCAACTGCATCATTCCATTTAAGTTCAAAACCAACCATTGAAATATCCGTTTCGCTTTTCTGTGGATTAATTAGAGTAGGTTTTTCAGGTTGAGAATTTTTTAGAGTGAAACTCCAGACATCACTTTCATCGGCTTTTTCTGCGTCATTGTAAACTTTAACCTTCCAGTAGTAAGTATCATGTGGCTCAACCAACAGGTCATATCTGAATTTAAAAATGCCTTCAGCTTCTGACGAAGATTCACCCAACAATTCAGTTTCTACTATTTCAAGAGAATCTTCATCGGTTCCTGCCCAGATGTCAGCATATAAATCATCTTTTGGTCTATCGTATTCAACTTCCCAATATAACTCGACATTTTTTGAATAAGCAATCTGTGAAGCGTTGTTTGGCCTGGGTGAATTAGCTGAAATAATTATTTCAGGTTCAGGCTTTGGCCAAAGCAATATTGTGAGTACAATACCCACCACGATAATCGCTGCTATCATAAGCAGCAGTACATAGTTCATTCCTTTTTTTCGACTGGATTTGTGCACGTAAATCCCTCCTCAGACTCAGAATACTCTTACGAGCTTTCTTTCTATTATATATTAAATGGATATACCTTGTAACTTTCTTGTATGAATAGTCTGAATGTTGTAATTATCATCTTCTTTTTCAATTATTACATGTGTTAACTCAATTCTTTGTTCAAATCCCTTATCATCTTTCCCATCAATTAATTCTACTACAGGTTTCCATGTTCCAGTATTTATGTAGAATTTTTTTTCACCATCAACAGTTACTATCTTTGCGCAATACTTGTGGTTGTGACCCATAATACAACCCTTTAGTTCCCCCGGAACAATTGTCGGTGAACTATTACCATAACAAAGATATAACTGTTCATCAACTACTTTCTTAAAAGCCTTCAACCCTAAGGCCCCTAACAGACTTTGTGCCATTTCATACATATAATCGGTTCTCTTTAAAGTTCTAACTGCCATAACCATTCTGACAACAAAATCGCCTAATTTCATCCCGCCAATTTTGTTCACAAAAAAATTACTTAAAAATCGTAATCCTGGATAATTTACTTTCATCCATTTTTTTGCATAATCTGATTTAATCATATTTGCAAACGCATTCGTCCAAAGCTCAAAAAGTTTTATTGGTATGTTTTTATCATTTCTTATATAGTTAAACCAGTGGAAAACATCCAGAGTAGGATGCACATTATGATAATCTTCTAATACTTCTTTTGGCACATTCTTTTCTATGAGTAAGTAATCAAAGTTTTCTTTCATGTAGTGAGACATATATTCTCCAAATGTGGGCAAAATCTTATCATTTTTTCTGTCATATGTGTAACGATTAATTATATCGTACTGATTACCGTGTACGCAAAAAATCTTCATTTCATCATCAAAATAATAAGGAAGAATATCAACGCTTTCCTCACCACCAAGTATCTCAATAAGACTTTTGCGTAATTTTTTGTTGAATAGCAAATACGAGTCATGATTACCTATTATGTACTTAATCTTGCTGCTTTTTGAAAAGTTCCTGAAAGCGTCAAAGACTTCTTTATGATGCTGTTCAATCTCATCAATTATTGCCCCATCCAAATCATCAATTTTTCTAAAATACTGGTCCATATCGCTTAAATTCAAGTTGACAGCACTTATGAATTCCAATCCATCACCAACTATGATCACTTCATCATAGTTATCTTCAGCAGCCGAGTTCAATAATTCAACAAGTTCTTTATCAAAGCTAAAAGAATCTTTTGTTGTACCATTACCTATGTGTAAATCGCTTAAATAAAGTTTTTTCATTTATTGCACCTCTCAAATTTTATCACATTACGTTCGCATCACACAATAATTAAAGTATAATCGAGTAAACCTTTAAAAACATGTTTTTTTATGCAAGAATATGTAAAAAGGAGGATCTAATCATTGCTTTATTTTATAGATCTGGCAGTAGCCTTTCCATTTATATTTTTTGATCGCAAGCTGTTTGTTTTTTGTTCATTAACCGGCTTAATATCCTCTTTTATATCAAGAATAAATGAACCATCGACTTACTCAAATAGCAATAACATAAAAGCTTCTGTTCTTTGCTTTATCCTATCTTCAATTATTCTTCTAATAATTTTTAACAATTTCTTACCGTTAATTTCTCTCCTTCCCAGTATTATTGTAAAATATTTTTTCGGGAGAAAAATAAAAATCAAGAAAAAATTCATTGTTCCGGAAGACTTAAATTATAATACCAATACTAGAAGAACATATGACTATTTCAAACGAATCATTGATATAGTAATTAGTTCTTTATGTATCATATTATTTTCACCAATAATAGCGGTTGTTGCCATCTCAATTAAACTTAGCACGGGTTCACCTGTATTCATTGTACAAAATAGAATAGGTATCAATGGACAAATATTTCCCATGTACAAGTTTAGAACGTTCTCTAACGAATCAAAAAATAAAAAAATTACCACAATAGGGAAAATAATTAGACCTTTAAGAGTTGATGAAATCCCTCAATTCATAAACGTTCTAAAGGGGCATATGAGTCTTGTTGGCCCAAGACCAGAACTACCAGCTTTTCATAGAATGGCTTCGAAACATGTACCAAATTATGAAATGAGATTGTTAGTTAAACCTGGTATAACTGGCTGGGCACAGATTAACTATAAATACACTACTTCAGCAGAAGAATATTACAAGAAAACTGGTTATGATTTTTACTACGTGAAACATAGATCTCTTTTAATGGATATCCAGTGTTTACTGAAAACCCCATATGCAATTATTCGTTCAATTATTTCAAAATAAAAAGAGTCCCTATTGGGACTCTTTTTCAAATTTGATATTTAATTACTCTTTGCTTACCGCTTTCATTCTTGAAACTACACTATTCTTTCTTCCTGAATAAGTTGTATGTAATAATTCATGAGAAAGGTGCGAAAGCGGTTCACCAAAGAAGTCTTCGTATATTTTTTTGATTGCCGGATTTTCGTGAGATTTTCTAAGCTCAAGTTTTCGATCTATATCATAAATGGCATCAATTCTCTTTTGAATAATATCAGGGTCATTAGAAGAAGGTTGCCCTCCTCCTCCAATACAACCGCCAGGACAGGCCATTATTTCTACAAAGTCGTATTCAGCTTCTCCACTTTTTATTTTTTCCATCAATCTGATGATATTTGCACCACCATGAGCAACTGCAACCCTTAGTTTTGCGTCTTTCATCTCAATAGTAGCTTCTTTTACCCCTTCAATTCCTCTGACTTCATTAAAATCAAGTTTTGGTAATTCCTCTTCTGTGTAAAGTTCATAAGCTGTCCTCAATGCTGCCTCCATAACACCACCAGTAGCTCCAAAAATGGCACCTGCTCCTGTTGAAATACCCAGAGGCTTGTCGTATTCTTCTTCTTCAAGTGATTCATAAGGTATCTTCTTAACCTCAATGATTTTACCAAGTTCACGTGTTGTAATTACGTTATCGACAGCATCAAGACCGTTTACCTTCAGCTGTTCTCTTAATTTTTCATCTTTTTTTGCTGTACAGGGCATAACTGAGACAACATAAATATCCTCAGGATCAACATCGATTTTTTCTGCAAAATATGTTTTAACTGCTGCTCCTAACATTTCATGAGGAGATTTTGCAGAGGAAAGATTCTCCGTAAATTCTGGATATCTTTTTTCCATAAGATTTACCCAGGCTGGACAACATGATGTAAACATAGGAAATTTACCACCATTTTTTACTCTGTCAAGCAGTTCAGATCCTTCTTCCATAATTGTCAAATCTGCTGCAAAATTGGTATCAAATACATAATCAAAACCAAGTTTCCTTAACGCTGCAACCATTTTCCCGGTGCTAATCG
This sequence comes from Kosmotogaceae bacterium, assembly GCA_049975465.1. Classification (GTDB taxonomy): domain Bacteria; phylum Thermotogota; class Thermotogae; order Petrotogales; family Kosmotogaceae; genus JASMTM01. The sequence continues at coordinate 18,436 of JBNGCV010000003.1, read as the reverse complement.
TGCCAGGCTTTTCTCCAAATTCTTCACCTAGAGCAACCCTAACTGCTGGTGCTGTTTGCACAACAAGAATTTTGTTATGCTTATTTATTTCTTCCAATACCTGTCTAAATTCAATTCTCTCAGTTATTGCTCCAACAGGGCAAAGGTAAGCACACTGCCCACAATTAATGCAATCTGTTGCAGAAATCGGTGCACCAAAAGAAGGTAGTGGTAGAGAATCATGTCCTCTGTTTGTCATAGAAAGTATTGAAAGTCCTTGAAGCTCTTCACAAGCACGAACACATCGTCCGCAATTAATACATTTATTCATGTCTCTAAATAATGAAGGGCTGCTTTCATCATAGGGTTCATTTCTTAATTCCTTTGGGAACATATCCTGAACATCATATTGATAGATAAGATCCTGAAATTCACACTTTCCATTGACATCACAGATCATACAATCGTTGGGATGACTAGAAAGCAACAATGCGAGATTAAATTTAACTGCTTTCTCAACCCTGTCACTGTTAGTCTTAACAACCATACCATCATCTACATACGTTGAACACGCGGGGCTAAGATTTTTGGCACCTTCAACTTCTACAACACAAACCCTGCATGAACCAACAATTGAAAGTGAAGGATGATAACACAACGTTGGAACATCCATCCCTATTTCTCTTAAAGCCTCAAGAATAGTTTGACCTTCTGTAACTTCATGCTTTTTACCATTAACAGTAATTGTTATGGGCACCAAAGAGCACCTCCATTCAATATTTTAGCGACTTTGTGAATTTTCTATCAATTAATTTTATCATATTTATTCTGAATGTACAGTTCCAAATCTTGAAATTACTATTAAGCAAAGTTAATTTTAAAAGGGATTATGTTCATATCAAACAACCTCTAAACTAATCTCTATGGTTTATACTTCAGGTATCTATAAATCATAAAAACATATGGGTGAGTTTACAACTTCCTTTTTTGAGTAATGAGAACATTATTTTACGATCCATATTGAAATCGTTGATAGTTAAAGTCGAAATCAAGGTTTGAAATTTTACAATCATACATTTTTGCAAAAAAAATGCTTCGTTTATGACAAAAAGCTGAACGGTATTATTCTACAACAATAAAGTATTTAAGAAATTTCCTTTGGAAACTATTAAAATACTTCAGTTGTCCATCGTCTGCGAGTCAATGCCAAGTGTTATACTTTTTATTGATATGAAAGAATATGCTCCTTTTTTATACTAGTTATTAATTCTTGGAGGTAAAGAAATGTCTTATAAAGCTTCTGTAATTAGGGTCCTTGAAGAGGCATATGATGCCGAAACATCCGATACTGTTGTTGAATGCTGTAAAATTTTGGAAAATAATGGTTATGAAGTTGTCGAGAAACTTGATGTTGAACCTGTTATGAGTATCATCAAAGATATGGTTTACAACAGCACACGTGAAAGCGACCTTGTAATTATTCTGGGTGGAACAGGACTGTTGTTTGAAGATGTTTCGCCTGAAGCACTACACTCAATAATTGACAAGCAAGCTACCGGTATTGAAGTTGCAATGATACACAATGCATTAAAGAACGATAGTTCATTATCATTATATCGTTGCACAGCCGGTACAATTAGTAATTCATTTGTTTTGTGCATCCCAGGTTTCAAACGTTCTCTATCATGGTTTCTCGACCCGGTTATTGAGCCTGTTAAATCGTTAATTGATTTGTGGAAGGAAGGATAAATGTTCTACGAAAAATTGCGGGATAAATATATAGCAATTGATGGTGTAATCGGTGTAGGCAAAACAACTCTAACAAAATTCTTGTGTCAGCAATATTCTTTACCCATGATATTGGAAGTAGTAGAGGAAAATCCATTCCTTTCGAAATTTTACGAAGACATGGAAAGATGGGGATTTCAAACTCAGTTGTTTTTTTTGGTGAGTAGATTTGACCAGCAGGAAATCCTCAAAAAAATACTCTCAAGGGGAAGAGGCCTTGTTTCTGACTATACCTTCGAAAAAGATCAATTATTTGCACATTTGACCCTAAAAGGTGATCATCTGAAACTTTACGACAGAATTTTCAATATACTTTATGAGCAAGTCCCAAAGCCAGATCTAATTATATATCTCTACGCCTCAGTAGATATTCTTATGAGTAGAATAGCCTTAAGAGACAGACCCTTTGAAAGGAAAATGAGCAGAAATTACATAAGTATGTTGCATGACGCTTACGAAAATCACTTCAATAAATACAGTAATGAAAACCGTACAAAAATCCTCAGAATTGATACTACCAATATAGATTTTGTAAAAAAAGAGAAAGATCAGAACATAATTATTGAAGCTCTGGAGGAAAAACTCCAATGATACTAGGTGTCTGTGGAAATATAGGTGCAGGAAAATCTTCATTGACATCCATTCTAAAGGACAGATTGGGCTTTGAAGCTGTATATGAAGCAGTTGACACCAATCCATATCTTGAAGACTTTTATAACGACATGAAACGCTGGAGTTTCCATTCACAGTTATTTTTCTTGATTAAAAGATTCGACTTTCTGAAAAAGGTCAATGACACAGGAACAATAATTGTTCAGGATAGAACAATTTACGAAGATGTAGAAATATTCGCTCGAAACCTTTTTCTTATGAATTATATCAACGACAGAGACTGGGAATTATACAAAGAAACATTCAACACACTTGAGGATCACCTTAAGAGACCTCGAGGAGTTGTATATATAAGATGTTCAGTAGATACATTGAATGAAAGAATAAAAAAACGGGGTAGGGGTTTTGAAAACGATATAAACAGGTCCTACCTAGAGAGATTGAATGATCTGTACGAAAGCTGGTTTAGTGGCTTTAATATCGCAAGAAAACTGGTAATTAATGGTGACAAATACGATTTTGTTGAAAGTGAATTGCATAGAGAAAGTGTTATTAATATGGTTCGAGATTTTGTTGTTTCACTATACGATGGAATACAGGAAGAATTATTCAATGATAAGATTAAAGGTTCTCTTGTAAAAAAGAAATATCAGTGAATCTTATACCCACTTTTTCACAGGCTCCATCCATTTCCGAATCATTTCCTATCATTAATGATTTCTCCGCCTTACTGTTTGTGTTTTTTAGTATTTCAGTGAAGTAATCAGTTTGAGGTTTCACATAGTGACTATTTTCCATTGTGGTTATATATTCGAACTTCTTCGGATCAACATTTATCCACTCCAGGCGTTTCGTTATAGCTATTTTTGGAAAAATAGGGTTTGTCGCCAATATAAGTCGATGGTTTTTAGTTTTCAAATAATCCAGAAATTTTATTAACTCCTCTCTGGGAATTATAATATTTTTCAGTTCATTATAAGTAGTTTCATAAAAATCCATGAAAAAATTTATTACTTTTTCTTTGTCTTTCAATCCAGATATTTTAGCGAAACTATCCATATATCGATCATAATTATTTTTCCCATTTTCAGTACCTTCCAATAGGCAATTCAGTGCATTAAATAATGCATTTTTTAGGATTTCTTCTTCCAAAAAACCATCATTATATTTCAAAAGAAGACGTATATACTCTCTAGCAAAGTCTTCATCATCAATAGTGGTAAGCGTTCCATCAAGATCAATCATGTATGTGAGTGTTTCAGCAGTCATTTTATCATTCCTTCAATAATTTGTTTTTGTTTTTTTCTTAATCAAAATCGATTATATAGTAAAATAGCCGTTGAAAAGCTATCTTTTGTAAACTATAATGTTAAGGTATTTATGAAAGGAGGATGCAAATGTCTAAAGTTTGCGAAATATGTGGTAAAAGACCTACAACTGGAAATTCTGTCAGTCACTCTAACAAAAGAAACAAACGCTGGTGGAAACCAAATGTTCAGAAGGTAAAGGTTAATATCGACGGTAAAGTCAAAAAGATCAATGTATGCACCAGTTGTCTTAAAGCTGGAAAAGTAAAGAAAGCAATATAAGGAAATGTTTATCAATAAATTTCATGCTTAGCAGAAAGACATACCTTGAAATAGATCTTTCGGCTTATGAAAATAACATTCGCTATTTTCAGCGAATGCTTGGTCGATCTAGCATTATGGCTGTTGTAAAATCAAATGGATATGGGCACGGAGCCATTGAAATTGCCAAAGTAGCTACTGAATGCGGTGTTGACAAATTAGCTGTTGCTTTCCTTGAAGAAGGAGTCGAATTAAGAAAAGCAGGAATTGATGTACCGATACTTGTGATGAATTATTTCACTCCTGAATATGTAAATCTTGCACTTGAAAATAATCTAACCATTACTATTTTCTCTGAGGGACACGCAAAATCACTTCTTCAAGCCATTAAAGGTAATCAAACATTAAAAACACACGTTAATGTTGACACGGGTATCAGGAGAGTTGGCCAAACACCGGAAAACGCCGTTAAACTTATTGAGTTTTTGAAGAATAAAAAGAATATCGATCTTGAAGGCATTTACACCCACTTCGCAGTAGCTGATGAAAAAAACCCTGATTTTTCACTAAAACAGGTAGAATTATTTGAAAAACTGCTTTCTGTTATAAAAAAACAGGGCATCGATATTAAAGAGAAACATATCTCAAACAGTGCTGGCGCTTTTAGATTTAATCAATCTTGGTGTGATTATGTACGACTGGGAATTGCAAGTTATGGCTTGCAACCGTCGGAGGAATTTGAAATAGCAGAATTGAAGCCAGTTTTATCGTGGTACTCAACTGTTTCATATGTGAAAAAAATAAAACCAGGTGATAGTGTAAGTTATGGTCGCACATATATTGCTTCAACAGAAAAAATTGTTGCGACAATTCCCGTAGGCTATGGTGATGGATACAATCGCGGTTTATCAAACAAAGGCAACGTTTTAATAAAAGACCAAAAATGTCCGATCTTAGGAAGAATATGTATGGACCAATTTGTTGTAGATGTTAGCCATCTAAGTGAACAACCAAAACCCGGTGACGAAGTAGTATTAATTGGAAAACAGGGAAAAAATGGTATTTCTGCTGAAGAAATTGCTGGTTTACTTAACACAATCAATTATGAAGTTACCTGTGCTATTACGAAACGGGTTCCCAGGATCTACAAAAGGAAGGGGAGTTTCTGATGAAACTTAGAGATATACTTGGAAGCGATATTTCAAAACAGTTTAATGCAAAAAATGGACTTGGTGATAAAAAACCTTTTGTCGCATCATTAAAACCAGGAATGATTATACAGACTGATGTGAAGGTTATTTCAAAAAGATTGCAGGAAGCGAAAGACGGAAACAAATTTCTACTACTAACACTGACTGATCGAACTGGCACAATAAGAGCTGTAGATTGGCACAATGCAGAGTACAACGATGAAAAAATTGATGTAGGAACAGTGGTTAGGGTAAAAGGAAAAATAGTTGTTTTTAATGAAAGGTTACAGCTGAATCTTGATCCAAATAATGGAATAAGTATACTTCATGAAGAATCTTATGATCCCATAAGGTTTGTTTCAGTAACGAAAAAGAATATATCTGAAATGTATGACAGATTATGTGATTTAATTGATAGTTTAGGTAATGATTACCTGAAGAGTTTACTTAAGTTGATCTTCATCGAAGACAAAGATTTTGTGAGAAACTTCGTAGTGTGTCCAGCAGCAGTAAAAATCCATCACGCATATAAAGGTGGCTTACTCGAACACACTCTTTCCGTTGCTGAATTATGTGATTATCTGGCACAGAAAAATTCTGAATGCATAAATAGAGATATTCTTATTTCTGGAGCATTACTTCATGACATTGGTAAAACCAAAGAATATACACTATCATCGTCAGGAATAGAAAAAACTGACATTGGTGAAATAATTGGACATATAGCTATGGGTATTGAATTGGTCACCAAATACGTAAGTAAAATACCTGACTTTCCCTCATTCTTGCTTGCTGAAATAAAACATTTGATACTTTCACATCACGGGGAAATGGAATGGGGCTCACCGGTAGTACCCAAAACAACAGAAGCAATGGTATTACATATGGCAGATAATCTTGATTCAAAGATGGCACAATTTAGAGAAATAGAATCAAGAGAATACAGTAGTAGTGATAACAATTGGAGTAATTACGATAAATACCTTAACAGAAGAATCTTCATGAAAAACCGCGATGAAAACTTCTAGATTTAATAATTGAGGTGATTTTTATGGCAAAAAAACTGGTTATAGTAGAGTCTCCAGCAAAAGCGAAAACCATTTCAAGATATCTTGGAAAGGATTACGAGGTAACCTCATCAAAGGGGCACGTTAGGGATCTGCCAAATTCCAAGTTTGGTGTAGATCTCAAAACATTTGAACCTACTTATGAAGTCGTTAAGAATAAAAAGAAAATTGTCAGTGAATTGAAAAAGAAGGCAAAAAATAAAAGTGTTTTGCTTGCTTCTGATATGGATAGAGAGGGTGAAGCAATTGCATGGCATCTATCAGAATTACTTAATTTGCCTAAAGGCAAAAAAAATAGAATTATTTTCAATGAAATTACCAAAAATGCAATACTTGATGCTGTGAAAGAACCACAGAAAATTGATAACAATAAAGTTGATGCTCAGGTTGCGAGAAGAATTCTCGATAGAATTGTTGGCTACAAACTTAGTCCTCTTTTATGGAAAGTAATGAAAGGCGGATTAAGTGCTGGAAGAGTGCAGTCAGTAGCATTAAAAATGACCGTTGAGCTGGAGAAGAAAATATTCCATTTCAAACCTCATACATACTACAAAATATTTATGAAATATGCCGATGAAAAGATTCCTCTTGACAAAATTAACGGGAAGAAATTTGGAAAGAAATCTGTCACTTCCGAAAAAGAAAAAGATGAGTTATTAGAAAAACTAAAATCAAAGGAATACTACATAGCCAGTGTAAAAAAATCAAAAAGCAGAAGAAGACCACCAAATCCCTTTATTACTTCTACACTACAGCAATTCTCAATAAATGAACTAGGATGGAGTGCTTCAAAAACTATGAGGGTTGCTCAACAATTGTATGAAGGAATAGAAACTCCTGAGGGAAATATTGCCTTCATAACGTACATGAGAACTGACTCTACAAGAGTTTCAGAGGTAGCTAAAAATGCTGCCAGAAAATTCATTAAGGAAAATTATGGTGATGAATATATAGGAACAAAAAAACAAAGAAAGCAAAAGGGCAAGAACATTCAGGATGCACATGAATCTATAAGACCAACATATGTTGACCTTAGTCCCGAAGAAATTAAAAAACGAAAACTCATTAAGGGAGATCACTACCGTTTATACAAACTAATATGGGATAGATTTATAGCATCTCAAATGACCGATTCTGTTTATGAGATTACGAAGGTTGAAATAGCTGACACGGAAAAGAAATACATATTTCTTCACACATTTGAAAAGCAAGTGTTTCCCGGACATGAAATTATTAGCAAGAAGAATAAAACTTCATCCTCAAAAGAAATGGACGCAAAAAAAGATAAAAAAATCGTTCCAGATGGTTTCTTAGGTGAAAAAACTCAAACAAAACCACCTTCTAGATACAGTGAAGCCACCCTTGTGAAAAATCTCGAAAAGAAAGGAATAGGAAGACCTTCAACTTATGCTACCATTATTTCCACTCTTTTAACCAGAAATTACGTTAATAAGGCGGGTAGAGAGCTACGACCAACATTACTTGGCAGCGTTGTTTCAGATTTCTTAATAAAGGAATTCCCTGATATCATTGATGAGGATTTCACAGCCAGACTTGAAGCAGAACTGGATGAAATTGAAAAAGCCAATCTACACTGGAAAAAATCAGTAGAAAGTTTCTACGATAGCTTTTCAAAAGATTTGAATGAAGTACAGGAATCAATGAGTAAGGGGAAAATCAAACTAGAGTATTCAACAGATGTTAAATGTGATTGTGGTGGGAAATTTAAACTTGTCTTTGGTCGCTATGGGGGCTACTTAAAATGCGAAGAATGCGAAGAAAAGAAATCAATTGACATGAATATATTTGCACCAATTGATGACCATACTGTCATCCTTCATGATGTTTTGAAAGAGTGTGAAGAAGATGCAAAACTTGATGAAAAATGTCCTAAATGTGGTGCTCCGCTGGTAAAAAAACGTGGAATGTACGGTGAATTTATTGCCTGTTCAGCTTACCCCAAATGCAAATATACGAGAAATGTGAGAGCTGAAGGTCCATGCCCCGAATGCGGTGGCATCGTTGAAAAAATGCGAAGTAAAAAAGGGAAGACCTACTTCAAATGTACTTCGTGCGGTAAAATGTACTGGAATGAACCAAGCAAGGAAGAATGCCCTCAATGCGGCGGAACCTTGTTCAAAAGAAAACGGAAAGACGGCAGTGTTACATATTACTGCCCAAAATGTAAAAAGAGGTTCAGCTCCAGTGCTTTAAAAGGTGAAGATTATGAGTAACATAGCAGTTGTCTTTGGTGGTTTTTCTAGTGAAAGAGGAATCTCATTGAAAAGTGGGTCAAATGTTATCGACTCAATTGAAAAACTTGGACATACAGTAAAAGGTTTTGATTTAAAAAAAGAAAATGCACATAGATTGTCTGAACTTTCTGGCAACGATCTTGTATTTATTGCATTGCATGGAAGATATGGTGAGGACGGAAAAATTCAAGGATATCTTGATTCCCTTGATATCCCATATACGGGTTCTAAAGTACTCTCGAGCGCAATTTGTTTTGATAAGGCATTTACATACAATATACTAAAAGAACATGTAATTTTTCCTGAAGGTGCCATCTTTAATAAAAATCAGAAAACAGAAACACTAAAATGGGAGGTTTTTCCAGCAATAGTAAAACCTTCTGAGGAAGGATCAAGTATTGGTGTAAGCATAGTTGATAATAAAGAACAATTGTTTCAAGCAATAAATAAAACATTGAATTCATATGAAACAGTGATTGTTGAAAAATTCATTAAAGGTCGTGAATTATCTATTTCAATAATTGAAAAAAACAATCAGCTACTGGTTCTACCAATATTAGAAATCAAACCAAAAAAAAGATTTTACGATTATGAAGCAAAGTATACAGCGGGAATGACAAGCTTCAGTGTTCCAGCAGAACTTGGAACTCAAATAGAAAAATCACTAATTGAAAAGTCAAAGGAAATTTTTGAGCGAATGAAATGTAGACACTTCGCTAGAATTGATGGGATTCTGAAGGACAATACATTCTATTTCTTAGAGGTCAATACTATTCCTGGACTGACTGATCTAAGCGATTTACCTTTGTCCGCGCGAGCTGAAGGTATGAACTTTGTTGAACTAATCGACGTGATTGTTCAAGAAGCTTTAAAATAAGCCAATTTGGAGGTGAACTCATGGAACAATTTCACGGAACAACAATCATTGTGGTAAAAAAAGATAATCAAATAGTAATAGCTGGAGACGGACAGATAACCTTTGGCAATACAGTTATTAAAGCATCTGCGAAGAAAGTGAGAAAATTAGGAGATGGAAAGGTTCTTGCGGGATTTGCAGGATCAGTTGCAGATGCCCTGACGCTATTGGAAAAATTCGAAGAGAAATATAGAGAGAGTAACTCAACATTGATCAAAGCAGCTGTAAATTTAGCTAAAGAGTGGAGAACAAGTAAAATACTTCAAAAACTTGAAGCATTATTAATTGTAGCTGACAAAGAAGATATACTCTTAGTTTCGGGTAGCGGAGAGGTTATTCAACCCGATGAGAATATTATTGCCATAGGTTCAGGAGGCTCCTATGCTCTCGCCGCTGCAAAAGCTATGATGAGACACAGCAAACTAAGTGCAAGAGAGATTGCTGAAGAATCAATGAGAATAGCGAGTGAGATTTGCATATATACAAATTCTCATTTCACAATAGAAACACTGGAGGTGTAAAAATGCCAAAAAATTTGAATCAGCTTACTCCTAAAAAAATTGCTCAGGAGCTTGATCAATATATTGTAGGTCAGGATGAGGCTAAAAAGGCTGTAGCAGTTGCATTAAGAAATAGAATCAGAAGGCAGAGACTCAGCGAAGATATTCAAAAAGATGTTATTCCAAAGAATATTTTAATGATGGGGCCAACAGGTGTAGGAAAAACTGAAATTGCTCGAAGACTGGCTGAACTTTCAGATTCTCCATTCATTAAAGTTGAAGCAACACGTTTTACTGAAGTTGGTTATGTAGGAAAAAATGTTGAATCAATGATAAGAGAACTCACAGATATGAGCGTTAATATGGTTAAACAGGAACGAATGAAAGAAGTAGAAGAAAAGGCAAAGGTTCTTGTTGAAGATCGAATACTTGATGCATTGATAAAAGGCCCTCAGAAAAGAAATCAACCGAAAAACATATTTGATTTATTCCAGGGAACTCCCCAACAAAAAATGAGTTCTGAAGAAGCCCAAAAATATAGAGAAAAAAGAGAACATTACAGAGAAAAATTGAGAGCTGGTGAACTGGAAGACTATGAAATTGAAGTTGAAGTTGAAGATAAATCCAAACCAATGGTAATGGTTCCAGGCATGGAAGACATGGGCATTGATATGTCAAATATTCTTGGAGATATGGTCCCAAAGAGAAGGAAGAAAAAAAGACTTAAAATTTCAGAAGCTAGAAAAATTCTATTACCCATTGAATCTGAAAAACTTCTGGATATGGATAAAGTTGTTTCAGAAGCACTTGATAGAGTTCAAAATAGAGGTATTGTATTTATTGATGAAATAGATAAGGTAACCGCAAAATCAGGTAGTGAGGGAGCCGGTGTATCAAGAGAAGGTGTTCAGAGAGATCTGTTGCCAATAATCGAGGGTACAACGGTAAACACAAAACATGGAACAGTTAGAACAGATTACATTCTTTTTGTTGCTTCTGGCGCCTTCCATATATCAAAACCATCGGATCTTATTCCTGAATTTCAAGGACGTTTCCCTATAAGAGTAGAGCTTGACAATCTGACAGAAGAGGATTTCTATAGTATTTTAACAGAACCTAAAAATGCCATAACAAAGCAATATAAAGCTTTACTTGAAACGGAAGCTATCAGTATTGAATTTGCAGACGACGGGCTCAAAGAGATAGCAAAAACCGCACATAATCTAAACGAGCGAATAGAGAATATCGGAGCCAGAAGACTTTACACAGTTGTTGAACGTGTTCTGGAAGATATTTCTTATGAGGCTCCAGATGTTGATGAGAGTAAAATACTGATTAATAGAGAATATGTTCTATCAAAAATCAAAGACATAGCCGCAGATGAGGATCTGAGTTCATTCATTTTGTAAAGAGGTAGGAAAATGCATAGAAAAGAATATGCTTTACTTACATTATCGGGCGATTTAACTGTTGAAGAAATCAGCAAATGTATAGACGAAGAAGTAACTTTTAGCGACTTTATGGAAAGTAGATTACCTTTTATTCCTCAAGCAAAACAAAAAAAGGTGCACGCCAACATTAAAAAGGTTGAGCAATATCTAAATGCTTATAATTATATAGTTATCACTGATGATAATTACCCGAAATTACTAAGAGAAGTTGGTTCTCCTCCACCTGTTTTGTTTTATAAAGGTAATATAGATATTATAGATGGCATGAAAAACCTTTCAATGGTGGGATCCAGAAAATCCTCAGCTTACGGATATAATATAGCCTTTTCCTTTGCATCACAACTCGTAAATTTCAATATTACTGTAATAAGCGGTTTGGCCGCTGGGATTGATGGAGCTTCTCATAAAGGTGCCTTAGAAGGGAACGGAAATACTGTAGCAGTTTTGGGATGTGGTATTGATAAAATATATCCAGCAAGCAACAGAGATCTTTTTAAATCAATTTCTAATAAAGGATGTATATTGAGCGAATACCTTCCTGGAACACCCCCTCTCAAACACAATTTTCCAAGAAGAAATCGAATAATTGCAGGTTTATCTAAAGCAGTACTTGTTGTTGAAGCTACAAAGAAAAGTGGTTCATTAATAACGGCCCGTTTTGCTCTAGACAACGGGAGAGATGTGTTTGCAATTCCAGGAGATATAAGAAGGAAAAACTCCTCAGGAACAAACTGGCTAATTCAGAATGGAGCTAAATTGATTACTTCTGTTGAGGATATTCTTGAAGAATACGATGAATTGCATACGGTTTTAACAGAAGACAATTACAGCGAAAATGCGCTAAAGATAATTAATATCTTAGAAAACGGACCAGCTCACTTTGATGAAATTTTGATGGCAACGAAATTGAAGTACAATGAAATATTAAATGAACTTACAAAGCTTCAACTAGAAGGAAAAGTTTATGAAATTGCAGGAAGATGGAGTCTGATCTAATCAACATAATAACTTATCTTTGCGTAATGTTATAATTCTTTAAAGGAGGTTTCTCAAATGTCATATGTAAATACTAAGGAAATTCTAGAAAAGGCAAGTAAGAATTATTATGGAGTTCCTGCCCTGAATATTAACAATCTTGAATTTTTTCATGCCATTATCGAAGCTGGCATTGAAGAAAACGCTCCTGTAATAATTGAAACTTCTGAAGGGGCATTGAAATACGCGGGAAATGGTGATCAATATAGGGGAGCGAAGTTTTTCGTCGATCTTGTAAAATCTTACGCTGAAAGTCTTGATATCCCTGTTTCACTTCATCTTGATCATGGTAAACATTTTGATGTTATTGTCAAAGCTATCAAGGCTGGTTATTCTTCAGTAATGATCGATGCCTCTGAATATCCCTTTGAGGAGAATTTAAAGCAAACAGCCAAAATTGTAGAAATAGCTCATTCTGTTGGTGTTTCTGTTGAAGCAGAACTGGGACGTTTGGTAGGTATTGAAGACAATGTAGAGGTAAATGAGAGCGAGGCAGCACTTGTTGTACCTGAGGAGGCAAAGGAATTTGTTGAGCGTACCCAGGTTGATTTCCTTGCACCAGCAATAGGCACAAGCCATGGTGCATTTAAATTCAAGGGAGAAGCAAAGCTTGATTTTGATAGACTCAAAAAGGTTAAGTCTTTGACTGACATGCCACTTGTTCTTCACGGAGCTTCAAGTGTACCAGAAGAAGTTGTTAAACTGGCTGAGGAGTATGGAGCTGACTTCAAAGGGGCAAAAGGGGTACCCTCTAATATACTTGAAACAACAGTTAAATTTGGAATCAACAAAGTCAATACCGATACAGATCTAAGAATGGCATATATTGCAGGTTTAAGAGAATTCTTAAAACATAATACTACAGAATTTGACCCCAGAAAATATTTCAAAACACCAAAAACTTATGTAAAGAAAGTTGTTCAGGAACGTATGAGGTTGTTGGGTTGTTCTGGAAAAGCTTGAATAAATTGGAGGTGCCTTTGTGAAAATTCTGGTCATAAACTGTGGATCATCTTCCATCAAATATCAGCTGATAGAAATGGGTGACGAGAAAGTAATTTCTAAAGGTTTACTCGAAAGAATTGGTATTGATGGATCCCGTTTAAAACACAAGAAAAACAGTGAAGAATTTGTAGTCAACAAAGATGTTAAAAATCATAAAGAAGGACTCGAAATGATAGTTGAAACCCTGACAGATGAAGAATCAGGGGTTATCAAGAATTTGTCAGAGATAGATGCTGTTGGACATAGAGTCGTTCATGGAGGAGAACGATTTGCGTCTTCTGTAAAAATAACCGACGAGGTAATAGAAGAAATTCAAGCAAACGCCTTTCTTGCACCTTTACATAATCCTCCAAACATTCAGGGTATTAAAGCCGCAATGGAATTATTGCCTGATGCAATACAGGTTGGTGTTTTTGACACAGCTTTTCATCAAACAATGCCTCCGCAGTCATTTATTTATGCACTTCCTTACGAGTATTATGAAAAATTTAGAATCAGAAGATATGGGTTTCATGGAACAAGTCACAGATATGTAGCAAAGCGGATGTCAGAATTACTTGGCATGGATATCAAAAAATCAAAGTTCATCACAGTTCATGTTGGTAACGGAGCTTCTATAGCTGCCGTGAAAAACGGCAAATCAGTTGATACATCAATGGGGTTAACTCCATTAGAGGGACTTGTTATGGGCACAAGGTCGGGAGATATTGATCCAGCAATAGTTACATTTCTTCAGGAGCAGCTTGATCTCTCTCCTGAAGAAGTAAATACCGTTCTAAACAAAAAAAGTGGGATGCTGGGACTCACCAAAGGAAAGTTCAGCGATATGAGAGAAATTGAAGAGAGAGCCATGAAAAATGAAGAAATTTGTAAACTCGCTCATGATATATATGAATATCGAATTGCCAAATATATTGGAGCATATGTAGCAGCAATGAATGGTGTTGACGCAATAGCATTTACTGCAGGTGTTGGAGAAAACAGTCCATATTTGCGCTCAAATGTTGTAAATAAATACCTGGGATATCTTGGTGTAAAACTTGATGAAGAAGCAAACAACTGTAGAGCATGTGAAAAAGTTATAACAACCTCAGATTCTCATGTTAAAGTGCTGATTATACCAACTAATGAAGAATTGGTGATTGCGAGAGATACAAAAACTATTGTAGAGATGGGTGTTGACGAAATAAGTGCAACCATAACATAAAAAATATTACCCGTTATTTATTGCGGGTATTTTTGTGAGAGGTGAACGTGTGAAAGAATTAGTTCTTGACCCTGATAGAAAAATATTCAAAAAAGGTCAAGATATCTATACGTATTACTTTGTAAAGAGTGGTGGAGTGATCGTAAAGTGTAACTTAGATGATGAAATCTATATCTCAGGAGATCTGGTAGATCCGTTGAGCTTGGTAACATCAAAATCTACTGGAGATGGATTTTCAGTTGGTAAAACTGTGCTAATTTCAGCTAATAAAAATGAAGTTTTCAATTTTTTAGTAGCAAACACACGGTTACTCCAAAAAGCTCTTAATAAAACAATAGAATTAATTGAAAATTACCACGAAGAATGTGATAAAACTATACGTACCTTTGAAGAAACAATGGCTCAAATAATAAGAAAGAAACAATTCTTTTTGGAAAAATATCCTCCCCTTCTTTTTGGAGAAAAACCCCTCTACCGTAAAGCAGTAAGGCAAATGCAAAAAAAAGAATATAATTCTTCCATAGAAATGTTCTATTCATATCTTGAACAATACCACAATTCTCCTCTTGAAAGGCCCGTTAAGCTATTCCTAGCGCTTGGAAAAATGGGCGCTGGAGAATTAAGTGAAGCAGCAGATTTAATGATACAACTCATTGATTCTGAAAATGATGTTGTATCCAAATATGTTCGCCAGTTATTTAATCTTTTTGAAATATGTGATACTTCTTTTTCTTTAACTTACGGATTCCCAAAGTATAGTGAAGAATTCCTAAAACTTTTGAAGTCAGAAACTGATAATCAAAAAGAAATTGAAGATACTGAACATGTTTATGCAGAAGAAGACAGAGCTGCAAAAAAAATATTTTTTGTGCTTTCTGGAAGCGTTAATCTGATGAAAAACCATCATGTTGGTTTATTCAAACTAAATGAGCTAAAAGCTGGAAAATCTCTGGGAGAGATACAGGTTATGCTACGAAATAAATGGGATATTACAGCTATAGCAAATCCATCAGCTAAGATAGCTTCAGTTGACAAAGATAAATTCATAAAAATGATAACCAACGAATCTCCGAAAGATGGTATCACTATTTTAGAATATTTACTTAATTACCATAAGGAATATTTTAGAGAACTTTAAGGACTGCTTAGATCAACGATTTCGTTATCAATAAGTCTGGCTTTACCTACAAAAGCAGCTACGGCTATTATTACACTATCACTTTTTGCATCATTTATTTTATCCAAGATATTCAATGTTTGTTCATCCACAACTTCTATATAATCAATTTTGATATACTCACTATCACCAATAATCTTCTTAATTGCATCTTTTATTTCACCCACATCATTTTTGCCCTCTTTAATGCGTTCCTTCCCCTTTAGCAATGCCCTATGAATCAAAGGTGCTTCTCTGCGTTGTTCACTGGTAAGATAGATATTTCTTGAACTCATAGCCAATCCATCTTCTTCCCTTACAATAGGCATTTCAACCAATTCGACAGTGAAATTCAAATCTCTAACCATTCTTCTTATTACCCTGAATTGCTGAGCATCCTTTTGGCCAAAATATGCTCTTGTCGGTTTGATTATATTAAACAATTTTGATACAACTGTTGTAACACCTCTAAAATGCCCGGGCCTTTTTTTGCCACATAGTACTCTCGATAACTCATTCTCCAATACATATGTCGAATGGTCATGAAAATACATTTCTCTCTCTGTTGGAGCAAATACATAGTCAACACCAAGTTTCTGAAGTGAATGAACATCCTTTTTTTCATCCCTTGGATATAATTCAAAATCCTCATTAGGACCAAACTGGGTGGGGTTAACAAAAACACTGGCAGTTACAAAGTCATTATCCTTCACAGCCTGCCTGACAAGCGAAAGGTGCCCTTTATGTAGATAGCCCATTGTTGGAACGAGTCCATGAGTTTTTCTATCTGAAATGATCTCTTTCGAGATCTCAGTCATCTCTTTAATATTTCTTACTATTTTCATAGATCACCTCAATGTATTTTGTAAGTCATTTCATATTGAAGAAGAGCAATCTCAAAACCTAATTCACAACTCACATTATAAATGGGATCATTTTCAGGGATCGAAGGAAAAAGCACACTTTCGAAGCCAGAAAAATAGGTGAGTACACAGCTCATTAATTCATTATAATCATACTTTTTATAAGGTCCCATATCGATAATATAAACAACCCTATCCTTCTCACCCCAGATAAGATATCCAATATAATCAGAATCTTTCTTTATCAGTGAGGTTTCATATCCTTTAAGTAATGTGAAATGTTTTGGTTCTCCTTTCCAGTTAGGTTTTCGATTAAAACGATTTTGAACTTCAAACGCTACTGGAACTATCTCTCCGATATTTTTTTCAACCAGCTTAATGTTATTGCTGACAGTTTCTTTTAAACGTTTATATAGAGAAAACAACTTCCTCTTTTCTCTAAAACCATATTTTGAATAAAATTTGACTGCTCTTTCATCTTTTGCCGGAATTTCTAAACTTAGAGATTTTATACCATTCCACTTACATACTTCATAAATGTCATCCACCAACTGAAATCCAATTCCTGCGCGTCTGTATTTCTTTTTTACACCCATCAAATAAATCCTGCATCGTGATTCTCTAAACGCCAATAATGCTATCCCAGCCTTTTCGCCATCTACAATACAAACAAGGGAATCAGACTCAGAGATACCGTTTTCTTCAATATCCCTTTTGTAAGAATCCAAATTCCATGAAAGCGGTAAAACATAATCATTGAAAACTTCATTTAATAATTCAATTGCTTCAACCTGGGAAAATTCGTTAAGCTTTCTACACTTTCTCTCCATTATTTACTCCTCTTCTTTTTACAAAATACTAATGACCAAATCTTTTGTGTTCTTGAATAAGTTCCGATAATAATTCCTTCAAAGTCCAGTTCAAATTTGTTTCGGTTGTTGTTGCAAAAATACATGCCTCACTATTCAATCTAATATTTTTTATTACATCATTTATAGTTTTTCCATCTACGTTGTGAAAGATTATAAAAGAATTGCCTTCTGCAAAATTAGTGTCTGAATCATCAACATCTTTTAATTCATTGTTTATAATATTCTTAATTAATACATCTTCCATACCTTTACCATCAATTAAACACAACCTATTTGAACTATGCTCATTTACCATCTTTTTTAATTCATCTAAATCACGATTGTAAAATATGATTGCACTGTTGGTTTCCCCCAAAAAACTCAACTCCCAATTATCGATACTTCAATTTTACCAGAACATTGTATTTCAAAAAAATTTCCTTAAAACATAATATAAATAACAAAGACTCAAGGTCGATACTTGAGATCATAGACGCAAGACTCCACAAAATCAAAAAACGTTGTACGTGAGTAGGTTGTGCATTGTACGGAAGTTCAAAAAATGCAAAACGATGCTCCGAGAGACCTAGAAGGACCTAGGGGACGACAAACTCCTTAAAGACACTGATATGCGCTTTGGGGGACAGCCGGATATGCGTCTAAAGAACTGACGGATATGCATTCCAGGTAAAGGCATGGATTCGCGTATACGGTGGATAAACATCAAAAATCGGGTTTGGAGTCTGGGGTCTTGGGCATCCTTAGTTTGACAGTTGGATTTTTGAAACACGCATAAAAAGCGGATCTCAAATTTGAAGCGTGACATTTTGTCACTACATTTGGTGGATTATGATGTTTTAAGGTTATTTTTAAGGAATTTTCCTAACAACATTCTTAGGTGGAGCAATACGAAGAGAACGTAATATCTTGTTACTCAATGAAGGAGCTTTCGTCTTTACGTAGTATGGTTTACCTTCTATTTCTATCTCAACA